>QEVD01000036.1 GCA_003576975.1 Candidatus Zhuqueibacterota bacterium
CTCGGCCCCTCCGGCTTTGGCAGCCACTAAAGTCTCTCGAATTGCAGCAGAACCGGTGACGATCATGACTTCCGTGTGCTTGAAATTTCTTCGAATGTGTCTGATCAAATCATGCCCGCTGCCCTCCGGCATCTTCAACGCGGTAATGACCAGATCAATCGGCCTTGCCGCCAGGACCTGGGTTGCCTTGCTGACACCGGTGACAGAGACAACCTCATATCCTTTCGCACTCAGATGTCTCCGGAGTAATTCCAACATGTTCGGATCTTCATCCACGATCAGAATACATTCTTTGTCGGTTACAGGCGCCATGAGGAATCTGTTTGGTGATTGATGGTCATGCACTCGCCATGAGGAATCTGTTTGGTGATTGATGGTCATGCACTACAAATGATAATCGCCGGAAGCTTCCGGCTGATACAAAATGGACAAAATCTTTATCCGGCGTATGCCTGCCGGCACCTGCCAGCTAAAGGTGTCTCCTGCGCGATAGCCGAGCATCGCCGTTCCAATCGGAGCAAGCACGGAGATTTTGCCCTCAGCGAAATCAGCCTCATCGGGGAACACCAGGGTATACGTCATCTCTTCCTTGGTTTCAAGATCGAGCAACCGCACCTTCGAGTTCATGGTGATGACATCGCGCGGAACATCCTTTGATGCCACTACGATGGCGCGATTCAATTCCGCGCCCAGTTTTTGCAGTTCGTCGCTGCCGTAATATTGCGATTGTTTTGCAACCTCAAGCAGAGCCTGCAATCGTTTCACGTCATTCTCCGTAACGTATATGTTTTTTTCCTGCATGGTTTCCGGCTCCTTTATTCAGAAATCTCTTTAAACTCACTCACGAGGTGTTGCGCTTTGGTGCGGACAAGAATCACGGCAGTCAACGTCATTCTGGCGCTTCGCGCTTGGCGGCAAAAACAAATCCGTAAAACAATCCGGGACATACCCCTAGGCCGCAAGACTGCGCGGCGCCTCCCACATATCGTCTTCCCAATCAAACGCAGCTTTACGCGCGGAGGTGTCCCAATTGCCGGTTTTCCAAACCAGCAACGGCATGGCGGTTGTCTGAATCGTTTGCTTGATCACCGTTGCCAGGAGGGCCGCATGGCTTGGCTTCCGCGCGTCAATGACCAACAGGTCGGCGCGCCGTTCTCGCGCCATTTTCTGCAATGTTGCTGCCGGATCCCTTGCTGGAACATTTGAGTCCGCCGTGACCACGAGAGTTTTGGTCAATTTCGGTTTCACGCCTTCCGGGACAATCAAAACCGAACACGTTGCATCCAGCGCAAGCCGCTCTGGAAGAGCGCCGCCCTTTCGCTGCTCTCTCCGGTTTCCCACCAAAATCAAATCACTGGCATGAGCTGCTGCCTGGTAGATCAACTCCGTCAGCGGCGTTCCTTCAACAACCTCGTACGCAAACGCCGCTCCTTTCCCGGCTTCCCAATGCCGCTCAAGAATACGTTCCATTTGATTCAACACCGTGCGGAACATGTTGGGATATTTGAGCCGGATGCTCATCGGGATGTTGATCCGGGGAACGATATGCACGAAATGCATGGCTTCCGGCTTCACCCGGCGGCAAAACATTGCGGCATATTGAATAATCGTCTCATCCTGCTCGCTCAGATTGAGCCCGGCGATGAGGCGTTTATATCGGTGCATGTTGGCCTCCGTCACTCAACTACGAATATGATCTGGGGTGGCGCGTTGCGGCGGTGAATCTCACTCATCGCAATGACTGCCGCACGCCGGTTGTGCCGCGTTCCTGGCGAACGATCTTGCGTGCTTGCGGCCGGGGCTCATCCACCAGCCGCCAGGTTTCACCCTCGTCCAGCAAGCGCTTGCGGCGCTTGGCCTCGTGGCCCAACATACGCTTGTGGGAATAAGCGCAGCGGTCAATTTCGAGGCCGCGATAATCGAACAGCAGCGCCACATCGTTTCGGTTGCTCCACATCTGCTCGTCCGTCCAGAAGAGATGATCGGGCGGATTATTCAATGCGTTCTGTCCGCTGTGGATGAACACCTTCATCCCCGGCCTCAAGATCAAATCGTCCGGGAAAGCATAGCGCCGGTTGCCGCGCTCGGCGATCAGGCTCCAACCGACCAGCGGCTGCGCTACGGTGCCCTGGTTGACGATTGCGATGTGTTCTTGCAGACCTTGATTATAAACACCAACAATCTTGATTTTTGCGCCGGCCAACTGGCCGGTGCGGGTTGGTTGAGGGGCTCGCTTTGACATATGAATCTCTCCTGCACTGGTTTGATCAATCAACACGGATGTCTGCTGGTTATCCTTTGAAGCGGGCAAATCCAACAATCACGTTGTCCGCGCTATCCCATTCAAACAGAACTTTCCGCTGCCCCAACATTACCCCCTCTTTCTTCACAGAATATCACAACATTTCCGCCATTCGAATCGTGCGCGCGCTCCCGGCGCGGTTCTGCGTTGCGTGAAGGCGGAGAGAACAATCCGGGCAACCAGGTAAACCGCAGCCAAAATGCCAGCGCCATGGCGGCCAACATGAAGCCAAGCAAAAGATAAGCGGAAAAATCCGGAGGGATGTTCATCATGATATTCTCCTCCAATTCCTGGTTCACAGAATAACACGTTATTTGAACGTCGAATCATCTACGCTTCCAAAAGACGGCCAACCGCGCCTTTCAGGCTAGCGGCATCGGATGATTTCATCAAAAACGCATCCGCCGCCCAGGTGCGGAAATCCATGCAAAACGCCGGATTGGCAGCATGAATCATGACTTTGGCCTCGCGATTGTCATTCACCAAATTTTGCAGGCATTCCAATTCCGCTTCATCCGAAAAAGCCAGATCGAAAATCACGACATGCACCGGCGCTTCCCGCAATTTTACCAAAGCATCATTGCCGTTCGCGGCTGTCCTCACCTCGTATCCTTCTGCTTCCAGCTCCACTTTGTAGAATTGGCGCAGGCGGCGTTCATTTTCTACAATTAAAATTTTGGGAGACATGCTTACCCTCATCGGCTTGAACTGGATTATCCTGCGTGGCTGGCCAGCGCTGGCATGACAGTCACGCTTTTCCGGCTTGCGCGCTTCTTCATTTCTTCGAGAGAATTTTGGTACTCGCGCCGGCAAACGGCGCAAATATAACTGTCATCCTCCGCAAAGAATTGTCCCGGGTTGTTCGCTGTGATTAATTCATCGCAAAGGCTGCATCGTGCCGCCATGATTCGTCTTCCTTGTTTGTCGCTAAAGGTTCTGTGTGATTTGTTTCTGCCATGGTCATTCGGGAAGTTGCGCCCTCGGGCCAAACCGTTGCGCCCTGGTACTCCGCATTCAACGCCAGCCAAAGGCCTTCATCATGCAGGGCTTCTGCACATAACTCACAAAAGGAGATTCCGGCACTCTCACCACTCTTTGCGTCGCGGGGTTGCGCCGCAGCGCCCTCGGCAATTTGGCGAGGCAAATCTCTGCTCAATGACGCAATCAGCAACTGCCGGCCTTCCTGCTCGGCAATCCAAAAAAGGTTTACTACTTTGCTTCCGGTAGTTTCTTCGCAAATGTTCCTGATCATCTGCAAATCGATCCGGCTGAGCACGCCAAGAGTCATGCGCGAAAGCTGCCTTTTCTTCGCCTCATCCGGCAAAGCATAAGGTATGACAAATATCGCCAACAGATTGCCGTACGAAAAAGTTTTGACGGTTGCGGTTTCCGCCCCGGCTTGTTCGTGCAAAAAATCAGCAATGTGACGGCTGATCTCTTTCGGCTTGTCGATTTCTACTTTCCAGTTCATCTGTCATACTCCTTTCGCGAGTAAGAGGGCCGCCTGCCGGTCAAGCCAGACGGCCCTTATATGAATCGCGAGGGCGCCATCCACAGCAACACCACAGGCAGCCTCACGGGAAGATGCCGCGCTCCTTGTACACAGTTTCCAGGCGCGAGAGCGCAGCGATATAAGCCGCGGTGCGCCAATCCGTTTGATATTTCTTCGCTGCTTCGCGCACGCGTTTGTAAGCATTGACGATTTTCTTGTGCAGTTTGCGATCGACTTCTTCAATATCCCAGAATTCACTGCGCTTGTTCTGCAGCCACTCAAAGTAGCTCACGATAACGCCGCCGGAATTGCAGAGGATGTCGGGCAGCAGTTCGATTCCGCGCTTTTGCAAGATCAGGTCGCCGTCGGGATTGGTTGGGCCGTTGGCGCCTTCGGCGACGAGCCGGACGTTCAACCATTGCGCGGTTGTTTCGGTAATCTGATTCTCCATGGCGGCTGGAATGAAAATATCGGCCTGGGTGCGCATGAAGGTTTCGTGATCAATCGCTATTGCCATACCGTAACCGAAAACGCCGCCGTGCTCTTTAACATAAACCGCCAGCGCTTCGGCGTCAATGCCGTCCGGATTGAAGATGGCGCCGGTGATGTCTTCCACCGCAATGAGCCGGGCGCCATGCGGTTGCATCAGTCGCGCTGACCACGAACCCACGTTACCGAATCCCTGCACGATATACCTCGAGCCTTTTAAATCGAAGCCGCGATCCTTTGCCCATTCTTGAATCATAAAGACCACGCCTTGCCCGGTAGCTTTATCGCGCCCGATACTGCCGCCGGATTCGACCGGCTTGCCGGTCACGACGTGCGTGTAGCTCTGCCGTTCGTGCGGCGGCATGGTTTGCAAATACGTGTCCAAGAACCACGCCATGATTTGCGCGTTGGTGTTCACATCCGGCGCAGGAATGTCGTATTCCGGCCCGATGTTGTTGCCCAAGGCAAACGTAAAACGCCGCGTGATGCGCTCCAACTCCGCCTTGCTATATTCGGCAGGATCGATTTGTATGCCGCCTTTTGCGCCGCCAAACGGAATGTCCGTTAACGCCGTTTTCCACGTCATCCAGGCGGCCAGCGCCCGCACTTCGTCGATTTCGACGGAGGGATGATACCGCAAACCGCCTTTGAAAGGGCCGAGCACATTGTTGTGCTGCACGCGGTAGCCGGTAAAAATTTTGACTCGCCCGTCATCCATTTTTACCGGAAAGTTGATGGTGATCTCGTTCGCGGTATTCGCCAGAATGATGCGGATGTTTGGATCCAAATTCATCAGGTCGGCGGCTTTTTGAAATTGCCGCGCCACATCCGCATAAAGATTCCTTTTCTGCCCTTCCTGCGTTTCTTCACCACGATTTCTCCCGCGCTCGGCCGGCGCGCCATTTCGCCGGTTGCGAGATTTTGCTGTGAACGTTTCCTCGGGTGAACTCATCTCTCGCTTCATAAAAAACCTCGCCTTTTAAATTTCGCAAACCATGCAACTCGCGTTGACGGTTTTGCTCTTGACATCGAAAAATTCATCAACTTCCCACGCAGCACACTCGATTACGCATGCGGGGATCGTTTCTGGCATCTTTAGTCTTGCAACGTCTTGTGTGTCTTATTGGGGACAGAAGGAGAAAATCAAACAAATGAGAAAATAAAATGATTTCAGATACGGTGAATGTTGATACGATGACTCGCGTCGTTTCTCTTGCATGAAACAGATTTCTATTCTGCACTTTGGCAAAAGTCATTCCATGCACCAGGAGCGAAATCTATCTATCAGAATGACTGGGGCGGGCGGGGCAAAAAGCCCAATTCCTCAAGAAAACCAATAAAAAAGCCCAAAAATGGCCTTAATAAATTGCGTTAGTCGATAAAATCTACTTGGTGAACATTTACTCTCGCCGGGGAAATCTGAACCAGTGGAGAAAAATGTCTCACAAAATTTTATTGACTTGCGCGCGTTTTTCCGGATAATTCGAACACTTGTTGTCACAGCCTAGTTAAGTCCTGTGATTGCGAACCGTCGGAACCAAGCCAATCGAAAGTCGGAAAAAATTGGTACGGTTTTAGTAACAGCGTAGATTAAGCGCCGGCAAAGTTGTGGCGATTGTGGATTGATGATGGCGGCGTGCGAAAGTTACGATGCAAGAACAAGCGATTAGCTTTTCAAACTCGAATAAAATTCTGAAAATTTATGGCAGAAGGATTATAAATAATTCTGTCGATAAATCATCCTGCCAAAGTTTTTCGCAGAAGCTTTGATTTACAGCTTGACTGCAAGTTGAGGTAGCCACTAATCTAAACAAAGTGAGCGGGATCATGCCAAAGATCAGTATTGTTGGAAACCTGATGATCATGCTGGGATTTCTGATAACAGCGGCGGCAATGTTCGTTTTCGTTTGGCCGTTGGGCGCCGGACTGGCGGCTTTGTTGTTGGCTTCCGGCCTTTTCAGATTTTTTAACAATGCGCGAGAAGCATTGACAAAGCGAAGGACGCCTGCGCGCGCCAGCATTCTTGGGCAACCGCAGTTCGCAAGCGGCAAACTGGCCGGCGCGTCCGAATCCACTACGGCGGGATAACATCATGACTCATTTCATTCATCGGGCTTCTGCGGTGGAAGCGAGAAGCTCATCGACAGCATTTTTGTTGAATATGCCCAGACGTCGCGCCAACACAAAAAAGCTTCTTCCCGAAGCGGCAGAAGTTTACGAGTTGACCACACCGAGCCATACAGAAAATTTGGAGGTGATTCGGAATTTTACTTTTCACCTCGGCCGCAAAGCGGGTTTGGACGAAATGGCGTTGATGGACCTTGCCGTGGCAGTCGAGGAGGCCTGTGTCAATGCCATTAAACACGGCCATCACAATGACGAAAGCAAGCCGCTTCGCCTTCAGATAAAAATCGATAAGCAAAAACTGACAGTGCTGGTGAAAGATCGAGGCCTCGGCTTTGATCCCGAACAACGCGACGGGCAAAAAGCTCAAGACCTTCTCATCACGCCGCGAAGCAATGGTCGCGGCATTCTCATGATGAAAATGCTCATGGACGAAGTCCATTTTGAAACCGGAAACGGCAAGGGAACGCGTGTCCGGCTGGTTAAATACCTCACACCGCCGCAACAAAAAAATTTTCATTAAACCGCCGCTCTCCCCGCGCCGATAAGAATCATTCTCTTCGCAAACAACCTCCCCGATTTGCCCTCACCTCCCGCAGCCATCGCGGCAACATGCACACGCGATGAAATTCGCCTGCAATTACTCGCGCCAAGCTACCCGGATTTCAACTAGAATTGAAGCGTGTGAGTTCTTAATTCAAACGGTGTGAAAAATTCAGGCAAGCATGACAGCAAGGGCGTGCTGGCAGCCAGTGGGATTGCGGCAGCATCACGCCTGTTGGGCATGCTGACGCAGCGCCTGCAACAACGCTTGCATATCAGCGGGCAATTCACTCTGTAAAAAAAGCGACTCACCGGTTACGGGATGAATAAAACCGAGGGTGTGTGCGTGCAAAGCCTGACGGTGAAACTGCGCCAGCACACCGGCGGCAAAGCGCATATCCGCTTGATTCAAGCCGCTGAGCCGGCTGTTGCGGCCGTGGTAGGTGGGATCGCCAAACACGGGATGGCCGAGATGGCTAAGATGGACGCGAATTTGATGCGTGCGCCCGGTTTCAAGGCGCAACCGCAGCAAGCTGTGCAGAGGAAAGCGTTCGCTCACGTCATAATGCGTGACCGCCCATTTGCCTTTATCCGAACTCACCGCGACCTTGCGCCGGTCTTTGCTGCTGCGCGCCAAAAAGCTTTCGATTTTGCCGCGGGCGGGCTTGGGCGCGCCCCACACCACGGCGAGATATTCGCGCTGCGTTGATTTTGCTTTAAATTGCGCGGCCAGCGCTGCATGCGTACGCTCATCGCGCGCCACCACAAGCAAGCCGGAGGTATCCTTATCCAACCGATGCACGATTCCGGGCCGTTCACTTCCGCCAATTTTGGAAACCTCTTTGAAGTGAAATAACACGGCATTGGCCAACGTACCCTCGGCATGGCCATAAGCGGGATGCACCACCAGGCCTGCGGGCTTATCAACAACGATGAGATAAGCGTCTTCATAAACCACGCGCAATGGAATATCTTGCGGAATCAATTCGCTCGGCAGCTTGGGCGGAATGTTGATTTGAATCACTTCGCCCGGGGAAACGAGATGGCTGGCCTTACTGGATTGGCCATTGACCGTAATCTCTCCCGCGGCGATGAGTTGCTGCAATTGCGAACGTGTGATCACGGCGAGATGGTTGGCGAGATACTTGTCTAAACGAACGCGGCTTTGGCCGGGATCGACCGTGATGGTTTGAAATTCGGAAGATGGCAACTTGGGTAACGATGATAGTCGATTAGTTGTCCAAACTTAAAACGAAATTCTGAAAGATTTTTGCCCACAAAATCGAAATCCCACAGAAAAAGCTTTTTAAAACTTTTGCGGGCGAGGTTATCATGACGATGCTAAGTTCGAGATGTCCTCCTACTCTTGTCAATGTCATTAAGCAGGAATATTTTGAGATCCTGGGTTTGCTACCGGTTCGAGTCGCTTTCTTGTTACTTCACAGGATTCTTGCAGAATGACACAACTCGGTGTTTGCATCAACTTAACGTTGTCGTATTATTCAACCTGCTCGAAGGGCTTCGGATTACAGCCGGATGGAGATTTCGCGCCTACAGTTTTTTCAATAATGTTTTCCAACGTTCCCACGCTTCGGTACGGGCTTTACGATTGGCTTCCGTTCCTTGCGGATCTTCGCCGCTGCGCATGAAACCATGCCCGGCGCCTTCATAGGTTACCGGTTCGAAGGCCTTGCCCGTTTCCTGCATCGCCGCTGCGGAATTCGGAATGGTGGCGTTGACGCGCGCATCATTGCCGCCATAAAAACCATAAACCGGGCACGCAATGCCGGCGACGTTCTCTTTGCCTTCCGGCCCTCTGCCATAGAACACAAAAGCAGCTTTCAAATCCGCGCGCTGCGCCGCGAAATTAAAACTCTGGCTTCCGCCCCAACAAAAACCCGTCACCGCTAATTTGCCATTGCACGCCGGCAACTTGATAACATAATCTGCCACCGCGTTCAAGTCTGATATTACTTGTTCGGGTTTGAGTGCGTACAACGCTTGCGTCGCGCTATCCGCGCTGGCAAAATCGCTGGTCTTGCCGCCTTTCGGCCCCGCGCCTGACAGCAAGTCCGGGGCAATGGCGATGTAGCCAGCTTCCGCCAATTGATCGGCAACGCTGCGCACCCAATCCGTCAAGCCTTTATTCTCGTGAATCACCAGCACGGCGGTGGCTTTATCCTTTACTTCGGGATAGACCACGAAGCAATGCACGCTGCGCTCACCGTTCTTGACCGCCACCCATTCGTGATGCCGCGAGGAGGCTTCCAGGCGTTGCTTGACATAATCCTGCGCAAATGCGGAAACCGCCAGGCCCAAACATAACACCGACGCAAATATTCTTTTCATTGCGATCCTCCTTTTCCTGTTGAGAATGTTCGTGCAGGTTCGGCTTTAGCGATGGGGACGGAGCACGGCAAGCAAAATCTCATGCGGCAAACTGCGCACAATCACAATCCGGCTTCACGACGACGGCGTGCGTGAACGCGTGCTCAGCCAATTGTCATGCTCATCGCTGGGGGAAGCTTTGGTTGAAGGCAAGGCGGGCGACTCCGGCTCGGCTGCGGTTTTGTCTTTTTCGAAAAGAACCAAGGCCATTAAAATCACCATGCCGATCGAAACGGCGCTATCGGCAATATTGAACACGGGCCAGCGCGTGTTGTTAATGCCAACGTCGATGAAATCAATCACGCTGCCATAAGCAAAGCGATCGATGAGATTTCCGATCGCGCCGCCGAGAATGAGCGCCAGCGAGAGCCGCGCCGGCAGTTTCTCCCGGCGAATGCGATACAGATAAATCATGATGACGATCGTGGCGAGGGCGGCAAAAACCGTGAAAAAATATTTGCCGCCGATGCGAATGCCAAACGCCATGCCGGGATTTTCGATGTAGGTGAAGCGCAGGACATCGCCCAGCACTTCAATCGATTCGCCCAGAAAGAACCGCGCTTTGACCAGCAGCTTGGTCGCTTGATCGAGCGCGACGATGATCGCCGTGATCACCAACACACCCATGCCCTGCAGAATAGTCATATCGAAATTTGAAATGAAAAAGCAGACTCGACCACAGGCGAGCGTTCGACCGAACTCTCGCCGACGTCAAGCCTGCCGTGATGAAAATGATATTGGATGCACCGTGGGATTTACTGATCCAGCGAAACGCCGCTTTCCTCTTTCATTTTGCAGTTGATGCACAAGCGCGCATGCGGCACGGCTTCCAACCGTTCCCATGCAATCAGTTGATTGCAATTATGGCAATGGCCGTAAGAGCCGTCCTCGACACGCTCCAGCGCTTGATCGATATGATAGAGCAAGCGGCCTTCGCGCGTGGCGAAATAATATGCCTTTTCACGCTCCATGTTGTCCGTGCCTTGATCCGCCATGTGATGGGCATATGAAGTGTTTTCGCCCGAGGCGTCCTTTACCGTCGTAGCGCCCTGGCCATTTTTGAAGTGGTCCAGTTCCTTCAACAGCTCGGTGCGCCGCTCCAACAACAGACGCTTGAAATACTGCAAATCTTGAGATTTCATGAACGCCCTCCTGTGGTTTTGACCTTCCAGGCCAACGAGAGGTGAGTCCGTCGCCGGTCACAGGGTTTAATCATTGATGAATTCAATGAACGAGGTGAAATTTTTTCTAAATTTACCGCACAAATCTCTTCCCGCCGCCGCTTTCCGGGAGTTTGCCACAAGCGATTGTGTTGGGCAACTGTTACGGAGAAGCGCCTAGACGAGAAACAAACATTGTGCAGCTCAAACCCGGGCAACGCTAATAACGATTTCTTCGTCGCCCACGTTCCACGATTCGACGTGAGTCAGATGTTCGCCGGCTTGCGCCGGGCCTAGTCGATCGGCCAGGGTTTCTTGCTGGATGTAATGCGCCAATTTTTGAATGGCATCGTGGACGCGGCTCGAGCCTTCATATCGGACGGCAATGCGATCCGTGACTTCGAAGCCCGCGTCTTTTCGCATGTTTTGTACGCGATTGACGAAATCCCTTGCCAAGCCTTCCGCAAGCAAGTCGTCATTCAATTTGGTGTCAAGCGCAATCGTCCAGCCTGCTTCCGTGCTTACTGCCAAGCCTTCGGCTTGATGGCGCACGAGGTTGACCTCGTCCGTGGTGAGCTTGACTTTTCCGTTTTCAAAATCTATTTCCAGAACGCCGTGCTGCTCCAATTCGTGCGTCTGTTGCGCACGCAAAGCGCGAATAACGCCCGCCACAGCGTTGGCTTGTTTGCCGAATTTCGGGCCAAGCGCTTTGAAGTTCGGCTCCGCTTTGAGCGAGGTCAACTCCGCCGCCGAGGCGACGAACTCAATCGCTTTGACATTCAATTCATCTTGAATAAGCTGGCTGCCGGTGTTGATGGCCGCCCGCTGCTTTTCATCGTTGGAGACGATAATGAGGCGGCTAAGCGGCTGCCGAATTTTAAGATTGCGCTCGGCGCGCAGCGCGCGGCCCGCATTCACCACGGCGCGCACCGCCTCCATCTGCGTTTCCAGATCTTCCTGCCGGAACTGATAGGCTTTGTGCGCGGCGGAGGGAAATTCGCTGAGATGCACGCTGGCGCCCGGCTGCGCCACCGTCAAACGCAAATAAATCGCCTCCGGAATAAAAGGCGCAAGCGGCGCGGCGGCTTTGCAAACGGTCAACAACGCTTCATAAAGCGTTTCAAAAGCCGCCTGCTTGTCAGGACCCATATCGGATTTCCAGAAGCGCCGGCGGCAACGCCGCACGTACCAATTCGACAGATCATCGACGACGAATTCGGCCAGCGCGCGCGCGCCGCGTGTGATGTCATACACATTGTAATTCTCTTCGACGCGCGCCACCAGGCGATTGAGCGTTGAAATAAGCCAGCGATCGATCTCCGGCCGTTGCGCCACGGGAATCGGTTGCGCGGGATATGCGAACTTGTCGATGTTGGCATACATCGCAAAAAAAGCGTAGGTGTTGATCAACGTTCCAAAGAATCGGCTGACGATTTCTTCCACGCCTTTGGTGTCAAAACGAGTGGCTTGCCAGGGCGGATTGACCGTCATCATATACCAGCGTGTGGCGTCTGCGCCATATTTATTGATCACCTGGAAAGGATCGACGACATTGCCCTTGGATTTGGACATCTTCTTGCCGTCCTTGTCCAGCACCATCTCAAGCACGACGCAATTTTTGAAACAAGGCTTGTCGAAAAGCATGGCGGCGATGGCCAGCAGCGAATAGAACCAGCCGCGCGTTTGATCAACCGCTTCGCTGATAAAATCTGCCGGGAAACTGCGCGCAAAGACGTCTTGATTTTCGAAGGGATAATGCCACTGCGCCAGCGGCATCGCGCCGCTATCGAACCAAACATCAATCACTTCCGGCGTGCGGCGCATGAGCTTGCCGTTTTGGGGATTGACGAACGTGATCTCATCGACAAATGGCCGGTGCAAGTCAAGCTGCGCCAGATCGCGGCCGGTCAATTCCGATAATTCCTTCACCGAACCGACGCACTGAAAATTGCCTTCCTCATCGAGCCAAATCGGCAACGGCGTGCCCCAGAAGCGATCGCGCGACAACGCCCAATCGACATTATTGGACAGCCACTCCCCGAAACGGCCTGCACCCACTTCGGGAGGATACCAGTTGATCTCCTTGTTCAACTCCACAAAGCGATCTTTGAATTGCGTCGTGCGAATGTACCACGTTTCTTTCGCATAATAGATTAACGGCGTATCATCGCGCCAGCAATGCGGATAGGTGTGGCGATATTTCTCAATTTTGTAGAGCCGCCCGCTTTGCTTCAGTGAGGCCACGATGCCGGGATCGGCCTCCTTGAAAAACTGGCCTTGCCACGGCGTGACATCTGATGTGAACCGCCCGCTCTTGTCAATCGGTTGATAGAAAGGCAGATTGTGTTGCACGCCGACCTGGTAATCGTCTTGACCGAACGCCGGCGCCAAATGCACGATGCCGGTACCGTCGGTGGTCGTCACAAAATCCGCCAGCACCGTGTAATGTGAGCGCTTGTCGCTGCGCATGAACGTAAAAAGCGGCTGATAGTCGATATTCGCGAACTCTCGGCCCGCTTTGCGCTCGAGGATTTGATAATCACCCGTCAAGGCCTCCAGGCGCGGTTCAGCAAGAATCAACTGCTCGCCATTATGTGAGACTTTGACATAAGGCACATCGGGATGCAGGGCGAGCGCGACATTCGAAATCAGCGTCCATGGCGTCGTCGTCCAAACCAAGAACGAGGTGGAGGGATCATTTTGCAACGGCATTTTCACGAAGACCGAGGGGTCTTCGACTTCGTCATAACCTTGCGCGACTTCGTGGCTCGACAACGGCGTTTCACAACGTGGGCAATACGGCACGATCTTATGGCCGCGATACAAAAGATTGCGATCCCACAATTGCTTTAAAATCCACCAAACGCTTTCGATATACTTGTTTTCATACGTCACATAAGGATCTTTGAGATCGACCCAATAGCCCATGCGCTCGGTAAGTTGATCCCACAATTGCTTATATTGCCAAACGCTTTCGCGACAGCGCGCATTGAATTTGTCGATGCCGTAGGCGAGAATCTGATCTTTCTTGGTGAACTTGAGTTGTTTTTCGACCTCGATTTCGACCGGCAAGCCGTGCGTATCCCAGCCGGCCTTGCGTTCCACCCGATAGCCTTGCATGGTTTTCAGGCGGCAGCCAAAATCCTTCATGGTGCGGGCAATGACGTGATGAATGCCGGGCTTGCCGTTGGCGGTGGGAGGGCCTTCAAAAAAAACAAAAGGCTTGTCGGCCGGGCGAGATGAAACACTTTTTTGAAAAATGTTCTCGCTCTTCCAATAGTGAAGAACTTCTTCTTCGATTGCCGGGAGATTTAATTCCTGGGGAAACGGTTTATACATCCTGATTTGCCTTGTTGCTAAAACGTGTTGAGGTGTTTGTCGATCGACAACATTAGCCGCGGCATGAACGCCGGCAACCGGCGTCATGGAACTTACGCAGTTGCGGATAAACGATTTGTTACATCCGTTCAATTACGCGTTTCATGATCAATGTGAGCTTAGGCTCGGCTTCGCCGGCGGTTTTAATGATCTTCGCAATGTCAACAGGCTCGAGGGCATCGGGCAAGCATGAATCTGTCACCACGGATAGCCCCAGCACCTTCATCCCGCCATGTACCGCGGCGATGACTTCCGGCACCGTGCTCATGCCCACGACATCCGCGCCGATCTGACGCAAAAAGCGATACTCCGCGCGCGTCTCGAGGTTCGGGCCGGAGAGCGCAACGTACACGCCTTTTTGCACACGAATTTTTTCTTCGAGGGCGACTTGTTCGGCCAGGGCAATCAACGCTTGGGTATATGGCTCAGACATATCCGGGAAACGCGGGCCAAGCGCCTCTTCATTCGGGCCGATCAGAGGATTGTCGCCCAACAGATTGATATGATCCGTCATGATCATGATATCGCCGGGCGCAAACAACGGGTTCATGCCGCCGCAGGCGTTGGAAACGACGAGTGTATGGCAACCCAGGGCTTTCATGACGCGCACCGGAAAGGTGATCTGCTTCATGGAATAGCCTTCATAGAAATGAAAGCGGCCTTGCATCGCCACCACCTGCTTGTTGCCCAGCGTCCCAAAAATCAAACGGCCTGCGTGACTTTCAACTGTTGACAGCGGGAAATGGGGCAAATCAGAATAGGAGATGGTCGCCTCGGTTTTGATCTCTTTCGCCAACGCGCCCAGGCCCGTGCCTAAAATTATGCCGATTTCCGGTTTGGTTTTGGCGTGCTTGCGAATAACGGCAACGGCTTCGTCGATCTGCTGCAGTAAGGTAGTCATACGAGGCGCTTTCCTTCTCCTGGGTTTAGGAAATGAATTAAGGTTTGTCTTCCTTCTTCTGTTTACTGCGAATTTGCTCGAGCAACTTGGCGCGCTCGGCTTCCTGCCGTTTACGCTCATCTTCCAGGCGCTTGCGTTCCGACGTCAGGTTTTCCTGTCTTTGCTGCTCGCTTTTAATCTTTTTATCCAACTCGCGCTGGCGGCTGTCTTTCACGGCTTCAACGGCTAGATTATAGTCGCGCACCTTACCGTTGTGCGCAAAAATCAATGTCCCGATTACCGTCCCCGCGCCCGTCACCGACCACAGCGCGGCGCGATTTTCACTATCAACGCTGCGTTCCAACATGGCGCCGGCAAAAAAACTCGCGCCAAAACTGAGCGCGCCGCCGCCGATGGTATAAAGCCAAAAATTATTGCTGGTCTTTCTCGCTTCCACCTCGCTGCGTTTAATCGGCTGGCCGGTATCATCTTTTAAAGCCATGCGCGATGCGCAGCCGGTGTTCAGGAGTGAGCCGATGCACAAACATACAGCTCCCCAATGCCAAAGAGTCCTCGTTTTCGACATGATGCAGTCCTTAGTTGTAAAGTCAATGGTGAAAAATCTGGCGGGGAATTAACGGCCAGATTCGTGCTCAAGTGGTGTCAAATCGGTAGTCGAAAAAATTGCCGTGGGTATTCAAGTAATGAAGTCTGAGATGCGCGTCTCCTTCTTTTCGCTAGTGGTGCGTGCACCGGGCGTGGTTGCTTCCGTAATGGGGCGGAATTCCTTTGAGCCGGCGGCGGTCAGCGGGCGAGCCGGTGGCCGGCGGACGTCGGGCGCTGCCGCAGGCATCGTTTTGGCCGGCGGCGCCTCATGCGCGGGGCGGGTGGGCGCTTCCGTTTCACCAAACCCCATATCATCGATTTCAAGCACGCCGATCAATTCAAGCTGGCTTTCCAGCAAATGGCGCAAGCGCCGTGCAAACGAACTTTTCTGCGCTTTCACGACCATTAATTCGTTCTTCAATTCTGCCAGCCGAACCTTGGCGTCGCGGATGATTTTTTCCGCTTCCATTTCGGCGTCACGCACAACCATCTCCGCCTCGCGCTTGGAGTTTTCGAGCGATTGCAGCGCCGTTTCTTGCGTATTTTTCAAGGCGTGTTTAAGCGTGCGCTCCACGTCCTGATAATCCTGCAACTGGGTCCGCAATCTCACAATTTCTTCCGACAGGCGGCTGCGCTCGTGCAAGAGCGCTTCGAATTCTTCTGCGATCATTTCGAGAAAGGTATTGACCTCGTCACGATCGTAGCCGCGCACGACGCGTTTGAATTCTTGTTTTTTTATGTCGAGAGGTGTCAATCGCACAATAATACTCCCACAATAGATAGAATTTTTAAGTACGTTCTCACCGGGTCGTTTGCGCACACCTGTTTGCAAAAAATGGCCGGGGTACTGCTTGCCGTTTCAACTTGTTCGTTCGCCAAAAATAGCCCTGCCAATTCGCACGATGGTCGCGCCTTCCTCAATCGCAATTTCAAAATCGTCAGTCATACCCATCGACAAGTGCCGCATGGTGGTATTCGGCAGGTGCAGCGCCAAAATTTCCGCATGAAGCTGGCGCAGCGTGCGGAAACAAACGCGTATCTTGTCAACGTCCTCCGTCAAAGCGCCTATCGTCATCAAACCGGCCAAGTGGAGATTGGGGAAAGCGGCTATTTCACGCGCCAGCACAACCGCTTCGGTCGGCGCCGCACCAAATTTCGAAATTTCTGCCGAGGTGTTGATTTGTAAGAAAATCTCGATGCGGCGTTGTAATTTCTCGGCGTGCTTCTGCAAAGCTTCTGCGAGGCGCACCGAATCGACCGATTGAATCACGTCGAACAGCGCTGCAGCATCTTTGGCCTTATTCGTTTGTAAATGGCCGATCAGATGCCACTCCACCGCCAAAGCTTTTTCCCGTGCGGCTGCAATCTTGGGAGCCGCCTCTTGCACGCGGTTCTCTCCGAATTTGTGCAGACCACTGGCGCTCGCCGCGACAACCTCGGGGAATGTCACTGTTTTCGTCACACCGACGAGCGTAATCTCGCTTCGATCGCGGCCGGCGCGCTGGCAAGCGGCAACAATTCTTTTTTCAACGGCGGCAAGTTGTAGAGCTGAGAACATAATTGAGTAAAAAATATAACCGCAAGGAGCTTAAAATGCAATGAATTAATTTGAATATAATCGACAGATTATTGCATCCCGCCGGAGGCACTGCTGCCGCAAAAGAGCCCCCTTGCTTTAACCACGTCAGTTTCCCGGCCGCGCCAGCACCACCGTCGTTTTTGCCGACAGCAACGTTCCCGCATTAGCCGAAATGGCTTGCATAAAAACGAGGTAAACGCCGGAACGCACAGCCTGGCCCTCATCGTCACGGCCATTCCACACAACCTGGAAAGCCGAGCCGACAGATCGATTGTTCAACAACCATCGCACCAAACGGCCGCGTAAATCATAAATCTTGAGGTGCACGGAAGCGGTTGTCACGGGGAGATTCAAATTAAAAATTGCAAAATCGTCGAATCCGTCCTCGTCCGGCGAAAACGGATTCGGAGAAATGCTCAATGAGGTTGCACTGGGCAAAATCGAGGTATAAATGGAGTTCTGTTGCCCGGGTGTTGCGCCGGCGAGGTCAACACACGTACTCCAATTGCTGCTATCCTGTGTCGGCAATCTGGGATTGATGCGTTCGAGAGAAAAACCTGTATCGCCGCCCCAGCCGTTGCGAAAACTCACGCTGTCTTGTAAGCCTTTGTTAAAATCCCATAGTCGAATGCGATCCGCCTCGTTATTCAGCGTTAACCAGTTTCCGATAACGACCCGCTGAGCGACAGGCGCAAGCAGTGGCAAGCTGCCTTTCGGCGAAATAACGGCAAACGCGCCGGGCGCCAGCAAAAAGCTGCTGTCCGGGAAAATCACGGCCACTTCGGACTCGGCATCTTGCCAGCGCCAACGGGCGAGATTAACCGTGGCGTTGCTGCAATTGAACAACTCAAACCATTCAACCTCGCTGCTGCGCGGGGCATAATAGATTTCATTGATTGCCACCGTGTGCGCCGGATAGCCCACCCACAATTCTGCTGTGAGATGATTATTTGTCAAAACAAGATCCTGCGGTGCACGAACGTCGGCAATGACAACGTTCTTGCCGGAGGGCGGTTGCGGCCAGACCAGTTTTACCGTGGCAAAATCTTCGGGCGCCAGTGCTTGCGCGGCGGCAAAAGCGCCCAATTCTACCATCACTGTCGAATCCTGCGCGCCGATCGGATCATAGAAAAAATGCACGGTATAATTCGATAATGCCTTCCGGCCGCGATTCAGAATCATCGCTTCCAATTCCACGTTTTCGCCGTAATGCGGCTGGGCTGGTGTAAACCGCAATTGCTCGAGTTGCAAATCATACTCGCGCGGGCTGACGCTGTTGAATTCCGCCGGCGTCGCGCCTTGCGCCGCGGCGCTCGGCAGCCAGTTGCGGCGGTTGTTGTCGCGTTCGTGCCAAATTTTTTCGATTGACTTGCCGGGCGCGCCCCAGTCGCCTTCATAGAAAACGGAATCAATCACGGCGTCACTGAAATCGCGCAAGAGAATCAAGTCGCCGGAATTGTTCAAGGAGGGAAAGCGATTGGTGAGAATGACGGCATCCTCAGGTAGATTGAAGAGAGTTGCCATGTCTGCCGAGGCTGTGAGCACGCGCAAGCTGCGCGGCGGAATAAAAATATTTTTCTCTATGGCGCCGCGGCTGCCGGCTTCATCTTCGATCATCCAATTCAACAACGGCACGCTGAAGGATTGCGGATTGTAGATTTCAAGCCATTCCGGCTGGCCGCTGGCAGGTGTGAACATTATTTCGTTGATCACCAACGTCGAGCGAGGCCATCCTATCGCCACCGGAATCGCTAGCGTGTCATTGCGCGCATTGGCATCCTCGTCCAGCGTGAGTTGGGCGCGCAGTGTATATTTTCCCACGCGCAAGGCGGGTGTTATGAGGGTGACGTCCATGCTGTCATCCTGCGCCAGCGTTCGCGAGGAGAGAAAGTTACCCAGAAAAATCGTTGCAGGAAATTCGGGGCTTGTCGCCACGAGATTGAAATCGACCTGAAAGACTGCAACCGGCGCGACCCCGAGATTGCGCACGAGCACGCGAATCGTTGCCGTCATGCCTTCACGCAACGCGCCCGGCTCGATTTGCAGGCTGCCCGCGGCGAGACCGGCATCGATCAAACTCGGCGCAACGGAATTGCGAGCGCCGGGCGTGCCATCAACCGACAACGCATTTGTCCAATTTTGAGGAGAATCATCTTCATTCAAATTGATCTTCTCGTCGGAGATGCCGTCGGGATTGCCGAGGGAATAAAAATACTTCGCCACCGTGTCGCCCGCAGCATTGATCAAGATCACGGTTTCTGCGGCGCTGTTTGAGAATCCGCCGCTGCCGAAGGCATTGTCGCTAATCGTGAGGATAAGTGCTTCCGGAGGAATGAGGGCATCGTATTGCGTTGAGGACGTGAAATAACTCGGATCGAGAATCACGGCGAATTGTTGCGGCGCGAGTTTCAAGCCGGATTGCCACGCGATAATGTCTTCTGAGGCGCTTTGATCCCCAATGCGCCAGCCCGCCAGCGAGATCGAATCGGCCGAACTGGCATTGAACAACTCGACGAATTCATTGGAGTTTTCGTTACCGCGAGGATTGAACATCACTTCGGTGAGAATGATTTCTGCCCGTGCTTCACTCAACAAGAGAAAAGAAAACAACAGCGCCGCACGTTTCATCGGAGACCCCCTGAGCTGTGTTACTGATGTTCGCTAACTCGCTCGAGAAATATTTATGGAGAAGTTTCAAGAAATTTCAGAAGTTTACCGTCATATGAACGGGCGAGAGTGTGATGAATATGCCTTTTTTGTGATTTTTGTGCAAGTAGAATTTGTCTTATTTGCTCAGACGATTACACCGGATTGCGGCGTCCTATCTGCCGAGTCCCTGAAACGGCAACGCGATTATGTGCAATCGCTTCATCCCCAGGAATTTCTCCTTGCACTTCAAGCCATGATACCGTAAGTTTTCGCATGAAATCAAAGCCACCGCTGAGCCCATTCTACGATTCGCAAACGATCATTCCGGATTGCCGGTTGTTCACCGGCTACAAACCGTGTGTGCCATTCAAGCTCTGCGAGGGTTGTCAGGATCGCATTCCGATGGCCACACGCGTGCTGATCGTGAATCTCGATGCGCTCGGCACGGTGCTGGCCACCACCGCGCAGTTGCCGGCGCTCAAACGAACCTATCCCGATAGTCACATCACCTGGATCACACGCAAGAATGCCTTGCCGCTGCTGCAAAACAATCCGTTCATCGATCATCTGGTGGAATGGAACGATGAAAATCGCATAGCGATTCTACAGCAGAGATTCGAAATGGCGTTGAATGCCGATAAAAGCCGGCCGGCGGCAGCATTCATGAATATCGTCAATGCCGCCAGCAAGCGCGGCTTCGGCTTGAATGAGAACGGCGCAATTGTGCCGCTGAACGCAGGCGCGGAATACAGCTATCGTCTTGGAGTCGATGATCACTTCAAATTTCGTGTGAATCAACGCACCGGGAATGATATTCTTGCCGAGGCGTGGGAAATCGACTATCGCCGCGATGAATATGTTCTGCAATTAACTCCGGAAGAGCTGGCCGCTTGCGAACGCTGGCGGCGCGAGTTGGGATTGCACGAAGCCGAAACCGTCATCGGTTTCAACACCGGTTGCTCGACGCTCTTTTCTCTCAAAAAACTCGAAATCGAAACGCAAGCCGCGGCCATTCGACAAATAGCTGTGGCCATGCCCGAGGTCAAAATC
>QEVD01000037.1 GCA_003576975.1 Candidatus Zhuqueibacterota bacterium
TTTCCACTTGCCGCAAGCAAAACATCAATGTGCTCGACGCCATGGAAAGTGTTCTGCTTGATAAGCCTATCGTGCGCTTGGCATAGCTGAATAGTTACCAAGAATATTTCTTTATCGGAAGCGCTATCCGATCTCTGTTATCAAATATATGAGGTTTCAATCATTGCTGAAAAAAAGTTCAAGAGCTACAGATTGGCTTGGGCTGCGCTGACGCTTCAGGCACTTACGTTCGTTGTCATTATTGTTCGGATAACGCTTTGATGGGAATTCAGTAATGCAGCATTGTGAACAGCAAAGGGCATCCCCATTCGAGATGCCCTTTGCCATTTTATCGAATACGCCGAAGGCGTTCCACAACAAAGCCGAGGGTCGCGCGCAGCGCACCCTCGGGAAGCGGTTGTTCCCGCAAGAATCCTGAAGGGATTCAACAAAAGCTGGAATGAGTATCATTCATCACCGCCCTTGATTCTTAACCCGAAGAAATGTATTTTGATTCCATCAAAACGAAGGAAAACATATGAGTCAAACAACCATCACGTTGCAGTTGCCTGATAGTCTCGCCAACGAGGCATCAGCTACTGGATTATTCGAGCCTTCTGCGATTGAAAAACTCATTCGAGAGGAGCTCCGCCGGCGCCGGGTCGATCGTTTATTTGCAGCGGTAGACAAACTATCGAATCTCGACGCGCCCATCCTTACCGAAGCCGAAGTAGAAATCGAAATTCAAGCCACACGGATGGCCAGAAATCCTTCTCATGCGAGTCGTTGCTGACACGAACGTCGTGGTTTCCGGGCTTTTTTGGCGCGGCGCACCACGGCAATTGCTTGATGCTGCCAGGGCTCAATTGATCGATCTCTACACCAGCCCTGCTTTGCTTGCCGAGCTGAGTGATGTTCTTCTCCGCGACAAATTCGCAGAACGGCTTGCAGCGGCTGAGGTAGATTCAAATGACCTTGTCATGGGGTATGCCGCCTTGGCGAAAGTAATCAAACCCGCCGATTTCATTTCAATCATCATTGACGATCCTGACGATAATTCAGTTCTGGAATGTGCAGTTGCAGCGCATGCCGAAGCAATCGTTTCAGGGGACAATCATCTCTTGAATTTGAGCAGCTTTCGCAACATGCCGATTCTCACCGCAAATCAGTTGCTCAAGCAAATTTCAAAGTGATTTGCACCCCAAAAACAAAGGGCATCCCAATTCGAGATGCCCTTTGCCATTTTAACGAATACGCCGCAGGCGTTCCACACCAAAGCCGAGGGTCGCGCGCAGCGCAACTTCGGTAAACGGCCGTGCCCGCAAGAATCCTGAAGGGATTCAACAAGATGGGGCGAGTTTTTGTTGAACGCCTTCAGCGTTCTTTGAAATTAGAGGTTTTGTTACCCAGGGTGTGCCCAGCGCCTGGACAAGCCCTGGGCTGATGTCTGTAACGCCTTCGGCGTTGAGTTTTTGAATCAGTGAAAGCTACGCTACGCGGCGAAAACACAAAGGGCATCCCAATTCGAGATGCCCTTTGTAATTCTTGCGAGAAGGTCGGCTCTATTTGATCCGTGGCCGCGCTGCTTCCGGCAGATGATCGCGAATGAAATCAAAAATCTGTTGCGCTAACTGAATTGCCTCTTTGACTTCCTGTTCGTCCGGGTTCGGCTCAAAAAACTCATTTGGGTAACGATATCCGGTTGCATAAGGGGTAAGAGTCGCCGCAGCATCATCAAAAAGTTGAAAGGATGGTTCGATTCCTTTGCACAAATCGACCAGGATTGAGAGATTGTGATTTTTCTCGAATTCAATATCGTGATAAACCAGAAATTCTTTTAGCGCCTTCTCTGCCGCTTGTTGGCAATGATAAATTGCGATGTCAAGATAGGGTTCGGGATCGCTGGCAAGCCGGCGAGCAGAACCCAAGTCGTTTCTCGCCTTGGTGAGCCAGGACTGCACGAGCTCAATCTTGGGATCATCCATAAAGAACTTTCCCTTTTTCCAGGATTTTTCGAGTCAAGGAGGCCGGCACGGAACGATAGCGCTCCAGCTCCTGGCTCGTGCTGACAATGATTTCCGCAGGAATGCCAAGACCTTGCAAACAGCGATAGGCGCGCGCCGCCCGCCGTGTTGGCGGCGCATCAGCAGATTTTACAATGACGAGAATATCCACATCGCTGTGCCGATGCGGCTTTCCCCAGGCGTGAGAGCCAAAGAGAATGATTTTTTCCGGATCGAATTCTCGTACCAGCCGATCCGTCATTGTTTCCAGGGATTTCTTGATCTGCAGCATTTGCCAACTCGTGCGGTAAAGTAGGTTCCATCTTGGTTGCAATCAAACTACTCAACTCATTCTCAAAATGCAAGCGTCACACCTCCGAGATGCCCTTTGCCATTTTATCGAATACACCGCAGGCGTACCACACCAAAACCGAGGGGCGCGCGCAGCGCATTTAGTTGAAATGCCGCGGCAAATCCCTGGCGCCATGCAGGATGCGTAGTATCCGTATATTTCTTTTAGTCTCTTGATAAAAAATGATGTGACTTCCAACGGGGTAACTTGATGGGGAACCCTTGAGTTCAGCGCGTTTTCTGCCCGAAACGAGGCCCGCCGCAAGGTCGCGGCATTTCCCCATAATTTTATCGAAGTACTTTTCCGCCTGTCCTTCGCCCCATTTCTGCTCGGTGTAGTCGACAATCTCTCTCAGGTCAGTGCGAGCTTTGAGCGTCAATGTCAACTTCCTCGCCGGTTTCATCGCATTTTCTTCGCCTCGCTCAAAAGATCATCGAACCTGATTTCCGAGGCCTCGATCAGCTCTCCTCGTTTTGCCTGCTCCAAGCCGATGGCGATTTCAAAATTCAAACGCTCCAGTTTTAAGCGGTAATAATTTTCCAGCGCCTCATTGATGTACTCTTCGGCGCTGTTATACCCTCCCACGCGCATTGCTTCATGCACGGCCTTTTGAATTTCGGGCGTAATACGGAGTTCCATGATATTTCCTTTTATCGCGTTTTGTTCTTTCGGCGAATATAAGGTATCGCTTGCTTTGTGGCAATGAATTTTCTTCAGGATTAAACAGAGCAGGGTCGCGCGCAGGGCACCCTGGGGAAACGGCCATGCCCGCATGAATCCTGAAGGGATTCAACAAAATGGCGCGGCTTTTTGTTGAACGCCTTCAGCGTCCTCTGAAATTCGAGATTTTGTCACCCGGTAACGCCTTCGGCGTTGAGTTTTTTGAGTCACGTAAACCGACCTAAACACAAAGGGCATCCCAGCCTGAGATGCCCTTTGTTATTAAGATGCAAAAAATGTTACGCACTTTTGATCTTGATCAGCACTGCGCCTTTGTCGACCGGAGACTGCGCTTCCGCCAGTACTTCTGCAATCACGCCATCGCTGGGCGCTTTCAACTCATTTTCCATTTTCATGGCTTCGATGACAATTAAGGCCTGGCCTGCTCTTACCGTCTTACCTGGAGCTGTTAAAATTCTGGTGATCAATCCCGGCATGGGCGCTTTGATAATGACCTCCGAGTTTGCCGGCTGGGCTTGAGTCTTCAAACGTCGCAACGCCAAACTCTGCGCATCTTCAACAACCGCGTTGAAGATATGCGGCCCCAGGCGAATTTCATCTGCGCCGTCAGCGCTGTTGATCTGCACGGAATAAGAACGATCGTTGACCAGCAGTGAATACAACTCGCCGTGAATGTGCTTAAAATCAAAACGCACGGGCGCGCCGTTCACGTCAGCCGTATGTTCAGCTAGGTTAATGTTCTTGATTGAGAAAGAATGTTCGCCGATGGTGACGGAAAGAGTCATAACGCCGGAAAATAAAACCACGTTCAGCGCGCCTGATGAAGACTCGCGTGAAACGTGGTTTCAGTTTTATGAAAACGGTTCAGGTTCAATTCCACTCGTCGCGGTCGCCCCAGTCAAACGAATCTTCCTCCTCATCATCGTCGAGATTTTCGTCGTCCCAGTCCTCTTCATCGTCCCAGTCATCTTCCTCCTCTTCCTCTTCTTCTTCCTCCTCTTCTTCATCTAAATCATCTTCTTCCTCATCGCCGTCTTCCCAATCTTCATCATCTTCCCATTCTTCTTCATCGTCCCATTCTTCAAAATCTTCTTCCAACTCTTCTTCACCGTCTTCGTCTATTTCATCGAGATCGGCGTCATCTTCTTCACCCTCTTCCGCCTCTTCCGCCTCATCTTCGCCGAGTTCTTCGTCGCCAAGCTCGTCATCATCCAACTCGTCGTCCTCCTCCTCGTCCCACTCGTCATCGTCGTCCTTGGGGCCGAGCTTGATTGGCTGTAACGCAAGCTCGCCCGTCGGCTTCAGGTCAGTGTTCTCGAGGCGGAAGAGCGAATGACTTGCCGCAATGCTCATCAGCTCCGCCAACGAACCGGTAAAAACGTGGTCGGAGCTTAGGTCTTGCGTATTCAATTTCAGTTGCATGCTCATCTCCTTCATAGTTTCAGATTCGCTGTGTCCGCCTTAGGATAAACTACTGGCACGGCGCTTCAGGCGCGCATTCACGTGAGGCATTTTCTGCCGCTTGCACGGCGCCGGCCATGATCATTCCGTTTGTGTGAGTTAACTTATTATAAATCAACTCAATATTTGCCAACATGCCGGGCAATGAAAAAGCTGCCCTCACATGTTGCCTGCCCGCCCATGCCAGTTTGTTTCGCAGAGCAGGATTCTCCGCCAACGCCAGGCCGGCTTGGGTTAAGGCTTCAATTTCTTTGGGAGGAACCAATAACCCGGTTTCTCCATGCTTGACAATATCCAACACGCCGTCACAGTTCGACGAGATCACTGCTTTTCCCATGGCCATGGCCTCGATCAACACCAGGCCAAAGGCTTCTGCATGAGAGGGAAACACAAAAATATCCATTGCCGAGAGCAGGCGTGCAACATCTTTGCGAAAACCGAGCCATTGAGTTACGCTGTGCAGATCAAGCACGTCAATTTTCTGCAAAATGTGCCGGGCCTCTGCTTCTTCACCGCGGCTGGCTTCACCGATCAGCAGAAAACGCGCGCGCGGCACGGCCTGCCGAATCCGGCGCGCCATCTCCAAAAACTCCAAATAGCCCTTGCTGATCTGCAGGCGCCCGACGATGCCAAACACCAGTTCATCCGGCCAGCCCAACTCGGCCCGCACCGCCTCTCGATTATGGCGTTCGGGCGAAAATTCTTCAAGATCAACGCCATGATGCACGACGCCAACTTTCTCAGCCGCGACCGGATGTGTGGCCAGGAGATTGGCGCGAATAACCTCGGAAATGGCAATGAGGTAATTGACGCGGCGATAAATCAAGCGATGTAAAAGATCACGTTTCGGCTTTTGCGTTCCGATGTGTTTGGTCAGCACCAGGGCGATGCGGGATAAGTCACGCCGGGCGAGCGCCGGGACGATCGTCCACAAATCGCGAGAATAGTGCGCGTGAACAATCTCGACTCGTTCCGTGCGCAGCAATTGTAAAAGCTTGAGGATCGCTCGCGGATGGAAGTATCCTCCCAGGCTGAAATGGTGCGGCGCAAAGCCGCGTTTCTTAAAATCGTTGTCAAGTGGAGAGCCGGGCGTACACAACGGCAATATGCGATGACCACGGTTCGCCAGGTGCTGAGACAAATAACTCACGTGCATCTCCATACCTCCCCATGATTGCGAGGTACAGATTTGCAGAATCGTTGTCATGATGGAACCGCGTTAAGTAGGCAATTGAAAAATTTCGCTGCTCATCATCAGACGGTCGGCGCATCTGTTATCGAAAAAAATCGCATTCGTTTTTGTTTACAACCAGCCGGCAAGCGCGAGCCGATCTTTTTGAACACTAGCTAAGTTCTTAATCTCAAGCTGCCTATCTTTTTTGCAGGGCGCAAGATAAACCATCGACTTTCAAAAAGCAAGCACTATTTGTAAAGGCCTTGCGCCTCAATATATTGCTGCACCGCGTCTGGAATCAGGTATCGTATTGATTTGTTATTTTTAATCTTATGCCGTATGTCGGTCGACGAAATTCCGATCACACAGCCACTGAGTAAATGATATGATTTCACCAGCGGCGAACCTGCAAAACCGGCCATATCCTCGGCCCGCGGATAAACAACAAGCTTGGCAAGCTGCATGATCATTTCCGGCGCGCGCCATTTGTGAAAATCCCGCAAACTGTCAGCGCCAATGATCAAATGAAATATAGCCTCATGATATTCGGGCAGGGTTTTGAGGGTGTGGAGCGTATCAACGGTGTAAGACGGTCCCGGGCGTTGCAACTCCATGGTGGAAATGGTGAAGCGCGGATTGCCCGCCAGCGCTAGTTGCAACATCGCAAGGCGATGCGAAACCTCGGTGAGTTGTTCGGAATTCTTATGCGGCGGATTGGGCGCGAGCACGAACAGCACGGTCTCGAGCTGCAATTCCGTGCAGGCAGTCTCGGCAATGATTAAATGGCCGAGATGAACCGGATCGAATGTTCCGCCGAAAATGCCGAGCCGCATGCGCGCCCCTAATTTTGGGCCTGGCCATTGGTTGCCATTTTTCCCTCCAAAAATTTTTGCAAATTCTGCGCGCGCTGTTCGTATTTTGGCGCGCTGGCAGCGGCGTTGGCTGCTTGCGCGCGCTCACGTTCCTGGCGATACTTTTCAAACAACAAACTCAACGTGCCTTTGGCTTCGTCGTAACGATCGAGCTTCACCAGGATTTCGGCTTTGTGGAACAGCGCCGGCTCATAGTATTTCGTGTCATAAAACCGGTTGATGACTTCGTCGAAATAAACCAGCGCGGCTTCATAATAAGCCATGCGGCGATAGAGATCGGCGACACCGTATTCCTTTTTGGCGAGTTTGTTGCGTGTGGCATTGAGTTTCTCAACCACCTCGTCTTTCAAATCACTGCGGGGAAAATCATCCAGGAAGCGTTGAAATTCTTCGATGGCGCGCCAGGTGTACTTTTGATCGAGATCGGCTTTGGGCGATAGCCGGAAATAACACATGCCGAGTTTGTATTGCGCGTCGTCGAGGTATTCGCTTTGCGGGTACAAGCGCAGCAGTTTTTCGTATTCGGCGGCCGCTGTGATAAACTCGTCCATCTCGTAATGGCATTCGCCAAGATAATATTGCGCCTGATCGACGATGGTGCTGCCGGGCGCGTTCAGTGTGACAATGCGAAATTGCGTGCGCGCATCAAAATAGTTCTTTTTTTGAAAAAGTTGCATGGCGTAAGCGAGGCGCTCTTCCGTCGTCAGGTTGGCGCGCAACTTGTTACCGCCGCATGCCGCGAGACCGGCCAGGAGAAAAAAGCCGGTGTACAAACAGGCCGCAAGAATACGTTTGGGAAGGTGAACGTTGGTCAGCATCAACATTATACAAGATCCTATGCTATTGGCTTCTCAAGGTGTAAAAAGTATAAATAGCAGCGCCGGTGGCGGCGGCTAAAATGAACGGCTCAACCCAGCGGCGCCGGGCATTATCGCGTTGCAGCCAGCGCCCGGTTGTGAACGGCATGGCCAAATTTTCCAGCGACACGATTTCGTTGACATAAATAGTGTCTTTGCGCGATTCTGCAACAATCCCCTGCCAATAAATCTTGCCCGATTCTTGCTGATGAATATCAAAGTCGACCGACACGCTTACCGCGCGCTCGGCGCGGGCGCGCTTCAGCCCTCCCAGCAAGCCCCCCGGCAATTTGCTGTAAGTCAAATCACAGTGCAGCAGTTTGTAACGAACTGCCACCCCCGTTAAGACGTTGGTTTCCTCAAAAACGCTGAGGCCTTTTTTGCTTTGCAGGACGTCAACCACAGCATGGTGTAAAAGCCGCTCCGGACTATTTTCACCGGCGCTCGAATGCGCAACGATCGCCACGGAATCCGTTTCCGCATGAAGGGCGGCAACAGCCTGCGCTGCACATTTGCGAAAAATCTCCTGCAACAACCGCAGATTATTTGCCGGTGTTTGCGCATTAGCTTCAGACAGAATCAATAAAAATGAAACCAATGCCAGGCTTTTGAAGTGGCTGCGCAGAATTGTCATTTCGAATTAAATACGAATTCCAACTGTGAGCGCGTGAATCCATCGTCGTTGGCCGGCGTTGTCCTTTTCCACGACAGCGCCGTAATTCAGCAACCAATTGGGCAATGCGCCGCGGGGATTGCCGAGCAACAGCTTCGCCGAATCAATCAATCCAAACCCCAGCGTGTAGGCCAGGCGTTCGTCTTCACTTTTCCAAAACGCCCCGCCGCGCAGCGCCAGCACGGAAAACAGATTGTGCTCAATTCCGAAATGCGGTTCACGCACCATCTCGTTTTTGTTTTCATCTTCGACAAGATTGCGTATATCCGCAGCGATGATTGTGCCCGGGTACGGTCTGAAACTCATACCGATATTAACGCTGCCGTTGACGAATCGTTCCGGATGATTGCGATAGCCGCCATTGGGCGTGACCGGCATGGTTAAATAACTCACGCCCAACAAAACATTCGGCCACGGCGCGATGGTAATGCCATATGAGGCGCGCAGTTGCCATTCGCGTTGTTTTCGTGCGAGGCTTTGATAATAAAGCCCGAGGCTTCCGCCCAAAGCCACGCGTTCCGCCAGGCGCATGCGCAACGCCAGCACACTGTATTGATTGTCAAGATAATCGTTGACCTCGAACAAATCGGAGGCGGCGATTGCAATCTCATTCGTGGTTTGTTCCGCGAGAATTGCGCCCACTTCGAACGGGCCGGCGCGCAGCGTCAAGCCTTTGATCAATAGCCCAAGAGTCGCGAATGCTTGCGCGCTTGCCGACGTCGAGCGATTGTAAAAATCTTCCCGGCGAGCGAGCGCCAAACCGGGCGTCAACGGATTGAGAAAGAGCTGGAAGGAAAACGCACGCGTTTTGCTTCCGCCGCCAAGATTGGCGGGATTATACAGGCTTGCCACCAGATCATCGTCAACGGCAAGGAATGCGCCGCCCATTGCCAGGGGCCGCGCAATCAGCGTGTTGACGGCAATATAAGAGTTTTTCGGTTGCGCAAATCCATTTTCAAAAAAAATCAACAGCGCTAAAGCGGCAAAGCACAAGCATCGGCAAAAAAGACGGCGGACCTGCTGCTTAGAGCGCAGCGGCGGTTGTAAAGGTTGTTGCAGATTCAGGATATCTTCGGAAACGCAGACGTAACGGAACACTTGCTTTCACTTTGCTGAATTGACGAACTTCAATTTGCTGTTCTTGCAATGGGCGCGGCTCGGGCGCGAGCAGGCGGCTGAACGTGTAGGGCACGGCGCAGACCAGCACCAGCAGCGCGCCCAGGCCGGCAAGCCAGCGCGCTTCGCTCCGGCGCTGCCACATGGCAAACAAAATCGTGTTAAGCGACACCACCCAGAAAGACACCAGGTAAACGCCGATGGACGGCGTGTATTGCATCAGCTTGAGATAATAATTTTGTGTGTAACCCAACGCCAGCCAGGCATAATCGGGGTTGATCAGCGCTTTGACATACTCGATGGCCGCCCATAAAAACGGTACGGCCATGAGATAACCAAACGGCCAGCGCCGGCGCCACAGCAGCACGAGCACGGCGAACAAGGCAAAGGAAAGCGCATGAATCATCATCTTGTAGAAATCGGAAAACAGCCCGATCCGCCCGGTCATAAAAATCCCCATGATACTCGATAACAACCCAAAGAAAACACCCCAGCGCATTGCGGCGCCGGCTTCTTTATCTGCCAATAAGAACAAAAACGGAATGAGCGCCCAATAAGCCAAGAAACCCAGGCGAAAAGGTGGGAATGCCAGCGTCAGTGGGGCGGCCGAGAGCAAACACAATACGATATTGCGTGACCTCAAAGCTCTACCTCTTTTCCCAGCCGGGCAGACTCATACATCGCTTCGATGATGCGCATGCGATCCAGGCTTTCTTCTCCGCTGGAGAGCATCGGCGTGTCGTCGCGCAAACATTTGATGAAATGGCGTAATTCGTTGCTGTACGAACGCTTGTAACGCGACATGGGTTTGTCATCGACGTGCGGCGTCAGGTTGACAAGATTGCCGTGCATTTCCTTCATGATGCGCAGCGGGTTCATCATGGCCCCGCCCTGCGTGCCGAAAAAGCTGGCGTACAGCTCGTCTTCCGGCGTCAGAAACGTCCAACTCACTTCCAGCGTCAGCGTGCTGCCGTCTTCAAGATGCACGAACGCGGTAGCGACATCCTCGACTTCCAGCTTGGAAACTTTGTTGTAGGTCGTGGCCTTTACCGCTTTTGCTCTTTTATTTCCAAATAGCCAGAGCGCAAGATCGAGCATCTGCACACCCAAATCCATCAAAACGCCTCCGCCGGAATATTGCTTTTGATACAGCCAGGAGGCTTCCGCCCATTTTTCCTGCCGGCGCAGCCAACCGCACTTGGCGTAAAACACCTCGCCCAACTCGCCCGCGTCGATAAACGATTTCATATTGATGGCATCGCGGCGAAAGCGCACATTCATTGCCACCATCAGGCGCCGCTGATAGCGTTTGGCGGCTTGCACCATTTTCTCGCCTTCCTCCAGCGTACGCGCGATCGGCTTTTCCACCAGCACATGCTTGCCGGCGGACAAGGAAGCAATCGCCAGCGGCATGTGCATGTGTGTCGGCGCGCAAATGTCGATGGCATCGACGTCATCAAGCTTCAAGACGTCATCATCTTTCGTAAAAAATTGCGGGATGTCGTAGCGTTCCGCCACGGCTTTGGCGCGCGCCAGATTAGTGTCACACACTGCCACGAGATCGACGCCCGGCAATTTTTTCCACAACGGAATGTGTGCGACTTGGGCAATGCCGCCGGCGCCGATAACCGCGAGTCTGATCGTTCTCATAGCCAGGATTCAAGAGTTAATTTTGACGCGATCCAAATAACTTTGTAAAATCAATACCGCCGCGAGCTGGTCGATCAACTCTTTGCGCTGGCGGCGCGCGCCGCTTTCCGCCAGGGTGCGTGCCGCTTGCTTACTCGACCAACGCTCGTCCCACGCCACCACCGGCACTTGCGTTTGCTGTTCCAATTCGTGGATGAACGTTCGCACGATTTTCGTCATGTCGCTGTCGTCGCCGTTCAAATGGCGCGGCAAGCCCACCACGACCAGGCCCACTTGCTCGTCCTGCATGAGCCGGCGCAAACGTTCAAACAAGTCACGTTTGGATTTGAACAGCAATGTCTCACGCCCGTGCGCCATCAAATGCAAGGCGTCGCTCACGGCCACGCCCACGCGGCGCTGGCCGTAATCCAATGCGAGAACCTTCTGGCCGGGCGGCGCCGGAGGAAGAGTCGTCATAAAAGAGAATGCTCAAAAGATGTTAGCGGTGCACGCTTTTCGTGCGCACGCCGTCAATTGGATTTTTCGGATTCTTCGGCTTTGTCTTCGCTTTCATCCTCGTCCTCCCAATCCTCTTCCTCCTCTTCCCAATCTTCCCAATCTTCCTTGCCGTCTTCGTTGCGCGGCGGCAAATCGGTCAACGGCTGCTTCAAGACTTCTTTGAGCAGTTTGCCGGCTTTGAAATGCGTTTTGCGGCGGGCCGGAACGTAGATAATTTCGCCGGTTTTGGGATTGCGCGCTTTGGGTTTCGGTTTCGTGGTTTTAACTTCGAAAACGCCAAAATCGCGTATCTCGATGCGAATTTCCGGGTTGGCTTGTTCCATGAACTCGCGCAACGCCGTGAACACGCCGTCAACGACTTTTTCGGTTAGATAGATTTTTTCGTTGACGATTTTCGCCGTTCGCTTTGCCACGTCTTTTTTGGTGATGGTACTTTTCATAAAAACCGCTCCTCATTTTGCGTTTATACGACTCTCGCCGGCAGGTCAGTAAACTTCCTCCTGAGCGATCAATTCATCGGTACCGCCTACGCGTTCCACACTGAACACGCCGTTGACTTTGCTGATGCGGCTGGTGACGCGCGTGAGATGCTGCAAATTTTTGACTTCGATGATAATATTGCTATGGACGATCGCATCTTCCGCGCGCATTTCGATGCTGACGATGTTGGTGTCGGTTTGTGATATCGAGTCGCTCACATCGCGCAGAAAATGTTTGCGATCTTCGCCGAGTAACTGCAAGCGCACCATGAAATGCTTGTTCGGCTCGACATCCCACTGCACCTCGACGCGGCGCTCGGGATTCTCCAACAAGCGCAGAATGTTTTTGCAGTCCGAACGATGCACCACCACGCCGCGGCCCTGGTTCAAAAAGCCGAGAATCCGGTCGCCGGGCACGGGCTGGCAGCATTTGCCGAAATTGATCAACAAATTATCCAACCCCTGCACCCGCACGCCCTTCGAGACGCCGCGCGCTTTATCAATGATCTTTTTGAAGATGCTCTTGGATTCTTCGCTTTCTGCTTCCTCCGGAAGAATCTTGGCCACGACGCTTTGCGCGGAAATATCGCCGCGCCCGACAGCCGCGTGCAAGTCCGTGGCATCGTGGCATCCCAAAAGCGGCGCCACTTCATCAAGATCAATATCGTTCTTGCTGACGTGCACGCGCTTGAACATGCGTTCCAGCATTTCCTCGCCAAGCTTCTGGCTTTGCTCCACCATCGACTCTTTCAGCCAGCGCTTGATTTTGGCGCGCGCCTTCGAGGTTTGCACGAACTTGATCCAATCCTTGTTGGGCCGTTGATTCGCGCTGGTGATGATCTCCACCGTGTCGCCGCTTTTCAGTTTATAATTCAGCGGAACGATGCGGCCGTTCACTTTCGCACCGATGCAATGAATGCCGATATCCGTATGCACGGCAAACGCAAAATCCACCGGCGTGCTGCCCAGCGGCAATTTGTGAAGGCGGCCCTTGGGCGTAAAAACAAAAACCTCGTCTTGAAACAAATCGATCCGAAGATTTTCCATGAACTCTTTCGGATCATCGGTGTCATGCTGCCACTCCAACATTTGGCGCAGCCAGGTGAGCTGCTTGTCCAGCTCATCGGCTTTTTGCTTGCCTTCTTTATAGCGCCAATGCGCCGCCACGCCCACCTCCGCGGTGCGGTGCATGTCTTCCGTGCGAATTTGAATCTCGACCATTTTGCCGTCCGCGCCAAACACCGTGGTGTGCAGCGATTGATACAAATTGGATTTCGGCGTGGCAATATAATCTTTGAAGCGTTCCGCCACCGGGGTAAACTGATTATGCACGATTCCCAGCACGAAATAGCAGTCTTCCGTGCGTTTAACCACGATACGCACCGCGAGCAAATCGAAGATTTCTTCGAAGGATTTGTCGCGATTCAACATTTTGAGAAAAATGCTGTACAGGTGTTTCGGGCGTCCCGTAATTTTTGCCGTAATCCCGGAATCTCTGAGCGCGGCGCGGATGGGCGCCGTGAAGCGATTGATGTAGGCTTCACGCTCTTCGCGTTTTTCCGCAATTTTGTTGACGAGATTCCAATAGGCCTGCGGCGCGAGGGTTTTGAACGCCAGATCTTCAAGCTCCCAGCGCATTTTGGCGATGCCCAGACGGTGCGCCAGCGGCGCATAGATTTCGCGCGTCTCGAGCGCAATGCGGCGCTGTTTCTTCTCCGGCAAATACTCGATCGTGCGCATGTTGTGCAAACGATCGGCAAACTTGATCAAGATGACGCGAATGTCTTTCACCATCGACAGCAGCATTTTGCGAAAATTTTCCGCCTGCCGCACTTCGACGCTGTCGAATTTCAATTCCGAGATTTTGGTGACGCCGTCCACCAGCCCGGCAATCTCTTCGCCGAACTTGTCGCGCACTTCTTCAATGGAGACGCCGGTATCTTCCACTACATCGTGCAACAAACCGCCGACGATCGTCACATAATCCATATGCAGATTGCACAGAATCTTGGCGACTTCCACACAATGCACAAAATATGGCGCGCCGGATTTGCGCAATTGATTGCGATGCGCCTCCCGGCTGAACTCAAAAGCCTGTCGCAACAGCTCGCGGTTGATCGGATGCTTGCTGTAGCGTTTCAGCTTGAGCAAAATGCGTGAGAAATCTTTTTCGAAATTGGGCGTTTCCATGGTGCCAGTTCGTGTTAATCAATCCAACCGATGCTTCGCTTCCTCCCTTCCCGCAAGATGTTCAAAACGGCGCTCCGCTAAAATTATTCTCCGTATGAAAGCGGTCGATATCGGCAAAGCGAACATTGTCTTTGTGAAACAACAGCTCCACCGTGCCGGTGGGGCCGTTGCGCTGCTTGCCGATGATGATTTCAGCCGTGTTGTCGTTCAGCTCCCGGGTGTACTGGCCCGGGCGATAAATGAACATGACAATATCCGCGTCCTGCTCGATGGCTCCGGATTCGCGCAAATCCGAAAGCTGCGGACGCTTGTCGCCGCCGCGCTGTTCCACCGCGCGTGAAAGCTGCGAGAGCGCAATCACCGGAACATCCAACTCTTTGGCCAGCGCTTTGAGCGATTGCGAGATCAACGAGATTTCGATTTGCCGGCTTTCCACGCTGCGCGGGCCGCGCACGAGCTGCAGATAATCCACAATGAACATGCCCACGCGTTTCTCCGCCGCCAGCCGCCGCGCTTTCGCGCGAATCTCCATCACCGTCAGCGCGGGCGTGTCGTCAATGTAAATCGGCGCTTCCGCCAGGCGGCCCACGGCGTGCGCCAGGCGGGAAAAATGCTCGCGCGGCAGCTTGCCGGTGCGCACTTGATGCGAGTTGACTTTCGCCTCGCTGCACAGCAAGCGCAGGGCAAGCTGATAACTCGCCATTTCCAGCGAAAAAATGCCCACACCGACTTTGTGATCGATGGCGGCATTGCGCGCGATATTCAAACAAAACGCCGTCTTGCCCATCGAGGGCCGGCCGGCGATGATGATCAAATCGGATTTTTGAAACCCGGAAGTCATTTCATCCAGATCTTTGAAACCGGTGGCCACGCCGGTCACGCTGCCCTTGCGCTGATGATAGGTTTCAATCGTTTCAAACGTGCGGTGCAACACGGGGTTAATGGACTCAAAGCCGCGGCGCAGGCGGCGCTCGGACAGCGAAAAAATGCGCTGCTCGGCCTTGTCCAGCAAATCATCCACCGGCTCTTTGCCTTCAAACGCCTCCGAGGAAATCTCTGTGGCCACACCGATCAAGCGGCGCAGAATGGCCTTCTCCAGCACCAAACGCGCATGATACTCGACGTTGGCCGCAGAGGGCACGCTTGCGGTCAACTCCGCAAGATAATAATTGCCGCCGGCTTGATCGAGATGCTGCTGGCGCTGCAATTCCGCAGAAACGGTGAGCATGTCGATCGGATGATTGCGATCGAACAGCACTTGCATCGCCTCAAAAATATACTGGTGGCTGGTGGTGTAGAAACACCAATCTTCCAACAACTCCACGGCTTTGCTGACGGCATTGCTCTCTTGCAGCATCGCGCCTAAAACGGCTTTTTCCGCATTTAAATCTTGCGGCGGCAGGCGATCAATGATTTGATCGACGGTCAGGGGGCGGCCGTTTTCTTCGCGTTGCGTCTTGCGCTGTGAGGTTTGGTTATCCACGTTGAATCAAACTCTGAAAATATTTATGACAGAGTGAGGGGTCGGCAGAATAATTTAAAATCAAAAATTATTCGCCGAATAATTATCCTGTCCTACTTTTGCAGGATTGCATGAGGTTTTTCTTTTTGCAAAGCAACGACGCGCTGCAAAATTTCAAACGCCACTTCGACTTTTGTCAACGTCGGCAGCGTTTCAATCCCGCCGTGGCGATCAATCAACGTCACATGATTGGTTTCACTCTTGAAACCCGCTCCGGCTTCTTTGGCGTTATTCAATACAATCAAATCAAGCGCTTTTTGCTGCAATTTGCCCTGCGCGTTTTTTATTGCATTCTCGGTTTCCAGTGCAAAACCCACGTGCAGCGCTTGCGTTTTCTGCCGGCTGAGCAATTTGAGAATATCGTCATTCTCTTCCAGCTCGATCATTGCCGCAGCCTCGCCCTTTTTGATTTTTTCCGGGGCAAATTGGCGCGGGCGATAATCCGAAACCGCAGCCGTCATCACCAACACCTGTGCGCCCGGGTAATGCTCCAGCACCGCGTCACGCATGTGCTGTGCGCTTACCACCGGCACGGTTTTAATCTGATACGGCGGCGGCAATTCCGTGGGGCCGTGCACCAAAATCACTTCCGCGCCCAACGCGCGCGCCACTTCTGCCACCGCGAATCCCATGCGTCCGCTCGCGGGATTGGTCAACATGCGCACCGGATCGAGATATTCCTCCGTGCGGCCAGCCGTGACCAGCACTTTCATGCCTTGCAACGGCTGGCTCGGTTGCAGCGCGGCCAATACTTCAGCGAGGATCCATTCCAGGCGCGCCAAACGCCCCCACCCAGCGCCTTCCGCCGTGGTGGCTAAATCACCGAACTCCGGCGCAACGCAACGATAACCGGCATTGAGCAGCGTCTTCAAATTGAGCTGCACCAGCGCATCGTCCCACATCGCGGAGTTCATCGCGGGACAAAGCACCACCGGCACACGCGCCGCGCGAATGGTGGCGCTCACCGGTTCATCGGCAAAACCGTTCGCCAGCCGCGCCAGCGTGTTCGCCGTTGCCGGGCAAACCACGATGACATCACCCCAACGCGACCAGTTGATGTGCTCGATTACGGCGGCCCCGGCCTCGGGAAACATATTGGTGAGCACCGGGTTCTCGCTCAACGCCGCAAACGTCAACGGCGTCACAAACTCGGTTGCGCTGGGCGTCATCATCACCCGCACGGTTGCACCCTGGCGTTTGAACTCGCGCAGCAACTCGCAGCTTTTGTAGCAGGCGATGCCGCCGCTGACGCCGAGCACGATTTTTTTGCCGGTGAAACGCACGGAACGCCTAGTCTTTCTTCTCGGCGGGTTCGGCGTATTCGAAATTCAGCTTGCCGCCCACCATTTCATCGAGCGAAATCGAGGTCGGCTTCGGCAGCTTGATCAACTTCACCGGCGCTTTCACGCGTTCGTCACGCACTTCTTCGACATCGTCGTCCGTGTCGCTGGCATTGACATTGTCGAGCGCGCTGTCATAACCCAATTCCTGCTCGATATAGCGTTTTTGCTCGTCGTTGATCTGGCGCGCGCGTTTCGCGATCACCACGATGGCTTCGTATAGGTTATCGGCATGTCTCTCAAGCTCTTCCAAAGGTACGGTACTGACCATAAGGTTCTCCTGTTGAATCGATTCGTTCTATTCGTCTGGTGAAGTGTTTAACTTTTTACAGCGTTTTTCATTCGGATGAACAGAGTTTGTAGCCCCCGCCCCTTGTGGGCGGCTGTTGAAGACATGAAATTCGCGGTTGCAACAATGCCCCACAAGGGGGCAGGGCTACGAATCCTGTACACACATTTAAAAAACGCTGTAAACCAAAATTCAAACAATCTTCAATTTAAAAACAAAAGCTCAACCACTGATTGACACGGATTTTCACGGCTCTCTTAATTTCGTTTCATCCGTGCTCATCCGTGGCCAAAAGATTCAGTTGCGGCCACGCGGAGCCCCGTGTCCATCCTTCGCTTAAACATTGGCCGCGGCCACGGCGTTCGCTTTACGGTAGCTTGCAATAATTTCCACCACGCGCCGCACCGTCTCTTCCAAATCGTGATTCACCACCACATAATCATACTGCTCCGCGGCCTCCATCTCGTCATGCGCGGCTTGCAGGCGCGCCGCAATTTCTTCCGGCGAATCCGTATTGCGGCCATGCAGCCGTTCGCGCAACAATTCGAACGAGGGCGGCTGAATGAAAATCAAAATTGCGCGCGGACCCAACTGGCGCTTGACGTGGATACCGCCCTGCACATCGATGTCCATCAGCACGAATTTGCCCAATGCCAGCCATTTTTCGACGTTTTCGCGCGGCGTGCCGTACAGGTTGCCATGCACCAGCGCATATTCGAGAAAGCGGCCGCGCTCAATGCCCTGCTGAAATTCCTCGGCGCTCAGAAAAAAATATTCGCGGCCGTGTTGTTCGCTGCCGCGCGGCTTGCGCGTGGTTGCTGAAATCGAATAGCAGAAATCCGGACTATTCGTTTGCAGCAGACGCTGCAAAATCGTGGTTTTTCCGCCGCCGGAAGGCGCCGATAACACCACCAAATATCCGGAAGCAGAGGTTTGCCCGTCCGTAGTTGCACGTGCATGATCCAGGGGCATGGCATTACTCGATGTTTTGAATTTGTTCGCGGAGCTTTTCCACTTCCTCTTTGATTTCAACCACGAGGTGCGCAATCTTGGCATCGTTGGCTTTCGCGCCAATGGTGTTGGCCTCGCGATTCATCTCTTGCAGCAAAAAATTCAGTTTGCGACCGGCGGGCGCCTCCTCTGCCAGCGCCTCCAGAAACAGGGTGTTGTGGCTGCGAAAGCGCGTGCATTCTTCGGTGACATCGACGCGATCGGCGAGCAAGGCCACCTCCAGTTCCAGGCGATTGGCGTCCAACTCTTTGGTTTGCACCATCTCTTTCACGCGCTGATAAAGCCGCTGAAATTCTTCGCCGCGCCGCGCAATCGACCGTTCTTCAATGGCCACCAGTTTCTGTTGCAACGCTTCCACGCGGCTGCGCAAATCATTGGTGATTTCCAGGCCTTCGCGCTGGCGCATGTCATTGAGATTTCGCATGGCCTGCTGAATCGCGCTTTCCACGGTTTGCCAAACTTCCTCGGGCAATTCGTCGCTGCTGTCCGTGGTCAAAATCTCTGAGAAGTGCAAGAGATGATCGATCGTGACGTCGCCGGACAGGCCCAGATCGTCGCGCAGCTTTTCGAGCAACTGTTTGTGATAGGAGGCCGCTTCCATGTCCAAGCGCAGGCCCAGGCCGGTGTCGCGCTCGCTTTTGAGATTGACCACGAGATTGATGCGGCCGCGCGATACGAATTTCCGCACCATCTCTTTCACGGTTTCCTCATACGTGCTCAACGCACGCGGCAGGCGCATGGAGACATCCAAAAAACGATGGTTGACGGCGCGCACCTCGACAAACGATTCATAGCCGTTGCACTTGAATTCTCCCTGCCCGTAGCCTGTCATGCTGGTGATCATGAACTTCCCGTTTCGATAGATAACGATAGTTCTAGTGAAGGCAAAATTGTTGTCCTTAATCCAGGCGCCAAAACCGGAACAATCAAGAAATGGTCTCGCCGGTGATCATTTGCCTGATTGAAGTTTTGTATGGCGCGAAACCCGGCGCACATCATGCGCAAGTTACGCACGATTCAAGCTTGCAATAAGTTACAATTTACAAGCGGTTTAGATTTTACGAAAGGCGCTGCTAAGATACAACACAATTTTTGGGAAATTTTTGGTGAGGTTGGGAAGGATGAAATTCAGAATAAAACCCCAAAGGTGAACGGAAAGATACTCGTTCAGTAACTGTAAGATGTTTTCTGCGACTTACAGAATCAACCGTTTTTAAGGGAAAACGCCCAGAATCACGCCAGTATTGGGGTTTGAACAGGCACACCGCGTTGGTCAAAGTTCAGCTTTTCCACGTGCCGGTTTCGTTCTGCTTGACCTGCACCGTGCTTTCCATCGTGGCCAGGGCATCGGTGCCGTTAATTGCGCCATAAGGCGCGCTCCAATTTACGCCCGTGAGGCGAACATCGCGCGTGGCTTGGGCTTCATTCCAGGGAACCAGCATCCGATGCGCTTGCACCCAGCCATTGGTCGAAACCTGCGAGCCGCCACAAGGCGTTCCGGCCTCGGCGGCGTAATACCACAAGCTCATCTGCGCGTTCAAAATCGTGGCATTGGTGGGGATGCCAACGCCGCACACATTGAATCTCACCAGCGCGCGTTTCTTGTCCGTGAACTGATATTGATATCACTGAATAATTAAAAGCAAAATTTGGTAGTGAGAACCAAATATGATTCCACACATAAGATGTAATAGGTTATGCTGTTGCCCAATTACAGAAAAGGATCAATATTTCGCTAAGATTATTAGGCCCACATGCCCCTTTAAACTGTTTCGATTCTACTTTACAGAATACCCAATCATTTTCATCCCTTTCGATGACTACTTCATCAAAGCGCTTATCTTCGAGGTCGGTTTCTTCAAGATCAATCGTTAATGACCAACCAGGATTATCTAATGTTTTGATAACAATACCATATTGATGTTCCCAGTCACCATCACAATGCTTATGATACCATTGTTGTATCATATCAAAAGGGTTATTTGTATTCATGAGCACCTACCTTTCTAGTTTATGGGTTCTTCCTCTGGTTTTGGCTTGCGCACACCTCCAGGCTCTTTTGGATCGTGGACATGTGGAGTTGAGACCTCTTCTTGCGTTTTCTTATTACTACTCGGAGCATAAAATACTTTAATTTTCAATAAAATATTCGTATATTGTGGGCATGAAGAACCGCGATGCCCGTCAACTCTCCTCCGAGGCTCA
>QEVD01000564.1 GCA_003576975.1 Candidatus Zhuqueibacterota bacterium
AGCAGAGCCAACAAACTATTGTGATGCTTTTTTAGCGCTGCCGCGAGTGTTGGGAGAGCGTTCATAGGTGCATCGCTGCCGCCGTCGCGCAGCGGACTCGACGAGGTTGTATCGCAAAGTTTGTGATACGGTTTCTGTATATTACGCTGTTTCGTAGAGATCTTTCATTTCAACACTGGCCAGCTCCACCAAAAATCCCGCGATTTTCTGTGTTACGGCTTCGAAGTAACGTTTCCCCTTCTCCGCTGTAGCAGCTTGAGGATTGCCCACGCCCGTATCTACTGTTGCTTTCAGCCAGTCGCGCTGCGTCCAGGCCCAGCCTTCGCGCAAAGCCTTTATTTTAAATTTTCTGGTAGAACCCTCACCGGCCTCTGCAAGCGGTAAAACGAGTTCCGGCGTGAGATATTGCATCAGACTCGTTTCCATCTCGCCGGCATGATCGCCGGGTTCATCAAAGAACGTTGAGAGATTCAGACAGCGAAACCAATCGAGCGTGCACAGAAACAATTTATGCTGCGGCGCCAACTCGCGAATCATTTGTTTAAAATCATTGCCGCCGTGTCCGTTCAAAATAACCAGCTTGGGAATATGTTGCTGCGCCAGCGACGCGGCAATATCATTGAGCAACGCAAGCTGCGTGCTGGGATTCATGTTGATCGTCAATTTGAGGTCGAGCTGACCGGTATTCACTCCGAAGGGCACGGTGGGAAGAACGATGACGCGCGCGCCTTTTTCCCAGGCCAGGCGCGCCGCTTCGCCGGCAATGCGGTCGCTTTCAATCACATCGGTGGCATATGGCAAGTGATAATTGTGCGCTTCGGTTGCGCCCCACGGCAGGACGGCAACATCATAAACCGTTGCTTGCACCGCTTTCCAGTTTGTTTCTGCTAAAATGTACGGTCGCCCCGGCATGGTAGTCTCCACGTGCATGCACAAATGACCAGCGTGTTGTTGCATTGAAAAGTATATTCATCTACGCCTTGTCATCCTGCAAGGATTTGGTGAAGTTCTGGGCCGAATACCGAGTACTTCACAAGATTCGCCTGAATGACATTCGAGAGAGTACTCTTATAAATTGATCACACCGGTTTGCTGCATCTTCTCCGCATCAGCTTCCGGCATGCGCCAATTGCTCTCGAAACGGCCTTCGACGATGACATTGTCAATCGCATCTTTGAACAGAACATAATCCTGCAAATCCATCAGCATGCCGGGCGGTCCGAACAGCGCGCGGAAGCTGCGGCGGGCTGGCGGCCCGGAACGTTCCGCCACCGTCCACCACGGCAAACCCGAATTGATAAGAACGTAATGTTCGCCGCGAGGAAAGATATAGAGCAGCCCGTAATCAACGGCAACCGCGTCAAGATGCAGCGGCAACAGTTCGCTGAATTTTGCGATGATGCTGTTGGTTTCTTTCGTGCCAAACAAAATCAAATGCGCAGAAGCAAGATCGCTTGGCCGCACTTCTTTGTCGGATAAAACGCGCGGAAACGCCATCACGCGGCGCAGGAACGGGCCGCGATCAACTGACCAATTTGCCGCATGATCTGCTTGCGCGCGTCGAACCTGCCATTCCTCGGGCGAAGGATTATCGGCAGTGCCATAAACATAAATGTGCCGCCCGGCAATCGCTTCGGCGATAGGCCCTTCTGCGCCCGGCCGTTTCATCGGCATCGCTAATTCACGTTTTTCAGCTTGCCATGTGTCGCCGCTTTTTGAGAGGGCAAGCACATCCGTTACTGTTGCGGAGATGTTTTTGCCGTCAATCGTCACCTCAACCGGATGCTTTGCCGAAAATTTAGGATGGCCGGTCAATGTTAACGTGACAGCGCCAACCTCGGAGGTGCTGATCTCAAGGCGATTGGGCGCAATAAACTTCGCATCAAAAGTCGCCAATATTCCCGGCGTCAATTCATCGATGCGAACCCAATAAGCAGCATTATATTTGTAACGGCTGGTTGCAAAGCGGACGCGCTCCGGAAAGCGATTGCGCCGGAATTGACTGAACCAGGAAAAAACGGCTTCATCCTTATAGGCATTTTCCCAACTGTTGTGGCCCACGCCGGGATATTCGGTATACTCGACTTTGGCGCCCAACTCTTGAAGACGTTGGACCCACTCACGAACGCCAGCGGGCGCCACAACCGGATCGGCATCACCGTGAAAAAAGTGCACAGGAAAATTTAGGGCGTTCGGAGCAAGCTCAGCCGTGCCCTCGGGCGGCGCCGGACACACGGGCGCCAGCGCTGCCCAAATATCCGGCCGGCTCAAGCCCAACCATAACGTGCCGCCACCTCCCATCGACAATCCGGTGAGATAGACGCGATCCTCATCAATCGGGAAACGCTGCTTGAGATCGGCCAGCATATCGTACACATCTTTTTCAGCGATGCTTTGATATCCCATGGTGCCGCGCGCATAAGGCGCGGCGACAATGTAATCAAGATTTTTCCACGCCGGAAAATAGCGGCTGGCTTCCACATCGGTTTCATCGGGCAAATTGCTTTTGCCGAAAACCCGGCGCAACGCCAGACGGTGATTCGATCCCGCGCCGTGCAACATGATGACAAGCGGGTATTTCTTTTTCGGATTGAACTTTTCCGGCAAATACAAACCATACGGCTGTTCCGTGTCGTCAACATCCGAAAAGAATGTCAGAACCTGCGGCCCGGGTTTGAGGGATTGGCCAACGGCTGCGTGCGCGAACACCAACAGCAGAACGAGCGCCAGGAGTTGGCCAATTCTACGATCATGTAACATGCGTAAGCTCCGCCAAAGAAAAGCGTCAAATCAAACGTCACACTTCAGACGCAATCAATTCGTGCCTTCCGGCTTCGTCCATTGATTCAGCCATCGGGAAAATAAAGAAACTTGCTGGGAATGCCGCGGCGCTGCAATGCGGTAAAAGTCGAGATGCCCTGCGTTTCCACCACGCGAAAATCGCGGCCGCCGTGCACAACCAACATTGGCGTTTTCCAATTCTGCACAAAGTTAATGGGATTATGTTTTTCGTAATGCTCAGGATTTTCCCATGGTTTTCCCATATGATCCCACTCGGGAAACCATAACTCTTCCGTGTCATAATACGCCAGCCGTTCATCGAGATTGCCGTCATGATTCACCAAACACTTGAAG
>QEVD01000565.1 GCA_003576975.1 Candidatus Zhuqueibacterota bacterium
GTGACGGCGACAATCACGATTTTGCCGGTGAAATCAAGTGAATCCGGCGAGGCATTGAAGGCCTGCAAAAGTTGCACAAAGCTGAAGGCCGCAACGTCATGAATGCCGCCGAAATGATTGAGGCGCAAGCGGCCTGTTTCATCAATCGGAAAAACATGCCGCTCGCCCGCCGCATCAATCATAGCGATTTCTTTGGCGGAATATTGGACGGAAGATTTTTCACTGTTGAGATAGAGCCGCGCCAATTCGAAGCCGAAGGAATAGTAGAGGCTGTCATTGTGCCGGAGAACCAGCGGCGCTTTGCGAACGATTGCGTTAGCGCCAAAGTTGCTGAATCCCATGCCTGCGGCGCTGGCTTGCAATTCTTTGGTGGGAACAAGCGGATCGAGTCCCCTCATGATTTTTTGTAGAGCTTTCGAATCAGAGGGAGGGGCGTTTGTTAATTCCGCGAACGCCAGGGGCAAACAAACATTGCCGGCGGATTTAAAAAAATCCGCAAGGATGGCGTCGAATTCGGGGTAGTGGCGATCGGCGCGATCGAAAAGAATATCGAAACCGACGACTTGGGCGTGCGCGCGACTTAGCCCGTGCATCAAATAGCCATAATAATCGCGCGTGATGGGCCAGCCGCCCAGCGCTTGAATATCTTCCGCGCCAAGATAAACCAAAACGATTTTATCAGAGAGCGGCCGCTCACCGCGCAGGCGAAACTGCAAATCGAGTAAAGTGTCTTCGGCGTTGTCGCGCCAAGCCCAAGGCAAAGCAGCCAGGAGGCAAAAAATCAGAATGAGGGCGGCAACACCAAAGTTTGCCGGCGTTGCGAGAGCATGAAAAGTGCGAAGTTTCATGGTTACGAAGAGATGAAACAGCTCAATCGCTTCCCGAGGACGCTGGCGAAGGCTTCAAGGCCGTCATGCGCTTGGCAAATTGAAACGTTTGCCGGCGATAATCGACATAGTCCGCGTCATTTTCATCAAGGCTGTTCATTTGCACAAAATCCGAGGCATGAATGAAGCGCGCGCCGCCGAGCGAAATGGCAACGTGCGTGATTTTGCCCTCTTGTTCGCCGAAGAATAACAAATCCGCAGGTTCGAGATTCTCAAAATTCCTGCCGGCCTCGATGGCCTCGCCCTGACGCGCTTGCTGGCTGGCATCGCGCAGCAAGGCCACGCCGTGCAAGCGAAATACAAGCTGCGTGAAGCCCGAGCAATCGAAACCGTTCACCGAAGTGCCGCCCCAAAGATAAGGAACGCCGAGAAATTTTTTTGCCGTCTTCACAACGTCCTCGGCGGTTCCGGGCGCAGCCGGGAAGACTTTGTCCCGCTCGGTTACAGCGTCGAATTCAATAAATCCCTCCCGGCGATCAGGCAAACGCACTTTGGCCCACCTCTGCCTGGCATTACCGATTTTTTGTTCAACAACTTCGAGCCGCCGCATGGTGCAGCCCAACACTACGGCGGCAACTGAAAGCGCAGCGGCGTTGGCTTCCTCACGCACCAGGCCATCCAAACGATTATACGCCACCAGGTCTGAGGCCAGCCATTCATCGATGCCGTTCAGACTCGCCGTTCTGAACGAGCCTTCCGGCAGCCAGCCGAGATAACCATCTTCTGTTTGGAGGTAGTACCAGTTGCCTTCTTTTTTGAGCAATGATACCATGCTTCCCATCAACCGCAGGGCGCACCAGGCCAAAACGCCGGTTTCCCAGAGCCTCGTCCGGCAACAGTCGGATTTCTTCTTCAACTTTGAAATTGGGCGCGGCTTTTTTGACAGCGCTGACCAGCTCGGCAATCGCGGTGGAGTCTGAAAGCTCGCCTTGCAGTTTGAGATTGGCGCCCAGCATAACGACTTCGATATCGAAGACGCAGAGGCGGCGGTCCGGACAATGCTGTTGCTGCACGGTTTTGACAGCGTCGGTGACGGCCGGCGGCAAATCCTTTTCGAGGCGTTTGCAACCGGCAATGTATACCAACGCAATGAGCATCACATACCAAAAAGCCAGCGATCGTTTTGAGCGAGGCGGCATATTTTACTCCTTCTCTAATGCAGTGACAAGCTCGGCGATAACAACACGATCACTCGCGCGCGGTTCGAGTTCGAGATAACGCTTAAAATGGTCGCGGGCGCGTGGCCGTTGCTCCGGATCCGTGTGATAAAAATAGCCGAGATTGAGATGGGCAACACTATCATTCGCATTGTGGGCAAGAATTTTTTGATAAAGCATTTCCACGGCGCGATCATCGTTTTCGTAATACTTGAGCGCAACTAGGGCATGCATGATGCCGAGATGGTCAGGCAGTCGCGCCGCGAGATGCTCCAAATAGTCCTTCGTCTCGGCCAGGCAATCTTGTTCTTCGAGCCGTTGGATACCATGAGCCACGGCTTCGATGAAAGATGCCGCTGCTTCTTCGCTGCGGCCAAGCTCAAATTGCAAAACGCCGCGATTGAAATACGGCACGGAGCAATCTTCCACCAATGGAATCAACTCCTCGTAAAGCTCGAGCAGTTTCAGTTCCTGACGCTTTTCCGGCAGTTTTTCAATTTGATCCTGCAGGTCTTTGACTTTTTGATCAAGATCGTCCCAGATGGCCCGGGCGTCGTGTAAAAAATCGCCGGGCAGGAACAGGCTGAGTTGAGCAAAATCGCTCGACTGGACAACGTGAGGAATATCAGCGTCGGTCAAAGCCTGGCTTACGGCTTCCATGCGGACCAGCCCGTCCGACGGATTCAGCGTTTCCCATTCGGTAAGATTGTATTCTTGTTGCCCGGCGAGATCGGTATCCTCAAGCCGCATAAACGAAGCAAGCAGGCTTTTGATTTGCGTTATATCCGGCACGATAACAGAATACTGATATTTTTCCAGCGCGAGAAAATGCGCATTCCAATTTGATCGTTGCCGGGAGATAATCAATTGCTGATTCACGGCGTTGGTGAATGTCATCGGCTTCCATTCCGGCATGTCGGGTGAAAGCCGTTCCAGCGCTTCTGCTTGCGTGCAGATTTCCGGCTCGCTATCCTCTTTCGCCACGCGGATCTGATCCATGAGCTTGGCGGCATCTAACCCGCGTCTGGCCATTTCCATTCGAATTGCCGAGAGTGCAGACGGCGAATAATCATCTTTTTCAATGGTTGTTGCGCGCAGCAACTCGACATCCGTCATGTGAGAATAATCGACCGCCATTGACGACACTCTTCATCTTTTGTTGGAAATGGCCACTTCGGGCATATAGCGTTTTTTATTTATTCCAGAACGGCCGCCATTTTGCTTCTGCCGGCGGCGGCGTCAGCAGGCTCACGACGATCAAGGTCAAAATCGATGCAATCGCTGCCGGGATGATAATGTAATCCGTTTCCATCGGCAACAGGTGAATACCAAAAAGCCGGACGGAGGCGGTTGTCCCTTCCATTGCGATATTGGCTATTGTAATCAGGAGTGTGACGATCATGCCCGCGCCCACGGAAGCGGCGCCCGCCACCGGCGTCGCGCGGCGCCACAAAAAGGCGGCGAGCAACGCCGGTGTCACGCCTGCGCCGACAAACGTGTACGCCGTGAATGCCATGTCGAGGATACTCTTGAAAAAGCTGGCGAGGATGTAAGCCAACAAACCGAGCACAACAATTAAAATGCGCTGCAGGCGGACGATTTGCCGGTCGCTGGCCGAAGGATTGATGAAACGCTGATAGAGATCGCGCGCGATGCTGGTGGAAGGCGTCATCAAAAACGTATTCGCAGTCGAGAGAATGACGGCAACGCCTGCAGCGATCAACAGTGCGCCCGCCAACGGCGGCAGATCGAACCGCGCAAGGTGCAAAATGATGGTTTCGGTCACGGCTTTGTTCAATACGCCGCCTTCACTGAAGGGCGCGAGATTGAAGTACTTCGAGCTGCCGATCACAGCCAGCGTGCAGAGCATGGTTTCCAGAAAAATGACGCCGACGATCATGCCAATCACGGCTTTACGCGCAGTGTTCTCGTTCTTGGCGGAAAAAAATTTTTGATACATGCTGCCTTCGCCCATCAACAAAAAAAACGTGGGAAAGAAAACGCCCGCGGCCCACACCCAGTCGTTGGAACCGAATGTGGTGAAGTGATCTGCCGGCAAATTCTGCACGACCTGCCCCCAGCCGCCCATCGCATGCAACGCCAACGGCACGCCGACGATTACGCCCAGAGTCATAATGACACCGTTGATAATATCGATGGAGATGATTGACACCAGGCCCGCGGAGGCGGTAAATAAAATTGTCACGATACATGTGAGGAGCCCGCCGATCGTGGGGTCAAGCCCGGTGAGAATGTTCAACAAGCGGCCGCCGCCGCGAAATTGATAGCCGGCAATGGTGAGATAAGCAATGATGATCGAT
>QEVD01000566.1 GCA_003576975.1 Candidatus Zhuqueibacterota bacterium
CCACATCAACTCATAAGTCGAGTCGTGCAACATTTGCCGGTTTGCCAGGCCTTTGACGAATCGGGTTACATCGGTGATGGTGGATTTGAAGCCGCCGCCTGGAAGCTTCCAGGTGACATCGTCGTCGTCACGGCGCTGAATGTCGCCATCATTATTCTTGTAATAGCCGATGGCCTCGGCCGTATTTCCGTCGAAGACGTAATCGGGCTTGAGCGAACTCATGCCCAGCGGCTGCGCGATGTACTCATTCACCAACTGCACATAGCCTTTGTTGTAAGCCTGCACACCGGCGCTTTCCACCACCGCGCCCGCGAGGATGAAACCAAATGTGCTGTAGTGATACCTCGCGCCAGGCTCAGACACCAGGGGCGAATCTTTAAAAATGTTCACTGCTGCCGCGGCGTTCCACGCCTGATTTTTGGGATAATTCTCTTCCTTGTTTTTCCATTCTGCATGTGCTGAATCCATGTGCGCATAATGACCGACGCCGCCGCGATTCTGCAGCAACTGCGCGACTTTGACACTCTCGTGCGGATAAGATCCAACGTATGATTGGGCAGGGGCGTTCAAATCGAGTTTGCCGTTTTCACGTAATTTCATGGCCACCACCGCTGTCAGCGATTTTGACATGGAAGCCCAGCGAAATTCCGAGGCGAGTGTTACCGGCTGGTGTGCTTCCCAATCTTCATAACCATATCCCTTGAGAAATGCGATTTTGCCATTCTTGACAATGCCGATCGCTGTTCCGATCATCTCCTGTGCAATCATTTCATCGGTAATGATTTTTTCCACCTGCTGCACCGTCGCATTGTCGAGCGGCTCCTCAACCGGGCCGCAGGAGTTGGAATTGCCGAGCAGCAAAATGAGGCACAACAACAAAAGCAGTAAAGCGAATTTATGGGATTGCGTCATAACGGCATTCCTCACTGAGAAGTCGGCTTGACAGATTTTTATTTTGAAGAGGCATTCGCGGCTCTTGCGCGCCGAAACCCGCTGATCTCTGCCCCGATTTGATCCTGCACGCGGCGCACGCCGCTACTCGAGCCGATGAAATGCTGCATCATCATCGAAAAAACGATTTCTTCGCCCTCGGCTGTCGTGGTGTAGCCTGACAGCGAGCTGACCCCGCTCAAACTGCCGGTTTTCGCGTGCAAAATGCCTTGCGCGGCCGTGCCTTTCATGCGATTCGACAATGTTCCGTCTATGCCCGCAATCGGGAGTGTGGCCAAGAACTCGTTGCGCACGGCAAAATCCTTCCACATGGCAGTCAACAATTTCACAATTTCGTCCGGTGTGATGAGATTGTAGCGCGACACGCCCGAGCCGTCCGCCAAGTTCAACGCGTTGGTGTCGACCTGTGCGCTGGATAAAAACCGGCGAATCACTTGCATGCCCTTCTCACCCGTACCCGGCCGGCCGGCGCGCTCGGCCGCCACCACTTTCAACAACAACTCAGCACTCAAATTATCCGAAATCTTGTTGAGATTGATCAACAACGGCATGAGCGGCGCGCGAAGCTCGGCCAGCGTCACAGCTTTTGCGGGGCTCAGGCCGCGTTGCACGCTGCCGTTAAATTTGATGCCGTTTTGCAGCAACAATTCACGCAGGATTTGTCCGGTAAAAACTTCCGGCTGCACAACGGTGCGCTCAAACGTGCGCGGCTTCGCATCGAGCGCCAGCGCGCCATCAATTACAAAAACATTCGACCCGCGCCGTTCAACGGAAAGACCAGTCAGGCGCAACGAATCCATTTGCGCTTTGCTTGCCGCCGTCACACTGGTGTTGATGATATCCGTATGCGGCGTGTTCGGAACGATCTGTACCTGCGCGACTTCCCCGACTTTCGCAGCCGGAGAAACGGCAAAGGAAACAATATTATCATTCACCGCCAGCGCGGAGAAGCGCTCATAATCATCGTCCCACATCCAGCCCGCGCCCCAGCGCACGTCATCAAAATAATAATCGTCGCACAGCAAATTGCCGCGAATCTCACGAATGCCTTTCTGCGCCAGCGTTTGCGCCAGGCCGAACAAATCATTCGTGTTCAAATCCGGATTGCCGCGGCCCACCAGATAAAGATTGCCATGAATGATGCCGTCGCGCAAAGCCGCGGAATCGCAGACCAGGCTGGTGTTAAGCGTGAAGTCAGGGCCGAGCAGCTTGAGCGCGGTTGCGGAGGTGAGCAGCTTCTGATTCGAGGCAGGATGAAACAGCAAATGCGCATTGCGTTCGTACAACACCTCACCGGTTTGCAGGGAAACGATCTTCACACCCGGCGTCGAACGCGCGAGCGCAGAGTCGGCGAGAATGGCGTCAATGCGGCGCCGCAAGGCCGCGACGGCGTTTGTGTCTTTTTCATTCAATCGAGTCCCGGCCGCGCAGCCCAACAGGCTGGCCGCAGCCGTGGCGATGATCAAATACCGTTTGATAAACAAACTTGTCATTTCACCTCACTCCAAGAATCTCAAAAATTGTCATCAACCACTGGTTCTGTCATCCAGGAGGAATCTGCCTGGTCACCTCACTCGGAGAATATCAAGAATTGTCGTCAACCACCGGTTCTGTCATCCAGAAAGGATCCTGTGAAGTACTCGCGACAACGCAAGGACCTTGCGAAGTACTCGCGAGCGGGCAGTTGCTTCACCCAATTCTTTCAGAATGACAGTTGCGGCGTAAAGGCCTGCGTCAAAGTTGTGGAAAACTCCCGATCAGAAAGCTGACAAAATCGTCAGGCACCCCAGCGCCGGCGGCGTCAATTCCGTGCGATGAGCCGCCATGAATTCAGCCACCGCAGAAACCCGCACCGCCAGCAATTCGGTAAATTCCTCGGCGCGCCATTGTGCAAGTGATGCGCGTCAAAAAAATGATGTCCGGTTTCAATGTGATGGGATGTTCGATGAGGCCGCTGCAGCATTCGACCTTTACGTCCTCGGGCTTCAGGCCCAACTCGGCCGTGACTTCATCGGCGATGGCAGCAAACAAATCCGGCTTGCCGGCGCGCAAATGCAGATTGGGATGCGCATGCCCGCCAATGACGTCCAGCATGCCGGGCGCCTCACCCAAATGCAAGCTGCGGCGAATGATGGGCGTATAGCCATCACTGGTGATGACAATCGCGCTGACGCCCAGGCCGCGCGTCGCTGCGGCTTCGCCCATTTCCTGGAGATGAGCATTGTTGTAAAGTTGATCGCGATAACAGGTTCGCGTTAAACTCATCTCCAAGAATTCCGGACTTGCTGAAAATTTCTCCAGCCGAAAAAGCTCTCCATTGTAGAAATGATTGCCGGAAGTTGCTGCCAACTCCTGCCAAAACGCCTCAGCGCGTTCGGCGTGCGGCGGCGGCAAGACATGAAAATGATCTTGGAAATTGATTCTCACTTGACGGGGCAGCCAACGGCCCTGACAAAGCAGACAAAAAAGAGGTTCAGAATCTTTCATGAAGAAGGCGTGATAGCACTCGCAGATTTATGTTGTTTCGCAGCGGGTGCCTTCGACAGGCTCAGGTGCCAGCCAGCAACCAACCAGCAAACCAGCAACCAGCCGCCAGCAACCGTCATCAAACAAACACCTTGTGTGCCTTCGCCAACTCTGCCGCAGCGGGCGTCACCTTGGCGCCGGCAGGAACTTTCATTCTTCTTTTTTCCAGAATGGCGCGGCGCACGTCGTTTTCGGTGATCAATTTCGCTGATGCTTCGACGTTCTTCGAATGGCCGGTAATGTAAACTTTGTCGCCGTTGGCGAGTCCCGCTGCATTGGCTTCGTCGGTGTCCAGGTGGAAATCGAGTACAAAGGAAGGATCGACACGGATCAAAACATTATCAAAAATAACGCCACGATCTTCACTGCCGGCCGGCAGCATTTTGGGCAGCGGCGTAACGATGACGCGGTCGCGATCTTTCACGCCGAATTTCTTCGCGTCTGCGGGACTCATGTGAATGTGGCGCTGCGGAATGATGATGCCTTCACTTAACACAACTTCGCCCTTCGGGCCGCTGCGGAATGATGATGCCTTCACTTAACACAACTTCGCCCTTCGGGCCGACCAGCCGCGCGCCGGCCGAGCCTTTCAGATCGCCGGAATAGCGCACCGGCGGATTGATGCCGAGGGTGACAGCATCGGTGCGGGAGATTTCCAGTTGTGTCTGCCCGCGCGCTGGACCGACTACGCGCACGCGCTCGAGTCTGCCTTTGGGGCCGATGATGTCAACGGTTTCATTTGCGGCAAACTGGCCTTTTTGCGAGATGTCGCGCAGTTTGGTGAGCTGATAGCCTGCGCCGGTTCCGGCGAGCGCAGTCGAGCCGAATAGCTTTTCGACGTCTGCTTGCGCGAGATGAAAGTGGCGATTGGAAACGCCAACGGGGATGATGAGGGGCATGGTATGATTTTATCGGCTATTGCGAATATCGGCAATGATCTCATCTGCCGTACGATCATCCTGCCAAACTCCTGCGAATTGATCACCCAGTTTTTGGCCATTCGGGAGCTTGGGAAGGCGGCACAGCAAAAAGTCGCCGAAATCCAGTAACTCGTGTGCCTTGCTCTCTGGCAGAACACGAAGCAG
>QEVD01000567.1 GCA_003576975.1 Candidatus Zhuqueibacterota bacterium
CTCGCGATGTTTGCGAAAGATGCGAACCACGGTCCAAACAATCGAAGCGGTGACCAGCAACGCGCCAACGCGATGGGCGAAATGTATCACGATTTGCGGTGAGTCAAGAGGCGGGATCACCTCTCCAAAGGCCAACGGGAAATCCGGAATCGCCAAGCCCGATTTGGTATGGCGCATCACCGCGCCCAGGATAAGTTGCAGCAGCACCAGCGCCGTCGTTATAATCGTCAAGGTTTGCAGAGAAGGGCGCTGCACGTCATCGGTTCGCACGCGCGGCTTGAGCCACTCCGGGGAGGTAAAAAGCGCCAGGCAAATGGTGAGGCAAAAAAATAGTTGCGCCAGCGTGCCATGCGCCACGGAAATCGCAGTGGGCAGCAAGAACAGAACGGTGAGGCCGCCGAGGATTCCCTGCAAAATAACGGCGACCAACGCCGCATACCCGAGGCGTCGCACCCACGCACGCGGTTCAACACGCCAAAGCCAGATCGCCAAAATCATCGTCAGCATGCCCACGATGGTGGCAACCATGCGATGGCCATGTTCATATAAAATGCCGCCCACCATTTGCGAGAGCGGAAACGAAAACATAAAGTGGCCGTAGGTCGTCGGCCAGTCCGGCACGGAAAGCCCCGAATCCGTGCTGGTCACGAGTCCCCCGATAAAAATCAAAATAAACGTGGCTCCGACCACCAAAAGAGCAAAGCGGTGGAGCCATTTGCGGCTATTCGATTCATGCGTATTCATATGATTCAAACATCACATAGTAAAATACATTTATTGACCATCGGGCGCGGGCTCGGCCTCGGCTTGCGCCGCAGCCTCGGCTTTCTTGGTCGCTGAGCTGCGCGGTGTGCTGGTCAAATCCGGCAGCAGCGCGATGATCAGCAGCGTACAAAGAACCAAGGGCGTCAGCGCAATGATGCCAAGCGTGCGCTTTTCGAATTTCAAATGCATAAAGTACATCGCCACGAGTGCAGCCTTGGTAAGTGCGAGCAGAATCAAGATGACCGCCACACCGATTCTGCCGATGGGCAGGTACACGGCGCCGACTTCGAGAATCGTCAACAGAAACAACGCGCCAAAAACGGCCACGTAATTCGGTTCTTGATGAGCGGCAGACATGGAAATTCTCCTGGGGCTATTGAATGAGATACACGAACGTGAACACCAAAATCCAAACGAGATCGACGAAATGCCAATAGAGGCCGACGTTTTCCACGCCGTTGTAATTCGCGGCGGAATAGCGGCCCCGCAGGCTGTTCATCAAAATCGCGCTCAAGTAAATCACACCGCCGGTAACATGCGCGCCGTGAAAGCCGGTGATGGCATAAAACGTTGTGCCAAAGAGATAGCTGCCGTAGGGATTGCTGGTGAAAGTCACGCTCTGCGCGGTCATCAGATGCGTCCATTCATAAGCCTGCAGCCCGAGGAAAATCAAGCCGCCGAGAATGGTGAGCGCAAGAAAATTGCGCAGCCCTTTCTGGTCGCCGCGCTTGACGGCGGAGAGGGCCTTGACCATGGTCACGCTGCTGCAAATGAGCAGGAAGGTCATGAACGCGGTCAGGTTGATGCCGAGCACCTCGAGCGGATTCGGCCAATCCGTCGCGCCGGAACGCAGCGCGCCATAGCCTGCGAGCAGGGCGCCGAACGACATGGCGTCGCCCGCCAGGAAAATCCACATGCCGAGCTTGCCCCAACTTTCAGGCGTTAAGGGCGATTCCGCGGGATCGACTGCATGAGCATGGGCTGTTGCGTGGCTCAAGTTCTTTCCTCCTCTTTTTCAGAAGTTATTGGTGATACCTTTGCGTTTGTCTTCATTGCCAGTTGCTGCCGGCGATGCATAACCACCAGGCATAACGCCACCCCGCCGACGATGGTAAACGGCATCGCCATCAAAAAAAGAATGCTGTTGTTGAAGCCGCGCGCCAGCGATTCATTCGCCGCCTCCGCGCAGCCGGGGCAGGCATGAGAAATGACAGGAATTGCCAGCAGGAACAGCGTGAGCACGGAACAAAAACCTTTTACCGTTTTCTTCATCACAATAGTCTCAGATCAAATAAACGTTGCGGGTGACACGCCAAAGCGCTTAGATAGCGCGCGAATATTTTCGATACTCAAGTCGCGTCTGCCTGCGTTGAAACGATCAAAGCGATTTTTCTCAAGTATGTGAAACCAAGAATCCAGCGCTGTCTCACTGTCAGAATGCTTGCGCGTGAATTCTCTAAGCGTTTTGCGCGAAATAACATGCTTGCAATCGCGCCCCCCTGTACCTCAATTCAAATACACTAAAGCATAAAGCGCCGGCCACAACAGGACCACGAGATACCAATACATGCTGCAGAGTTGCACCGGCGTGTGGCGTTGCGCGGTGAATTGGTTTTGCTGGGCGCGGCGCCAGACGATCACCAGCCACAACACAGCCCCGAACACATGCAGGGCGTGACAGCCGATCAACACGTAAAAAATTGCGCCGTACACGCTCGAGGACAAGGTCAAGCCAAAATCAATGAGCTTGATCCACTCCGAGCCCTGGATGAATAAGAACGTCACGCCGAGCAGCGCCGTAGCCGCCAGTCCCTTGGCCAAGCCGGCGCCCTCACCCCGCCGGATGCGTTGATACGCGGCAAACATGGTGAACCCGCTGAGCAACAAAATCACGGTATTCACACCGGTGACCGCCACCGGCAAGCGCGGTTGCCCGAGCGGCGGCCAATTCATCGCACTGGTACGAAAGACGATGAACGCTCCGATGAGCGTGGCAAAAAACATCGCATCAGTGCCCAGAAACAGCAACATGCCGAGCACGGCATTGCCTACCGGCTTGGGTTCGGTATCATCATCGCGGCCGTTATCGTCCGGGCCATAAGGCAACTCGGGCGTGATGGGCGGCGGATCGCCGGAAAAGTGATCGAGCGCGATAACCTCATCTTCAGCGCGCGACCGCCATTCGTAAGCGGCCGCGCTTGCGGCAAAGGGCGGCGAGGTAATTGATGACATGGCAGAGAGGCCCGGCATTAGTTCAGAACGATAACACTCACAATCGTCACGACTACTAAAAATGCCAATACGCCCAACAGAATTTTCAGCAATCGTACATTCTGTGTCGCAAGCTCCGCCGGTTTCATCGCTGTTCCTTGTCACTCTCGCGTTGGTGCTTTGTGAATGAGGTTCGCCGAGCGCCGATGCGTTCAGTGGCCTGCCGGCACAGGCGTTCTGCTGGTTTGCGGTACGTAATCTTCTTCGACGCCCGGCACGCTGAACTCATAAGCGCCGTGATAAACCACCGGGATTTTCTCGAAATTGCCGTGCGGCGGCGGCGTGGCGGCCGTCCATTCCAGCGTATTCGCGCGCCAGGGATTGTCGTTCTCGGCTTTTTTGCCTTTGTACATGCTGTAGATAAAATTCACCGCAAAGATGATTTGCGTGAAGCCGAGCACGAACGCGCTGATGGTAATGAATTCATTCATGCCCTGGAATTGCTTCAAGAAATCGTATTGCAGCGGATTGGCAATGCGGCGCATGTGCCCGCCAACGCCGAGAATGTGCATGGGAAAGAATGTGCAATTGAACGAAACGAACGTCAGCCAGAAATGCACATGTCCCCAGGTTTGATTCATCATGCGGCCGTACATTTTCGGGAACCAGTAGTACAAGCCTGCGAAGATGCCGAGAATGCTGCCGCCAAACACGACATAGTGAATGTGCGCAACGATGTAATACGTGTCGTGAATGAACATATCGACGGGCGTCGAGGCCATGTAAATGCCGCTCAAACCGCCGATCACGAACATCGACACAAAGCCGAGCGCAAACAACATGGGCACGGTAAATCGGATGTTGCCGCCCCACAGGGTGCCGAGCCAGTTAAACGTTTTGATGGCGGAGGGCACGGCGATCAACATGGTCGAAACCATGAAGGTGGTGCCGAGTCGGGGATTCATGCCGCTTTGAAACATGTGATGGCCCCACACGATCCAGCCCAGAAATGCAATGGCAATCATGGCCCAGACCATGGCGCGATAACCGAAAATCGGTTTGCGCGAGAACACCGGCAGAATCTCGGAGGCCAGACCCATCGCCGGCAAAATCAAAATATAAACTTCGGGATGGCCAAAAAACCAGAAGAGATGCTGCCACAACAACGGCTCGCCGCCGCCCTTCACATCGAAAAAGCTGGTGCCGAGAGTTTGATCAAACAAGAGCATGGCCAGCGCCGAGGTCAACACCGGCAAGGCGAGCAGCAAGAGAATGGCAACGATGAAAAGCGACCAAACCGAAAGCGGCATGCGGAACAGCGTCATGCCGGGTGCGCGCATATTGATGATGGTGGTGATGTAGTTGATCGAACCCATCAGCGAAGACACGCCGAGCACGATCAAACTGAACGACCATAACGCCTGCCCCAATTCCACGCCGGTCCAGGCGGCATTGGCGGACAGCGGTGTGTACGACGTCCATCCGGCTGCCGCATGCCCGCCGGGAACGAAGAAGCCCGCCATCATGATCACGCCCGAGGCTACCGCAATCCAGAATGAAAGCATGTTGAGCACGGGAAACGCCATGTCGCGTGTGCCGATCATTAATGGTATGAGAAAGTTGCCAAAACAACCGACGAGAATCGGCATGACC
>QEVD01000568.1 GCA_003576975.1 Candidatus Zhuqueibacterota bacterium
GTAGCCGGTTTCGGTGGCCCACAATTCCGGAGCGTAGCCTTGCGCATGCTGGGCCAGCGCTTGCAACTGCGCCATTTTATCGACCAATGCTTCTTCCGGCGCAATCTTCTCATACGGATGAAATGACAAAGCTTGCGGCTGCACTTTTTGTTGCGACAACGCAGCCTTGGCGAAAAGCTCGCGATTGTCATCCGACCAGGCCAGGCTGAGTCCCGCTAATTTTGCCTCGGGTTGAGTCTGCTTGAAAAAATCCACGGTAGCTGCGAGCAAAAGGCCATACTCTTCCGGCGTGCCTTCAAAATAGCGCGGCAGATTCGGCTCGTTCCAAATTTCCCAGCGCGGGATTTGTTTGCCGTAACGCGCAATGACTTCACGCAAATAGTTCTCATACTCCGCCATCGCGCGCGGCATTTTGTTCAACAATTCCGTGCCGCCCGGTTTCGCGGGCACGCTGGCCCAGCGCGGCGGAAAGCCCAGAATGGGAAGAAGCTGAAAATCCTGCTCACGCAAATAAGCCAGCAACTCATCCGGCCACTGCCATTTGCCCGACCGGGGCTCGACTTGATTCCAATAGATTTGAAAAATATTGCGCAAGTATCTCACGCGCGCCTGCCGCAAAATCGGCAACGTGATATCCATGTTGGTCGCATTGAGGTGCATGCCCCACACCGGCTCGCCGGCAGTTGCAGCCGGCAATGCCGGATTCTGCGCGGCGACACGCAGCACGCCGGCGCTTACTTGCTTTCCGGATTCATCGCGCAGCGACCACGCCAGGCGATAATCATCCGCGTGCGGCAATTTGAGCTGCACGGGATGGCGCACGGATTCCTGTGGTTTTATCGCAATGGGAATTTGCCGCGAGCTGGTTTCGGCAGTCAATCGTCCGGTTTGCTGAATGTGAAATTGCAGATTCCGGCCGCGTTCCGAACGATTGACAAGCCAAATTTCGAGCGGCGCTTCGGCAGCGGCAGCAAAAATTTTGGTTTTGACAGTTGCCGGAGTAAGCCTCGCTTCCAATTCGGGCGCAACACAAATACTCTTGCCGTTGCGGCGAAAATCGATTTGATCGATCCAAAAGATTCCCGGCGCTTCGAATTCCAGCGCGAGGCGATAACTGTCTTTCTCCGCGGTTGGCAACGTGCCATTGATGGTGATGGGCGTCCATGTCGTTCCACATTCTTCTTTACCGGCGAGGCGCGACCGTTTCTGTTTGTCTTTGCGCAGCGCTTGCTTTGCGACGCCGTTAATGACGCGCACGGCGATCGTGCGTCCGGGCGCATCGGCTTTGATCTGCATCGTAAACTCGAATTCCCCGCCGCCGGGCAGCGTCAGCCAGGGGCTGACCAGGCGAAAATTTCCCGAGCCAAAATCGCGGCTGCGGCTCAAATCAATTTTCAAAGAGCGCCGGCCTTCGGTCGCGTGGAGTGAATCGGAAACGATTTCGAAACCCACAAGATTTTCAGCGATCGGCTTCCACTCGGCCGCGCCCATTTCGAAGCCGGCGTTGTGCAACGTCAATTGCGGCTGATTGTACCGCACGACATTGTTGTTATTGGCGCGCAAACCGCCGCCCACGAACATCATACAACAGAATAGAGCGGCATGCGTGTGCAGTTTTTTTTGCATGAAACTGCTTTTAATGATGAGAAAAGCTTCCGGCATCGTAAGGCCAATCCTTCTGTTTTGATTTCAAACGGCGCGCTCGAACAAGGCATCCATTTGCAAGATTTCACCGCTGCCGGGCGCAGCCAGCCAGCCCACCGGCCGCCCAAAACGCATGCCTTGCGCCTCCATCAAGCGCACGATATCCATGAACAGCAGCTCGCCGTCATACATCGGCTTGAAGGAGGATTCCAGCACGGCGTAGTCGATTTGTTTCAGCGTCGCGCTGGCGCCGCGCAGGGTTTGCGCTTCATAACCCTGCACATCGATCTTCAACAAAATCGGCCGCGGCAAATGGAGGTCGGCCAGAGCATGATCGAGCGTCGTGACGCGAACCTTAATCTCCTTTTGCTCGCGCGCCTCCGGAAAAGCGGTGAGATGGGCTTGCGCCAGCGGCAACACCGAGCTGGCGCGCGATTGCGCATTCACGTGCATCGTGACTTCGCCCTCTTGTTCTCCCAGAGCCACGGGATAAACCGCGAGGTTGCCCAAGCTCGCAGCATGCTTGCGCAATTCTGCCACACAATCCGGCAAAGGCTCGAACGAATGCACCTGCACATTCGGAAAAAGCTTGGCCGCCGCCACCGCAAACTGGCCGACGTTAGCGCCGACATCCAGCACCGTTCGCGGCCGCAGGCCCTGCTTGACCAGACTGGAGATCATCTTGTAAGAGGTGACCGAAAACTTTGGCCACGTCAGCAGCGCTTTCAGCGATCTAAAATCTTCCAACAAAGATAAGAGGTGATGCATTTTATGAACGAGACTCATGCGGAGTCGAGTTTAGTTAATTGTCCGGAGTAGTTCGTTTCCTATAGAATGTGACAATCAAAATCGAAAATCCCAGTTTGTTCAGAGCCACGGCTTGGCCGTGGCACCTACAGTGGTCAAGCCACGGCCAAGCCGTGGCTGAATCCTATTGAACAAATCATTTGATCAACAAAAATTTCTTTTGCAAAATCTGTTGACCGGATTGCAATCTCAAAAAATAAACGCCATTGGCCAATTCCGGCGTTTTGAGATGAATCGAGTGCCGGCCTTCAAATTCAAAGCGGTCAAAAAACGTGGCCACTTCGCGGCCGAGCATATCATAAAGCTTGAGCGCCGTGCGCCCGCTGGCAGGCAGATAAAAACCAATCTGCATTTCACC
>QEVD01000569.1 GCA_003576975.1 Candidatus Zhuqueibacterota bacterium
CACGGTTTTTTATTCGGGCATGCCGCAGATTGCGCGAAGGCCGCCGTGGGAAGGCGGTTTTTCCTGGCAGCGCGACGAGCTGGGAAATCCCTGGCTGGCAGTGACATGCCAGGGCACGGGCGCGAGTGTGTGGTGGCCGAACAAAGATCATCAATCGGACGAGCCGGACAGCATGCTGTTGAGCGTCACCGTGCCCAAAGGTTTGATGAACATTTCCAACGGCCGCCTGTGCGCGCAAACCGATTTGCCCGGCAATTGGACGCGCTTCGATTGGTTCATCAGCTATCCCATCAACAATTACAATGTCACGCTGAATGTCGGGAAATATGCGCATTGGCGGGATTACTACATCGCCGGCGACACGCTGACGCTGGATTATTACGTCATGCCCTACAATCTCGATAAAGCCAAAAAGCAATTCCAACAAGTCAAGCCCATGATGGCGGCGTTCGAGAAATATTTCGGCAAATTTCCCTTTCCCCGCGACGGCTTCAAGCTGGTGGAAAGCTGGCATCTCGGCATGGAACATCAAACCGCGGTGGCGTACGGCAACCATTATTTGCAGGGCTATCGCGGCCGCGCCTCCTCGCCGGTGGGATTGAAATTCGATTTCATCATCATCCACGAAACCGCGCACGAGTGGTGGGGCAACAGCGTGACTTCCGAAGACATTGCCGACATGTGGATTCACGAAAGCTTTGGCGCGTATGCCGAGGCGGTTTATGTGGAGGAATTGTTCGGCTATGAACAGGCGTTGCAGTATATCAACGGCAAGAAATCAAACGTGCAAAACGACCGGCCGATCATCGGTGTGTACGGCGTGCACCGCCGCGGCTCCGGCGACATGTATGACAAGGGCCAGCTCGTGCTCAACACGCTGCGCCACGTGATTGCCGACGATGATTTGTGGTGGGCGATTGTCAAAGGATTGGCGGAGGATTTCAAGCACAGCATCGTCACCGCCGAACAAATTTTTGCCTACATCAACCAAAAAACCGGCGAGGATTACGGCTATTTTTTCGAGCAATATTTCAAGAACACAAATATTCCAGAATTGGAAATCACCGTTACGCAGCATCGTGACAGTGTTACCGCGCAGTATCGCTGGCGCGCCGAGGCGCCGGACTTTCGCATGCCGGTGAAAGTCACAACCGCCAAAGACAAGTTTGTGTTTATCTATCCTACGAACACATCGCAAACGACTCGCCTTGAGGGCGTTTCTCCCGGAGAGTTTCGAGTCGCGGAGGATTTGTTTTATATCGACGTCAATCTCCAACGGGCGTATCAGTATCTTCGCTAGATGAAATGACGTGATGCAAAACTTCGACTTAGAATCTAAAAAGCATATTTGATTCTTGCTTAATTCACCAATAGGTTACGAACTGTGGCTGCAATTAGACCATATGTGCCCTGAAGTGCACCCCTAAAGTTGGACACTCTTGCCAAGGAATACCTGAACGGTTATATTGGTCCAACTCCAAGGGAGCACGAACATGTCAAAGAATCGCAGAAGCTTTCGCCTTCTTTCAAGGCCCAGGTTGTGTGAGAAGTCATGAGCGGTGTGCCAACTCCGACACCGGCATCTCGTCGATGGCTGCCGCGCCGTCGTTCCTCACCACTTGCGTATAGGCACGCAACATGTTCTCACGCTCCGCCGCAGCTTCCATCAACAACAACTCGTCCGGGCGGGAGTCTTCTCGCTTTGCCGTGACGTGGAACGCTCCACTCGCACGCACGCTCCGATTCCGACGGCCTTCGCAGAGACTTATACTCTCTAGTGATCGCGCCCTGCCACACGCACCAAAAACAAAACCCCACTGCGCGGGGCTACATGTTGTGACAGCGGAGTGATGGTTCTTAAACGCTTGATCAATGCCGAAGGGCGTTACAGATAGTTATTGCAAGGCTAATTTTTTGCCGAACGTTTGCATTCTTTGAGTTTTAAGGTCGCCGCTTTAAATAACCTTCTCCTTTTCGAAACCGCCAATAAACGTGAGTCTTGGCTAATTTAAGATTCGCCGTAACTTTCCAGCTATGCCAAGTCTGCTATGGACTTATCAGGCAAGGCATTTTCATTCGCGTTGAGCACATTGAGGTTTTGCTTGCGGCAAGCGGAAATAAATCTGTGAATGCGGCAGAAAGCTCCTGTTCTTCGCTGCTTCGGAACGTGCCTGAGATTTTCTACTGCGCTTCATCATGCGCCGATATTGCCCCTGATCTCTCGAAGATAAGTTCCCGTCCTCTCTGCGGTTGCATTTTGAACTTTCACCAATCCCGCTTTTCAAAATTCTTTTTGATTATTGCGCTCGAAATAAACGCGAAAACAGATCGTCATGAACCTGCCGGGGAAAGCGGGTTGACTTTTCACCGATTTTGCGCTACATTCGCGGCCATGGAAACCACCTCCAAACCCGCCGCCGACAAGCTTTTTTTGATTGACGGCTACGCCCTGGCTTACCGCTCCCACTTCGCATTCATTAAAAACCCTCTCACCAACTCGCGCGGCGAAGCCACCAGCGCGGTTTTTGGATTCATCCGCGCGCTGTTGCAACTGCTCGACGAGCAATCCCCGGAATATTTTGCCGTGGTCTTCGATACGCCCGAACCGACGTTCCGCCACAAAGCGTACGCCGCCTACAAGGCCACGCGCCAGCGCATGCCCGATGAGTTGATCGCGCAAATTCCCAAGATTCGCGAGTTCAGCGCGGCGCTCGGCGCCAATCTCATCGAATATCCGGGCTACGAGGCGGATGACGTGATGGGAACTTTGGCGCGGCAAACCGCGAAACAGGGTGTGCAGGTTT
>QEVD01000570.1 GCA_003576975.1 Candidatus Zhuqueibacterota bacterium
CAACCTGCCGCAGCGCATGCACTACATTCTTCATTTGTTCCGGGCATACGCGGAAGACAACTCGCTGTTCACGCGGCCGTTTACCGAAGAACAAGTCGCACGCTTTCGCGCCGGCATTGTGCCAGAGGGTGAGATTTGACAATCCGTTTTTGCAACGAACGGATCAAGTTCAGGTGAAGCCGGACGAGCCGGAACCAAGGAGAAAAAAACTCACGCAAAGCCGCGAAGACGCAAAGAACCCACAGAGCTTTTCTTTGCGTACCTTGGCGGTTTTGACTTCGGCGAGCTCAGTCGAGCCGCATCTCTGCGTGAATTCTTTGCTTTTTTACAAAGAGTTCACTCTAAAGAAACTAAACAAGTTTTTCAGTCAAGCTGAAAACTTGGGCCTTCGGGCAGCAAAAAGATTTTCCAACGGATTGAAACAACCCAACTGATACAGGACTTTTCATCCGCTGGGTTGTTTCTATTCGCTGGAGAAAAGTTAGAATTTTATTCAACGTTCGAAAAGCTAATCGCCTAAACCGATTTGCAGACAAGCTGCAAATCAAAGCTTCTGCGAAGCAGCAAATAATTGTTCGGCGAAACTCGGTGTCTCCGGTGACCATCGGCGATAGAGTTTTTCCACCGAAATGCGTCGAAGTCTTTGAGCATCGCCGAAAAAAACTTTGGCAGGATGATTTATCGGCAGAATTATTTTGAATCGTTCTGCCGACAAATTATTTTGCCATAAACGTTCAGAGTTTTATTCTAACTTTGAGCGGTTTACGGCCTAATACTTACCCAACTCCTCTGCCAACTCCGCTAACAGCGCGATGTTCTCCGGCGGCGTATGCGGCGCCACCGAACAAGCCGAGCTGAGGATGTAACCACCGCCCGGCTTGCCAATTTCCAGCCGGCGCTGCACATCCATTTTGACCTTGTCAGCGCTGCCATACAACAGCGTATGCACCGGATCGATATTCCCCTTGATAAAAGTTTTGCCGGCGAGAATCTTTTTGGCGTCCGCCAATTCGACCGTACCGAGCGGCGGCGGATCGAGCGTGTCAATGCCATTGGTGCCGCTTTGCATCATCAAATCAAGGCGATCGCCGATGCTGCCACAGGTATGCGTGTAAACCGGAATGGCGGTTGCGCGCTTGACTTCGGTGACAATTTTCTTCTCATAGGGCAATACGAATTCTTCATAATGCTCCCGCGAGATCAAGCCGGCGCCGGCAAAGGCCGAGGAAATCAGAATCGCATCGACGCCGCACGCCGCCTGCTTTTTGGCAAGGTCAATGGCGCCTTCGGTGAGGCGCTCCAAGCAGGCTTTGCTTTTTCCGGGATCGTCTAGGATCGCCATCAAGGCGTATTCATAATTCAACAACTCCAGGAATTGCGACCATGGCGAGAAAACTTCAGCATGCACCGAAATGCCGGCGCCAACTCGCGCCTTCACCTGTTTGATGGTGTCGAAATGATATGCCGGAAAATAATCGTCGAAAGACCGCGGCTCGGTTTCAAAGCCCCAGGTAAACGGATAAGTAATATCAGTGAGATCCCAGGGATCGACATAATACAGTTGTTCCGGATCGATCTCTGCGAACGTAGGAAAATAACGCGTGCCGTCAGCCTGATAGTAATGCGGATTGTCGTCCTGTGGAAAGATGGTATAGTTTCCATTGCGCCAGTGCAAGCGCATTTCACGCGCGCCCGGCTCGATTTTGTCAAGGTAGTTTTCATAATTCGGGTCGCGGCCGGGAAGATTGACCAGAATGCCGTCAAAATTGTAACGCTGCTGTAAATTGATAAGCGCGCGGGCAAAGCCTTCGGAGCTGTACCAAATGTCGAGCGGCTTGAGGCCGGCGTGCAGAAAATAATGCCCAAGCGCAAGCTGGCACATCACCGGAACACGATCGGGCATCTGAAGTCCCATTGCCTGTTGCATGCGTTGTCGCGAAGTCATCTCGTTTCATCCTGTGCAAGTAGATAAAGTTAATTACGTTCAAGTTTAGCCTTTCAGCAAGCCATAAGCAAGCGCTTTGTTGGGAGATTGATGCTTGACCGGTTAGCAGCGCCTCCCGAGTTTGATTTTGGTGAGATCTGGCTTCGACAAGCTCAGCCAGTGACAAGCTCAGCTAGCGACAAGCGATGATACGAAGACACCAGCGCCTGCAAACGGAAAGTTTGGCCTTGACAGGAGGAAATGTTTTTGCTTATTATCCCCACACGGCATTTATAGCATCTTTCAAATGCGTGTGCAGGAGTCGTAGTCTTGCCCCCTTGTGGGGCACTGTCGCAACTGTAAGTTTAGTGGCTTCGTCAGCCGCCCACGAGGGGCGGGGGCTACAAACCTGTCCATTCAATTAAAAACCGCTATAAGCCGGTACTGAATTTCACCTTTCAAACGTAACCGAATGGCAAAGGGACTCGATCATTCGCCGTAGCGCTGATTAACTATATCTCTGGAGAGTGGCGATGAAACATCTCTTATCAAAAGAAGACCGGGATTTTCAGGTCGACTTCGAGTCCGGAAAGGTTCTGCCGGCGGACTTCAACCATCGCGCGCATTTGAGGCTGGCTTACGTTTATTTGGCGGAAAACGATACTGAAACCGCTTGCCGGATGATGCGCGAGTCTTTGCAAAGATTTCTCCAGCAGAATCACATTGATGTTTCGAAATATCATGAAACCTTGACGCGCGCGTGGATTATGGCCGTCAGGCATTTCATGGAGAAGACGCCAAGCGCCGAGTCTGCCGATGCGTTTATTGACCAGAATCCCCAAATGCTGGATGCGAAGATTATGATGACGCATTACTCTGACGCATTACTCGGCGGAGCTTATTTTTTCGGAGCAGGCGCGCGCAAAATTTGTCGAGCCGAATCTTGAGCCGATACCCCGGTATGATCGTTGAGCCGCTTCGTCTCAATTCGAAAATGAACACAATTTAACCTGTTCTTCGGAACTTTATGGTAAATCTCTACGAAGATATTCGCACAAAAAAACATTACAACAAATTTGAAATCGGAGGCCTGCTCTTTGCCGAGTATACTTGTCCGATAGAAACCAAATCTCTTGGCATCTGGACGCACACGGATTATCTCGTTCATGTTGTCAGCGGCAAAAAGACCTGGCACACCGCAAACGGAAGTTGGATTGCTGAAGCCGGACAAACATTGTTTTTCAAAAAGGGCGCGGCCTTCGTCGAGCAGTTTTTTGATGCGGAGTTCTGTTTGCTCTTGTTTTTTATTCCGGATGATTTCGTCCGGGACATCGTTAAGGAATTTGCCGGAGAGTTGAGCCGCAGTTCCCTTCCCGTTCACCCGCAAGAATCCGCCATTCGCGTCAACCCCGACGCGGCCCTGTCCATCTATTTTCAATCCATGCTGGCTTATTTTTCCGGCGTTGAAAAGCCCTCGGAAACATTGCTAAAGTTAAAGCTAAAAGAGCTGATCGTCAGCATTTTGGTTAGCCGGAGCAATCCTGCCTTGTCCTCCTATTTCAGGTCTTTCGCGAGCAGTGATGCGCCCGCCCTCAGTGAAATCATGGAAGCAAACTTTCGTTATAATCTTTCGCTGGAGAATTTTGCGGAATTGTGCCATCGCAGCCTCTCCTCCTTCAAACGTGATTTCGTCAAACACTATCAAGAATCACCGGGAAAGTGGTTGCAGAAGAAGCGGCTGGAATACGCGGCCATGTTGCTGCGCAGCGGAGATCTGAGCATTTCGCAAATTGTATTTGAGAGCGGTTTTAAAGATTTGTCCCATTTTTGCCGGGCATTTAAGGATAAATTTGGCGTGTCACCCACCCAGTTTCGCGCTAAATCCGTGGCAGAGAGTGAACCGGTCAAGCAATAGTTTGAACTGCACAGCAAAGCAGCCGTGTTCGCCATTTTGTACCTTGAGCCGGTTCTAACGGATAAATACACAAGGAGGCCGAACATGGCAACACCAACAAGTAGTAAATGGATGGACCTGGTTCACGAACTGGGCAAAGAGTTTGAAAAAAGAGCCGCGGAGCACGATCGCGATGATACGTTCGTCAAAGAAAATTACGCCGCATTAAAAGAGCATCGCTTCTTCGCCGCAATGATTCCGGAAGAGCTGGGCGGCGGCGGCGTTTCGCACGCGGACATGTGCGAGATTCTCAGGGTATTGGCGCAATACTGCGGTTCCACT
>QEVD01000571.1 GCA_003576975.1 Candidatus Zhuqueibacterota bacterium
GTGCCACAACCTCGCCGCCGCTTCCCGCCGGAGTTGCATAAAGGGCTTGCGCCCAAATTCATTGGTGGGTATATTGCGGCCATTAAATTTGTGTAACAAGTTACTGGTGCGGCGAAACCGATCCCCTCATCATTATGAATCAGGCTATTCACATATCCAATAACTGCATCGCGTTGCTCCGGCCCTCTTCCACTTAACTCACAGCGAAGGCCGGAAAAAACAATCCGAGAGAGGGAGGTGTTGCATGGCAGATGCGAAGTTCAAGCCGTTCATTGCAGATGATCAAATCATTCCGGAGTTTTCGGTAAAGGCCATTATTTTGGGCGCAATTTTCGGCCTGATTTTCGGCGCGGCCACGGTGTATCTCGCGTTGCGCGCCGGCCTCACCGTCTCCGCTTCCATTCCCATCGCCGTTCTGGCCATTGCCGTGTTCAAGCGCTTTGGCAAATCCACCATTCTCGAAAACAACATCGTGCAAACCATCGGCTCGGCGGGCGAATCCGTGGCCGCGGGCGTGGCGTTCACGATTCCCGCGCTGATTTTTCTGGCGGGCGGCGAAGCGTTTTTCAACTACTTCAACATCTTCACGCTCGCGCTGGTGGGCGGCATTTTGGGCGTGCTGTTCATGGTGCCGCTGCGGCGCTCGCTGATCGTGAAAGAGCACGGCACCCTGCCTTATCCCGAAGGCACGGCTTGCGCGGAGGTGCTAGTGGCTGGCGAGCGCGGCGGCTCGCTCGCGGGCAAAGTGTTCGCGGGACTCGGCATTGCGTTTTTGTACAAATCATTCATGAGCATTCTTGGTTTATGGAAAGATGTGCCGGGCTTCGCGTTTTCGCGCAACTCGGCGTTCCCCAATGCCAGTGTAGCGGCTGAGATCACGCCGGAATATTTGGGCGTGGGCTACATCATCGGGCCGCGCATTGCCGGCGTGTTGGTGGCTGGTGGCGTGCTCTCCGCGCTGGTGCTGGTGCCGCTCATCAGCTACATCGGCGACGCCCTGCCGACATTTCTCAAACCCGGCATGGGCGATCTGCTCATTTCACAAATGACGCCGACGCAGATTCGCCTGGGCTATGCGCGCTACATCGGCGCAGGCGCGGTGGCGGCCGCGGGCTTGATCACGCTAATTCGCACGCTGCCCACCATCGTTTCGGCGTTTCGCGACAGTTTCAAGAATTTGAAAGACGCGAAAGCCGGTGTGGCTCAGACGCGCACCGAACGTGACATTCCGATTACTTACGTTATTCTTGGTTCGCTCGCGCTGGTCATCATCGTTGCGATTCTGCCGCAACTGCCCGGCACGTTTCCCGGCACGGTGTTGATGGGTTTGCTGGTGGTGGTGTTTGGCTTCTTCTTTGTCACCGTCAGCTCGCGCATCGTTGGTATCATCGGTTCTTCCTCAAATCCCATTTCAGGCATGACGATCGCCACGTTGATGGCGACGTGTTTGATCTTTGTCGGCCTGGGCTGGACCGGCGAAAGCTATCAATCGCTCGCCATGGCCGTGGGCGGCATCGTGTGCATCGCGGCGGCCAACGCCGGCGCCACCAGCCAGGATCTGAAAACCGGTTACATCGTGGGCGCAACGCCGATTTACCAGCAGCTCGGCTTGGTAATCGGCGTGGTGGTTTCCACGTTCGTCATCGGCTGGACGCTGCAGACCATCGATAATTCGATGCAATTCGAAGGCGTGAAACACGCGATCGGTTCTGATCGCTATGCCGCGCCGCAAGCCACGTTGATGGCAACTATCATCAAAGGATTGCTTGCGCAAGATTTGCCGTGGGGTTTGGTGTTCGTGGGCATGTTCATTTCAGTAGTGGTCGAGTTGTGCGGCGTGCGTTCGCTGTCGTTTGCCGTGGGCGCGTATTTGCCGCTTTCCACCACGGCCCCGATTTTTGTCGGCGGTTTGATGAAAGCCTTGGCGGATAAAATGGCGGGACACAAAGCCGGCCACGAAGAATCCGAAGTCAGCTCCGGCATGCTTTACAGCACCGGCCTGGTGGCGGGCGGCTCGCTCACCGGCGTGGCCATTGCCTTACTCAGCGGCATTTCCACCACCAACGCACAAGGCACGGAGATTTCGATTCTCACCTGGGTGCTGGATTTGGTCGGCATTCATGGCTGGGAAAGCATGGGCGGCTGGGCGGACATCATTGGCCTCGTCTTCTTCTCAGGCCTGTGTTTCATGCTGCTGCGCGCCGCGCGGCAGAAGTTGTCGTAATAAAACGCCGGGGAAGTCAGGCTTGGACACAAAATGCTGTGAAGGCATCTTAACCCGTCGAGTCCAAGCCTGACTTCGCCCAATACGCTAATGGAGGGAACCATGAACCGCCGCATGAAGTTGCTCACCGGCCATACCTATCACCTCTACAATCGCGGCAACCGCAAAGCGCCGGTCTTTCATGATGATCGCGACTATCTTTATTTCCTGCGGCAACTGCGGGATTATTTGAAATCTTACGCAGTCACGCTCATCGCCTATTGCTTGATGCCCAACCACTATCATTTGCTCGCACGCCAAGACGGCAACAACGCCATTTCTCTCATGATGCAAGCTTTTGGCACCAGCCTGAGCAAAACCTACAATGAAAAATATCAAACCGTCGGTTCGTTGTTTCAGGGGCCGTTTCGCGATGAGCATGTGGGAGAGGCCGGTTACTTGATGCGGGTGGCGCGCTATCTCCATCGCAATCCGGTGAAGGCGGGATTGTGCCGGAAGCCGGAGGATTGGCCTTACTCAAATTATTGCGATGTGATTGGAAAGCGCAATGGAATGCT
>QEVD01000038.1 GCA_003576975.1 Candidatus Zhuqueibacterota bacterium
CTCGAGCATGGAAGGCGAGCGTTTGGTGGAATTGAAGTCCGCGCTCAACAGTTTTTTGGATCATCTCAATCCTGCGGATCGTTTCAATCTTGTCACCTTTGGCACCAATGTGGTGAAATATCAGCCGGATTTGGTTCCAGCAGAGGCCGCGGCGATCGCGGCCGCGCGCGCGTTTGTCAACGGCCTGAGCGCGCTGGGCTTGACCAACATTGACGGCGCACTGCAAGCCTCGTTGCAGCAATCCTTCCGGGAGGCCACTTCCAACAACCTGATCTTCCTCACTGACGGCTATCCCACCTGGGGCGAGCTGAACGTCAACGCCATTGTGGACAGCGCCGCCACGCGCAACCAGCACAATGTGCGCATCTTTCCCTTCGGCATCGGTGAAGACGTGAGCAAACCTTTGTTGATTGCGCTGGCGCGCGCGAACGGCGGATATCCCACCTACATCACGGCGACGGACAGCATCGCGCTGGTGGTGGCGAATCACGTTAACCGCATTTCCAAGCCGGTGTTGTCGAATCTTGATCTTGATCTCGGCGGCTTGCAGACCTACGATCGTTATCCGCTGGTGCTCTCGGATTTGTTTTTCGGCAATCAAGTTCTGCAATTCGGGCGCTACACCAACAGCGGTTCGTTTCCCGTGACGCTCAGCGGCACGGCGCAGCAGCAGAATTTCGAGCTGACGAGTTTGGTGACGTTTGGGCAAATCAGCGGCGGCAATCGCGCCGTGGCGCGGTTATGGGCCAGGAGCAAGATCGATTATCTGCTCGAACAAATCGCGATTTACGGCGAGTTGGAGGAATTGGTCGACGCGGTGATTGATTTGAGCATTCGCTACAGCATTTTAACGAAGTACACGGCGCTGTATGTCGATCCCAACCCAACTTCGGTGGAAAATGGCGAGTCGCAGCTTTTGCCCAAGACCTTCGTGCTGGAGCAGAATTATCCCAATCCCTTCAATCCTGAAACCAAAATCGTGTTCTTCGTGCCTCCGAACGCGCAGCAACAACGTGTTGTGATCAAGATTTTCGATATCACCGGCCGGCTGGTGCGGGTTTTGTTTGATCGTGAAGTCGCGCCCGGGCGCTATGAAGTGATCTGGGATGGCAGAGATGGGCACAACAATGAGTTGGCGAGTGGAACGTATGTTTATCGGATGGAGGCGGGCAGTTCAGTGATTTCGAAGCGGATGACTTTGTTGCGGTAAAAGTGTGAAAACCTGAATGCCAGAGTACTCGATTGAAGACAATGGTGAAATGAAACATCTCGTGCTTTTCATAGCCGCTATCATTTCTTGCCTTGCGGCAGGTGAGCTTGACGCGCAAAGTGCAACCTGGCGATGGGCGCATCAACAGCGCGTGCTCAATCCCAGCGGCCTAGCCCTCAGAAACCAAACGGCGCAATTCAATGTGCGGGATTGGGACGGAGACGGATCGTGGGATTTCATCATCAACAACTTTGATACGCTTGAGCTTTATCTTGCAAAAACGTCGCAGCGCGAAGTTTATTGGGAAAAACATGAAATCTCTTTTCCGATCCTGGGCGCGAATCATCATCTACCCTCGGCTTTCGAATTGGTGGATTTCGATTTCGATAGTGATTTTGACTTGGCTGCAGACGGCAGGCGCTTTTGGTGGAACACCGGCTCCAATCAATCGCCGGCTTGGGTTCAAGATGACAGCGTTCTCGCCGGCTTGGAGATTGACACCAACCTGTCCTTCGTAGATTATGACAATGACGGCGATTGGGACGTGGCGGGTGATCTCTACTATGGAATTCTCCCGCAATTCTTTCAAAACACAACCGGCGGCCGGCGCCCGCATTGGGTGAGCGATAGCAGCAAAATTACCCAAGAGGATTTTGTTTTCAATGCACAGTATTGTGACGTTGATCGCGACGGCGATCTGGACGTGTTTTGTGCACAGCCTGTCCCCGTTGACCCCATTGGTTGCTATAGTTTGTTGTTGTTTCAAAACCTTGGTACGCTTGGAACTCCGGCCTGGCAAATGCAGCCGCTGCCTTATGGCTGGTGTGGATATTACGGAGGGCCAAGCTATCAAGTAGTGGATTTTGACAGCGACGGCGACAATGATCTTTTGACGCGTGAGTTGCAGCGACGGTTTGCCTACATCAAAAACTTTGGAAGCGCGGACTCATTGCATCTTGATTTCGACCGAATCGAGCTGATCGGGCCGGTCACGGCGGAATCCCATGCCATTCCAGTTCTGTTTGACCACGGGAATGACGGTGCTCTGGATTTGATCGTGAGCGAAGACTTCGAGTATGATTTCGTATTCAACAGGTATCATGAAGGCCGCGTGATTTCTTTTGCCAACCAGGGCGGCAGGTTCGAAATTGGCGCTTCACAAAATAATTGGTTCGAGGATCCCTATCCGCTCAGGCTCTACAATTTCGCCAATCGTTTTCATTTCAATTTCAGCGACTTTGATCGCGATGGCGACCACGACTTTCTCTTCTCCTATTACAAGGTGAGCGTACGAGATACCGTCACCGGCAGCCGCGTGATCTATTTTCGTAACGACGGTTCTCCAGCCCAACCCAACTGGATTGCGGACAGCCTGCTCTTCGCGCCCTTCGATCTGTCCCCGCAGCGCTTCTGGGCGCCGCAGTTGATCGACATCGATAACGATGATGATGATGATTTGTTCATCAAAAAAGGAAAGCTGTTTGGCTTTTATGAGAATGTCGCAACGGACGCGGCGCTGGACTGGCGGGAACAACCGGGCTTGATGCAGGGCATAACAAGCAACAGCCACTATTTGGCCACCTTCGCAGATTTAACACACGACGGTTTGCCAGACTTGATTTTCGGCAATGACGACGGCACGCTCGAACTCTACGAAAACAGCGGAACCATACATGCGCCGGCCTGGCGACTTGCTATCGAAGCCTTTGCACAGCTTGACTTCGGAGAGTATGCCGCGCCTTCTTTCGGTGATTTTGACAACGACGGTCGCCCGGACCTGTTCGTGGGTAACCGCGCGGGCGAGCTGTTTTTCTATCGCAATGAATCCACCGTGAGCGTCGCCGAGCACGCGGATGAAAAGCCGCATTCTTTTGAACTTTATCAGAGCTACCCCAATCCGTTTAATCCCGAAGCCAGAATCATCTTCTCAGTTCCCCCAAACGCGCGGCAACAGAGAGTTGTGATCAAGATTTTCGATATCACCGGCCGGCTGGTGCGGGTTTTGTTCGATCGTGAAGTCGCGCCGGGGCGCTATGAAGTGATTTGGGATGGCCGGGATGCGCACAACAACGAGTTGGCGAGCGGGACGTTTGTTTATCGGTTGGAGGCGGGAGACGGGGTGATTGCGAAGAAAATGACACTGGTGCGTTAGATCGCGTTTGAACGGATGGTAATCATGAAAGGCTTTATCAAAACTTCGGTGCTGGTTGCTTGCGTGCTTGCGGCCCATTCCGCGCACGCGCAGGAACGGCAAATTTTCTGGACTGAAGGCTTTGGAAAGGTCTTTCGCGGAGACGAGAACAGCGCCGTTTATGAGGAAATCATTACCGCGCGCGTTCCCAGTGCTTTGGCCATCGCCGAGGGCTATCTTTATTGGGGAGACGCCGCCACTTTTGATATCAAGCGCAGCGATCTTGAGGGCGCGAACATTGAAGTAATTCTTCCGTACCCCAACTGGCCTGCTGATTTAATCGTCGATTCCACCAGCAGGAAAATTTTTTGGACAGAATTTGAGGGCGGAAAGATTTTGCGTGCAAATCTTGATGGAACCAAGGTCGATACCCTCATAACAGGATTGAGCCGTCCCCTCAGCCTTGCGATCGATGACCAGACCGCCAAATTGTACTGGTCCGACAGCATCACGCGGAGAATTCAACGGGCAAATCTTGATGGTACACAGATCGAAGACGTCCTTGCTCTGTCGGAAGGCATTGACGATCTCGCCATTGACGTAAACGCGCGCAAGCTCTATTGGAGCGGTGAAGACATCAAGCGATCAAATCTCGATGGCAGTGACATTGAAACCATTTTGGCCGGCATTCGGCCGTTCAGCTTCACACTTGATGCGGCAGCAGGCAAGATCTATTGGTCAGATTTCGAAAAAATCGCCCGAGCAAATCTCGACGGAACCGCACCGGAAGATTTGATTCACGGCTTCACGTTCGGCGCCGAAAGCCTGGCGCTCGATCAAACAAGCGGGAAGATTTGCTGGATTAACCCGTGGTCCCCCTCAAGCAGAATTCAGCGTGCGAATTTGGATGGTACGGAGCGGGAAGACATTTTCATTAGTGTTCCGGCGTTTCGAGGCATCGCGGTGGATGCGGCCGCTGGCAAGTTGTATTGGACCGCTGCGGTAGAAGTGATGCGTGCCAATCTTGACGGCTCCAGCATCGAATGGCTTGCCGATATCTCGTGTGGGATGAGCGACTTGTCGGACATCGCCGTTGATCCCAAAGCCGGCAAGCTGTACTGGGTACGCGATTCGGATTGTGGCGGCGGCTCTCAACTGCATCGGTCGAATCTCGACGGCAGCGCGACGGAACACTTGTGGACCGGAGGTTACCTTTCCAGTCTGGCGTTGGATCTCGAAGCGGGCAAATTGTATTGGACGGACAACTTCGGCCGGCTGCCCTCGAAAGGCATCTATCGTGCCAACTTGGACGGCAGCGACGTTGAATTCGTACTCGACAGCTTGGCTTCGGCCGGTGGAATCGCAATTGATACCCGAAACCAAAAGATATATTGGACCGATTATCCGAGCAGCATTCGCCGAATGGATTTTGACGGAACGGAAATCGAGATCGTGCTCATGGAACTGAGTGCGCCGATAGAAATCGCTTTGGATGTGCCAAACGGCAAGATGTATTGGACGGAATCCAACGCCGGCAAAATTCGCCGAGCCAATTTGGACGGCAGTGCGGTTGAGGATGTCTTCTCCGGTCTTAAAACGCCTTATCGCCTCGCATTGAATTTTGGCGATCCGGCGTTGCGGGTTGATGAAGTCAGTGAGATAGCGCCGGCGTCGCTTCAGGTCTTGCAAAACTATCCCAATCCCTTCAATCCCGAAACCAAGATTGTGTTCTTCGTGCCGCCAAGCGTAAAGCAACAGCGCGTTGTCATCAAGCTTTTCGATATAACCGGCCGGCTGGTGCGAGTTTTGTTTGATCGCGAAGTCGCGTCCGGCCGTTACGAAGTGACGTGGGATGGCCGGGATGCGCACAACAATGAATTGGCAAGCGGGACGTATGTTTATCGGCTGGAAACAGGCAATAACGTTATCACCAAAAAAATGTTACTCATTCACTAACTTCAGGAGTAATCATGCGCAGTCGCAACCGGTTTTCCGCGTTTTTCATGTTGGTCACGGGTTTCTTTTTCATCAGCTCATTGCATGCCCAGATCGAAGTCAAAATCACTGCCAGCAAGGACAACACCCTTTACGAAAACGCTTCCGGCTCATTCAGCAACGGCAAAGGCGCGGGGTTCTTTGCCGGGCAAAACAATCACGGTGAAGTGCGGCGCGGTTTGGTGGCGTTCGACGTTGCCGGAAATATTCCTGCGGGTGCTTTGATTCAAAGCGCGACTCTGAGGCTCAACTTGTCACGCGCACTCTCAGGGGTATATTCTGTTGCGCTGCATCGCGTTCTGGCAGATTGGGGCGAGGGCACGTCCGTGGCATTCGGCGAAGAAGGCGGCGGCGGTACTGCGGCAACCGGCGATGCGACCTGGATTCACACATTCTTCAACACGCAACTCTGGACCAATGCCGGCGGTGATTTCGCCGCGGCTGCCAGCGCCGCGCAAACCATTGCCGGCGATCTCGGCTTTTACGATTGGGGATCGACGCCGGAGATGGTCGCGGATGTGCAAGCCTGGCTCGACACGCCGGCAGAAAACTTTGGCTGGCTGTTGTTGGGCAATGAAGCTGCCAACGCCAGCGCCAAGCGCTTCGATTCGCGGGAAAATTCCGTTGTCGAGAACCGCCCGGTGTTGACCATCATCTACACCACGGCGACGAATGTTCAAAATCAAAATGCTGCGCTTCCCGAAAAATTCGAGCTGGCGCAGAATTTTCCGAATCCCTTTAATCCCGCGACATCGATTAAATATTCAATCGCACGAAATGTGAGCGTTGTCTTGCAGATATTTGATACGCACGGCCGGTTGGTCAAGACATTGATCAACCAAAATCAGCCCGCAGGTTTTCATCGCGTGATTTGGGACGGCAAAACCGCAGCGGGTGAGATTGCCGCCAGCGGCATTTATCTTTATAAAATGGCAGCAGGTGATTTCGTACAAACACGAAAAATGGCTTTGCTGCATTAGTCTGTAAAGGAGGTTGTTATGCAAACGTTAAGAAAAATTTTGATAGTGCTCGGACTCCTGGTCTTGAGTAACATAGCCCAGGCTTACGACTATCTCCAAATCCAGCATCCGCAACAAACTTGGCGTACCGGCCAGGGCACGATCGAACAGGCTGTCATCTCGATCAAGCCGCAGGGCATTTACATGGAATATGGCTTGTATCTCACGTTCTCTGCGCATGGCCTGAGTTTCTTCGCAAATGACAGTGTTGAAGTGCAGTTCTTTTTTGATTTGCCCAAAGAGGCGATCGTACACGATCTCTGGCTGTGGGTGGATGATCAAATCATGCGCGCCTTAATCATGGATCGCTGGACAGCCTCTTCGATTTATGAAGATATCGTCAAGCGCCGCCGCGATCCCGCCATTCTGTTCAAGAATGACGAGAACAGTTATGAGCTGCGCATCTATCCCATGCCGGGCAACAAGACGCGCAAGATCAAGCTAACGTACTTGATGCCGGCGCAATGGTTGCCAACCTCAGTGATCGCCGGGTTACCCACCAATCTGTTGCGCACCTCACGCACGCCGTTGTCGGTTTTCCATCTGCTGTTCTGGCCTCACACGGACTGGGCCAATCCGCGTTTGCAGGAGTTTCCGGAGCTACCATTTATCGCGCAACAAGACACGGCATTTGGCGATTATGTGCGCGCCGAGATTCCCACTGAAGCGGTGGCCATTTCACTCAACGTTGCGCTCGATTCGCCCATGCAAAACGGCGTGTTTGTGAGCAAATTTGAAAACAATGATGAAGGCATCTATCAATTGGCGCTGCTGCCTTCGCAAGCGCTTGATTTGCAGGCCGCTAAAAAAGTGGCGATTCTGTTCGACTATGATGCCAGCAAAAGCCCCATCACAGCAACCGAGGTGCTCGCCGGCGCCAAAACCATGCTGCAAAGCAATTTCACGGCCAGCGATTCCTTCAATCTCATTTTTTCCCGCGCCACGGTTCAGCGCGCTGGCGAGAACTGGTTCGCTGCCGATTCCGCGGGTGTGGCGCAGGCGTTTGCCAATGCCGGCGACCAGCCGATCGCCAATTACAGCAATCTACCGGCTCTTCTTGCCAACGCCATTGATTTCGTCAAGCAACAGGGCAATGATGGCAGCTTGCTGTTGCTTGCCTGCTCCGATCAAGCCGGCTATTTTCTGGTGGCCAACCCTTTGCTTGAAGATCTGCTGCGTAACCTCGATCCGGCTCCTCCTATTCATATTGCAGACTTCGCCGGCAACAACACGGCCTACTACTGGAATGGCGGCAGATACTACTTTGGCAATGAATACTTCTACGAAAATCTCGCGCGCCGCACAGTGGGCAGCTACCTCAGACTGAACCAAGCCGGCAATTCATTTTCTGCTCTGCTGACTGGGGTCTCGCAGTCGCTCAGCGGTTTCATCGATGCCTTTGATCTTCACACCACACTCGGCGGCGGCTTTTGTTATGGCCGGTTCGCTTTGGGCAGCAGCGCGAACCAGGCCATTTATCTCGACCGGCCGATTCTGCAAGTGGGAAAATTTGTTGGGGATTTTCCTTTTGTAATTGAAGCGTCGGGGTTTTATCGCGGTACGCCTTTTTCGCGCGTCCTCAATCTCGCAGAAAACGAAACGGCTGCAGCAGACACCCTTGCAGAAGAAATCTGGATTGGCAATCACATTGCATCGCTGGAAGCGCAACCCTCGCCCTCGAATGAGATGATACGCGAGATTATTGACACCAGCGTGCGCGAACGCGTGCTCTCGCGCTACACCGCTTTTCTCGCACTGGAGCCCAACGACACTGTCAAGGTGTGCATGGATTGCAAGGATGAAACCGTGCTGGTGCCGCCGACTTCGGTTTTTGCGCGTGAAGAAACACCGGCAGACTCGGTTCTGCAAGCGTATCCCAATCCCTTCAATGCCGCAACGACATTGCGTCTGCGCTTGCCGGCCAATCTCAAATCCGGTGAAGTTTCTTTGCGCATCTACAATGTCATGGGGCAAATTGTGCGCGCTTATGACGTGACGGTCGAAGCCGAAAGCCGTTTGTTCCAATTCACCTGGGAGGGCCGCAATGAAGCCGGGCAAACGCTTGCCACGGGAACATATTACGCCGTTCTACAAACGCCCGCGCAAAGATATTCGGTGAAGTTGTTGATGGTCAAGTAGAGGCGTTGACTCTTCGAACTCAAGCACCATTTGAAGTGATTCAATGTCTTGCTTGTCTGAAAATTCGTTTGAAAACAGTTGAGGCAAGTCTCATGAAAAAACTTCTACTCCCCTTTCTGCTGCTCGTTGCCCTGCCCGCCTTTGCCGACGGCCTTATGAAAATCAAAGGCCAGGCTTCGAGTTATTTGCAGCCGCAACAGGTGATGGTCACGGCAGACATCAACAACCAAGTCGCCACGACGGTCACGCAACAGACATTCGTGAATCCCTGGCAGCAGCATGTGTGGCTGCAATATGGCTTTCCAACTGACATCAACGCAAGTGTGACGCAGTTTCGCTGGAAAGTTGGGGGCGTGTGGCGCAAGGCGCAAATCACCGGCGCGCCGCAAGATTCCAGCGGTATCATCGATCCCGGCGGGGACGTTGATCATTTTTTTCTTGATTATCTCGGTGATGCGCCGTTTTTATTCGCCTTTACAGACTCGCTGCCGGCAGACTCGACTCTTATCGTCGAACTCACCTACATCGAACTGCTGGATTATCGCAATGGGCAAGTGGTTTATGATTACCCGCTCGATTTGAAGGCATTTGCACAACGGCCGCTGGAGAGCTTTGCGCTCGATCTGCATTTGCGCTCGGAGCGCAATCTCGTCGGGTTGTCGAATCCTTCCCACAGCGCCGTGGCGAGCAGCTTCAGCGACAGTGTGGCCACGCTTTTCTTTTCGCAAGAAAATCTGCCGGCGAATCGCAACTTTGTGGTGAATTATCAAGTCAGCCAGACGGATCTTGGCGTGTTTCTGCTCTCTCACAAACCGCAAAATGCAGAGGGCTTTTTCATCATGCTGGCGGAGCCGGATCCGAACACCTCGCAGGAAGAAATCATCGACAAAGTCTTCACATTTATCATTGACGTTTCCGGCAGCATGTCTGGGCAAAAAATCGAACAGGCCAAAGCCGCTGCGCTGTTCACCGTCGATCATTTGAACGCCAGCGACCGCTTCAATGTGATCAAATTCAATTCCACGGTCACGAGATTCCGTTCGAATCCTGTGCTTGCAACGGACACGGAGATTACGGCCGCACGCAACTTCATCACTCAAATTCAAGCCACCGGCGGCACGGATTTGCAGGCGGCCTTGCTGTCGGGCTTGGGCCAGAACATGAGCGACACTACGGCCAACATCATCATCTTTATCACTGACGGCATTGCCTCGCTCGATCAACAGGCGGTGATCAACGCCAACACACACAATGTGCGCATTTTCGTGTTCGGTATTGGCAGCGACGTGAATCAAGCGTTACTCACCCAGGTTGCCGCGAATAACAACGGCATCGCCGAGTTTTTGGGCAACGACGAGGTTAATAGCCGCATCAGCGCGTTTTACAGCAAGATTCGCAATCCGTTGTTGCAAAACATTCGCATCGACTTTACACCGGCGGTGACGAGCGAAGTATATCCGTTGCAGTTGCCGGACATTTATGTCGGCGAGCAGCTCGTGGTGTTGGGGCGCTACGCTCAACCCGGGCCGGCGCAGGTGACGTTACTTGGCGCCGGCGCCGGAACGCCGGTGCGCTATGATTATAGCGTGAATTTCACCGCAGACTCGCTGGCGAATCGTTTTTTGCCGCGCATGTGGGCAAAATACAAAATCGACGCGTTGCTAGTGTTGATGGCGGGCGTGCCGCATGGCTCGAATCAATGGGAAGAATGGAAAAAAGAAGTCATTCGCCTGAGCCTGCTGTATGGCATTCTCACGCCGTTTACGAGTTTTACCGATCCGGGCCCGCCGCCCACCAGCGTGGAAGAATCCTCACAGGAGGCGGCTGCACCACCCGAGACTTTTGTGCTGCTGCAAAATTATCCCAATCCCTTCAATCCCGAAACGCGCATTACGTATGTTTTGAACGAAGGCCTGGCGCACGTCACGTTGAAGATTTACGATCTCAACGGCAAGCTGGTGCGCGTGCTGGTCGATGGCGATCAACCCGCAGGAATGCACAGCGCTGTTTGGGACGGCTTGGATGAGTTCGGAACCGTGATGGCCTCGGGCGTGTATTTCTATGTTTTGGAAATCGAGGGCATGAAGCAAATGAAACGGATGGTGTTGTTGCGTTGACCCGATCATTTTTGTGAATTTCTCAAGCCTCGCTCATGAAATGAAACAAGGTGAGCGAGGCTTTTTTGCCTTGAAAAAAGGCTTTAGAAAAGAAAAAAGCTTTCGTATCTTCGCGCTATTCTTTTGCTCGAACTCACATCTTACGAAAGCGGCATTCATGGCACTACGCGAGAAGATTCTGCGTGCGGCTCCTGTGATTATAGCATGGGGCGTTCTCATTTTGATTGCACGGGCCGGGGTTTTTACCGAACAATTTTATGGATTACCCGTTTTGTTCGTACTCATTAGCGTTGCTTGCGCATTTTTCCCGGTGCCGGTAAATGTGCTGGTATTATTGGCAAGCCAATCGACCGATGGCCTGTCCGTAATTGCGGTTGCAACCGCTGCGACATTTTTTGCATTTTTATTGGAATACGCCATCTATGATCTCATCGTCCGCCGCGGCAAAATGCTCGACGTGAAAGACATCAAGCTGGTGTCGAAACTATTTGCCGGCTTCGACAAATATCCCTTCTCGATTATTGCCTTTGCTTCCTTTCTGCCGATTTCCTCCGAGCCGCTGCGTTTATATGCCATTTCCTCAAAATATAACAAGTATTACTTTGCCCTTGCCGGACTGGTGGGACGCGCATTTCGCTTCGCTTCTCTGGTTTGGATCGGCGCATTGTTCGGTACGCCAGACTGGCTGATCGTGCTGGTGGTGCTGCTGCCCGGCGCTTTGCTGCTGCTGCTTTACGGCATGCGCAAACTCAAAACCGCGCGGTCGCGCGTCTGAATAGCGTTATTCGGGTATCATAGCTTTCGCCACCGTTTTCGGCGTTCACTCCCGCCAAATTCGTCTGTAACCAAAAGTCGCTCTTGCACGTACAAGTTCTGCCACCAAACAGGAGCTTGTATGCCCCCCATTATCGCAACGCAAAACTTAACGCGCCATTTCAATCGTGGCCGCGTCAAGGCTTTGCAGAACGTCAGCCTGACCGTCGCGCCCGGAAAAATTTTCGGCTTGCTCGGTCCGAACGGCGCCGGCAAAACCACTTTCATCAAAATTCTGCTCGGTTTGCAGCGCGCGGACAGCGGCAACGCCACGATGTTCGGCATTTCCGTCGCAAATCCCGGGGCACGCACACGCGTGGGCTACCTTCCTGAAAACCATCGCTTCCCGGAATTTCTCAGCGGCGCGGCCCTGCTCGATTATTGCGGCCGGTTGAGCGGAATGAAGGACAAAGCCGAACGCCTGAAGCGCGCAGAATTGTTGCTCAAGCGTGTGAAAATGTGGGAATGGCGCGATACGCGCACGAAGAAATACAGCAAGGGCATGCTGCAACGCCTTGGCATTGCGCAAGCGCTGCTGCACGATCCCGAGCTGATCATTCTCGATGAACCGACAGACGGCGTCGATCCCATTGGCCGCAAGGAGATTCGCGATCTGTTGGTTGAACTCAAAGCGCAAGGCAAAACGGTTTTCATCAACTCCCATCTGCTCTCCGAAGTCGAGATGATCTGTGACGAAGTCGCCATTCTTAACAAGGGTATGTTGCTGCGCCAGGGCACGGTACAGGAGTTGACGATTTCCGATCAGCGCTATCGCTTGCAGGCTTCCGTGAAAGATGCCGAGTTGATGCAGCAAATTCGCGCACGCGCCAGCTTTGCCGAGGCTAACAACGGCCATCTCGATCTCGTCGTATCCGGGCCTGAGCCTTTGAACGAAATCATCGACCTGTTGCGCCAGCATCGTACCTTGATTCAAGCCATCATTCCGCACCGGCAAACGCTCGAAGAAAGCTTTTTTCAGACGATTCAAGGCACGGAGACGACGGATTTCAACATGGTCTTCTCCGCTGCGGAAGCGAAAAATTCGGAGGGTAAATCATGAACCAGCTCTGGGCCGTCTGTTATTACACGTTCCGTGAGTCGCTTGCGCGCAAAACGTTTATCGGCTTTTTTATTGTCTCTTCCATCGTGCTGGCGGTTTTGCTGCTGGCTTTGAATGTCGATGCGGTTGATGGCGCGATTGCCTCGCTCTCGCTTTTCGGCAAGGAAGCCGAGGGAATTGAGGTGAGCGTGGATAAATTCGTGATTGGCATTGAGTCGGTCTTGGCGGGCGCGCTGTTCACCGGCGGCTTGTTTTTTTCGATTTTTGCAACCGCGAGTCTCGTGCCCAACATGCTCGACAAGGGCAATATTGACTGGCTGCTGGCCAAACCGATTTCTCGCGAACGGTTGTTGTTTGGGCGTTTTCTCGGCGCACTCGCGATTGTCACGTTTAATGTATTCTATTTGATCGGCGGCGCCTGGCTCATTCTCTCGCTCAAAACCGGCATGTGGCATTGGCCGTTTTTGCTCAGCGGAGTGATGATCACCGCAACCTTTGCGGTGTTGTACGGTTTCATGGTTTTTCTGGGCGTAACGCTGCAAAACTCAGCGGTTACGATCATGGGCGCTTATTTGATCACGTTCTTCAGTCCATTCCTATTCAAACGCAATCAAATTTATGCCTTACTGTCTGAAAAAATTTATCAATGGCTTGTTGACGGGCTTTATTACATCACCCCCCGCACGTTCGAACTTGGAAAAATGGTAACCGAAACGGTGATGGGCGAGACGGTGGCAAGCTGGGTGCCGCTCTGGCATTCGCTGCTCATCGGCCTGTTTTTCTTTGGCCTGGCAGTTTTTTCTTTTAAACGCAAAAATTTTTAGGGAGACCCTTCCATGCGAAAACAATTTTTCCTTGCGCTGCTCGCTCTCATCGCCATCACGGCTTGCCAGCGCAAGCAAACAGAAATTCCGTTGGCGGCGCGTGAAGACTTCAAACACCTGCCGGCGGCAAGTTCCATGATTCTTTACAGTGATGTCAGCAAGATTGCCCAGTCGCCGCTGGCAGAAGAAATATTGCAGGTGATGGAAGAACGCATGCACGAGGAATGGCAGGACAAGGATATCGAAGAATTCAAAACCGCCACGGGTTTCGATCCGCGCCGCGATATTCACACGATTTTGGTTGGCGCCGCGCCCGCGCCACAGGCAAAGCAGGATTTCTGCGTGATCGTTCACGGCAAATTTGATGAGCAGCGTCTCAAAGATTATCTCAAACAAAAGAGCCTTGAGCAAAAACAGGAACTGCCCTGGCAGGAGGAAACGGTTGGCACGCATACAATTTATACTTCTGCCAAAGGCAGAGATAACCGGGCATGGTGTTTCGCCGACGCGAACACGTTATATGCCGGCGATCGTGATTGGATCGTGGCTCTGCTGCAAGGTGAGAAACCCGAGACGCGCGGTGTGCCGGCAAACATGCTTGCGGAATTGGAAAAGAAAGTGAGCTATGGCGATCAATTCTGGTTTGCAGTCGAGATTACGGAGGACATGAAAAAGGCGGGACACGTTCCCGAGGAATTGCGACAGCAATTCCCCAAGTTTGAGGATGTGAATGCCGTGGCGTTCTCAGCGCGCGTTGAAAAAGGCGTGACGTTCGCGGGTGAAATCGACTGCGGCAAGGCGGAGACCAGCAAGCTTTTGGTCGATTTAATGCGCGGCGGGTTGGCAGCGGCAAAACTTTCGGTCGCAGAGGATCGTCCGGCAGTTGATGCGTTGAACAGCATCAACATTGATCAAAAAGATCACAAAACTGTGGTGCGTGGCGAGTTGAGCGAGGATTTTTTCAAGAAGTTGCGTGAGCAAAAATTATTCATCTGGGATGAAAAATTCGCGCATCGCCGGCCGCGCGGCGAGATCTAACACTTTCGAATAACCATTTCTGAGGAACTCAACAAAGTTCTTCCCAGAAATTCTGATTGACAATGAGAAGGCCCGCGACGAAAATCTCGTCACGGGCCATTTTAATTTGTGCGGCCATCGTAGGGCAGAACTCTATTCTTGAGATATTGCGCGTGAAATTCCCTGGCCCTGGCGCGGTCAAGATTGGCGTAGCAATAAACACAACCGTGCGGACAGCTATCATAATAGCCTAAATCCCGGCTTTCGTAACAACCGCAATCGTCGCGCGTAGGTGTGGCCTTCAGCATGCGATAACGCTCAGGCGCAATTTGCCGGACGGTCTCGACATCAACACAATGCGCTTTCTCAACCTGTGGAATCTCACAAAGCTCATCCTGGCAACACGAATAAAGCTGCATGCCGTTCGCCACGGCAAGTGCAACAAGCTGGCGCACAAGGTCAAGCCGTTCCTGCAACGCCGCATCACGAAAGGATATGCCATGCTGCCGGCTCGCCCGGGCTAAATTACGCTGCACCTTTTGGTACCAATTGACAAATGAAAAATAGCAACGTGCCGTGGCGCCGAGCAAGCGTTCCGCCAACTCGCCGAATTTCTGCACGTGATACTCTACTGGCGTCTGATCCGACAACACAATTGGATCATAACGCCAGAAAATTTGACCGGGATAACGCGCAGCGAGACGCTGAAACGTTGCGACAGCAAAATCAAGCGGTGGGTTATTGGTCTCCACTGTTTTGGGCAGGCCATTAATAGTAAAATGAAAATAGTACGCCCGGCCATAAAGCTGATCGAGCCGATCGAGATACTTTTCAAGCGGGTAAGGATTGCGCGTCCAAAAGACCAGGAACAACACATGCTCGGGCCGCAAAGAAAGGCGTACAGGCTTGAAGCTCATCGGATTGGGGTAGATGACTTCACCCCGCTCGACTTGCTGCATAAACCAATTGGCATAATAAGCCGGAATATCCGTACGTCGCGAGACGGAGATGATGCGCGGCGTTGTGACCGTTCTCTTCGCCATGTTCATTTCGCCAACGGAACCTTCAATTCAAACCGCCAATCCGATTGCAAAAGCCCGGACAGTGATTCACGACTGCCGCTCCGGCTCACTTGTCGAGCCTTCGACCAATAAAGAAATTCTGCTGCCCTGGCTGTTTGCGATTTAGATAACGATCGCCTCAATTCTGCTCTCTGGAAAAATCCACCTTCGGAGCCTGCTGCGCTTCTGCCGAGGCTTCAAAATAAGGCTTTTGGCTGAACCCGAATATGCCGGCGATAATGTTGGTCGGAAACGTGCGCGCCGTGCTGTTGAAGCCCTGCACCGTTTCATTAAAACGCCGGCGCGCGGTGGTGATGCGATTCTCCGTGCCCTCGAGCTGTGTTTGCAAATCGAGGTAATTCTGATTGGCTTTCAACTCGGGATACCGTTCCACAACCACGAGCAGCCGGCTCAATGCCGAAGTCAGGTTATCCTGCGCCTGCTGGAAGCGCTGAAAGGCCTGCGGATCATTCAATAACTTGTCGGCATCAACATTGATTTCCGGCCGGGTAGCGTTGGCGCGCGCTTCGATGACACTTTCCAGCGTTTCCCTTTCAAAATCTGCCGCGCCTTTCACGGTCGCCACGAGATTTGGGATCAAATCTGCGCGGCGCTGATAGTTGTTTTGCACCTCCGCCCAAGCCTGTTTCACGCCTTCATCGAGGCCCACCAGCTTGTTATAGTTGCCGGAAAAAAAACTGTACAATAGAAAACCCAAAACCACAACAACGCCCAGGCCGATAAGAAACTTTTTACCCATTTTCCAATCCTCCTTCAAACAGTTGAGATGAAATTTACATCCGATCAATATAGTCAGAAAATTTTTCGATTTGAACGAGGTAATCCTCCGTCAATCGCCACAACTCTTCACGATACGGGCGGCTCTCGTGTTCATGCAAACGCAGCAGCGGCGCGATAAAACTCTCGTCCAAATTCGCCACACGCGCGACTTGCTGGAAAAGCTCCTTGCGTTTCACGGGAATCTCTTCATTCTTTAAGAACAAAAAGGCTTCGAAGAGCGCATACAAATCGCTAATTGAGCGGACCAGCAAATCGTGCAAAGCATTGCGCTCAGCGCCAACGCTCAAAAAACCTTTCCACAAATGAACCAACTTGCCCTTGATTTCACGCTCGAGTTGCAGCCGCACATGCTGAGGTGACGGAGCCAAATCCTGCAGCACGTCTTCGCCAAACAGAGCACGATGATGGCGTTGCAAACTCAGAATCTCGATGGGAAAGCTATCGAGTGAAGCGCGTAAGAAATCGCGCGTCAACACCAGCGGCGCGACCACGCCGTGCTGGCGCCATTTTTCGGTAAACGGAATAGCCGTGCGCAGCTTTTTCATGGCCTCCGGTTTGAGTATGACCAAAAAATTAATGTCCGAGCTTTGGCCGGAATATTCGCCGCGCACGACGCTGCCATAAAGGATGACGGCCTCCAGCCCGCTGCCAAAAGCCGTTTGCCAATCGTTAATGTATTCCGCAAAAATCGTTTCCGGAGAAGCCGGTATTTTTTTCATGATTGTTCTTCTCTACTTTTGTCACGCCTCTTAGGCCTATGTGGAGATTTGCGTGTACAACATTCCAAGCTGGTAAAGCGTTCGACTTAAATAATCACGCTTCGATAAGTTCAGCCTGCGTTGCAACCAATCGTTTTCCTGGGCATTGCTTCGTTTTAAAAACTTCCTCCCGCCCCTCCCCCGCCGCTGCGGCCGCCGCCGAAGCCGCCAAAACCGCCGCCTCCAAATCCACCACCGCCAAAGCCGCCCCCCCAACCTCCACCGCGATAACGCCCGCCGCCAAGTCCGCCGGAATACAACATCGGCCCGAGCAAACCGGAACGCGCAAGAATAATGAGAATCACGATGATGATGATCAGCATTGTAACCGGGAACTCGCCCTCCTCTGGCCGCCGGCTTAAACGGGGTCGAATGGCGCCGGTGATTTCTACACCAGCATCCTCGGCGATTACGCCCACGATCACACGCACGCCTGCAAGCAAACCCGCGCCGAAATCATTGCGCTGCAGATCAGGCACCATGTACTGCCGAAAAATTCGCCCCGCAGTAATATCCGGCAGAATACCCTCAAAGCCATAGCCGACTTCAATACGCGCTTTACGTTCCTGCACAGTCAAAAAAATCAAAACGCCGTTGTCTTTCCCCTTCTTTCCGATGCCCCATTTTTCGAACAGGCGGATGGCGTAATCGGTATAGTCGTAATCGCCGATGGAATCGATGGTAACAACCGTGACTTCCGCGCCGGTTTTCTGCTCGAGTTCTGTCGTTAATGTTGTGATTTGTGCTTCAATATCGTCCGGAATCACATGTGCAAAGTCATTCACAAAACCAACCGGCGCAGGGAAATTTTGCGCGCGCGCCGGCGCGCCTATCCACAACAGCCCCGCAATAACTAGGAAAATTTTGATTCGCATGTTCTCCCGCTTCACATCTCTCAGATGAATGTTATGAGCAATTCTAACCGTTCAGTCTTTTTCGGGCGTGGTTTATCGCTGTTATCTTGCGAAATTTTTGTCACGCGCTCAACGCCGTGTTGGATGCTTGGCATATAACGCCGCGCCACAAATTAAAAGCAAGCTTGGGTAATCGCTCGAGCGCATCGGAACATGTTATAGGATATTTTTTGCGCTTCGTGAAATCTGGTCAAACTGAGCATGCTTTTGAAGAATCTCCTCGGGAAGTGGAAAACCGCGAGTCCGGACGGTTGTCAAGCAATTCGACGGATTGTAAGATGGGTATGGTGGATGACTTGTTCACATTGGCTGCGTGCAGATTACCATATCACCGCCAAAAAATCAAGCGGAAAAATATATGCCGGTTGCGATTGCGTTTCATTTTGCTTGCATCTTTGCCTTGCTGGAATTATCTATGGCCTCAACCAAATCAACTTCAGGGCAAAACTCGCATGCCACAAAAAAATTCTGATTCCGGCCGCGCCTGGGACGAACAAAGCTCGCAAACATTCATCGATTACGGCAACTACTTTGTGCCGGAGCGTGAAGTTCAAATGCAAACTCTCGTTGCGTTGATTCCGCCGCGCACGCAAACATTTCATGTACTGGAACTTTGTTGCGGCGAAGGCTTGCTAGCTGAAGCCGTACTCCAACGCTTCACGACGAGTATCGTGCACGGCTTCGACGGTTCACGCGAAATGCTGAACAAGGCGCAGAGCCGCCTCGCCCGTTTTGGTGAACGATTTGATACGGTTCACTTCGATCTGGCTGCTTCCGATTGGCGCAAATTGCCGCATCCCGTTCAGGCCGTGCTCTCCTCGCTGGCCATTCATCATTTGGACGGCAATCAAAAACTTCAGCTCTATTGCGATATATTTGAACTGTTGGAATCAGAGGGTGTATTTCTTGTTGCAGATGTGGTTCAGCCCGCGCATGCTCAGGGCGTAGCCGTTGCTGCGGAAGCCTGGGATGAGGCAACGCGCCAACGCGCGTTATACCTCGATGGCGATCTGCGCGCATTCGAGTATTTTCAGCGAAGCGAGTGGAACATGTACCGCCATCCGGATGCCATCGACAAACCTTCGGGTCTCTTCGAGCAATTGCAATGGCTGGCGCAAGCGGGGTTTGTAGATATCGATGTCTATTGGATGAAAGCCGGGCATGCCATTTTCGGCGGGCGAAAAGCATGACCATTTTGCAAGCATTTGGAAAAGGAGGCAGCCTGTGAGAATCAAATCCTGGCAATCTTACCTCGTTTTTTACACGCTTCTGTTAGGCGCGGCGTTCTTGGCGGTAAATTTCAGTCAACCGAAAACAAAAGATGAAAAACGTATCGCGCCGTTGTTCAACGATCTCGGCAAGCATCATCATGCCATCACCACCAAGTCGCCATTGGCGCAAAAATATTTTGATCAGGGCCTGATTTTAACGTATGCCTTTAATCATCCTGAAGCTATTCGTTCTTTTAAGGAAGCGGTGAGACTCGATTCGACCTGCGCCATGGCCTATTGGGGAATCGCATTGGCGCTTGGCCCGAATATCAACTCCTCAATGGATCCCGGCGTCGTACCGGAGGCTTACGCGATGGCACAAAAAGCCAACTTACTTGCAGCGCAAGTCAGCGAGAACGAGCGCGGCTACATTCAAGCGCTGGCGCAACGCTATTCACTCGATTCCACCATTGCGCGCGAAACTCTCGATCTCGCCTACGCCAACGCCATGCGCGAGTTTTCACAAAAATTTCCGGATGATCTCGATGCGGCAACGCTGTTTGCTGAAGCCTTGATGGATTTGAATCCCTGGAATCATTGGGATAAAGAGGGCCGGCCCGATGTTAATACACCGGAAATCGTTACAACGCTTGAAGCGGTGCTCCGCCGCAATCCCAATCATCCGGGCGCAAATCATTACTACATTCACGCTGTTGAGGCTTCGCCGCATCCTGAAAAGGCGCTGGCATGCGCTGATCGCCTGGGTAGCATTTCACCGGGTGCGGGACATCTTGTGCATATGCCGGCGCACATTTACATGCGCA
>QEVD01000572.1 GCA_003576975.1 Candidatus Zhuqueibacterota bacterium
CACGATCATGCCCAGCGGATCAACCGCGCCGCTGCCCATCAGGCGTTCCGGACCGACCAGCACGGCAATGCCGCTGAGGCCGATGATGATTCCAAAAATCGTTTTGCCGTCAGGCCGGCCGCGATTTTGCCACAACCAACCGAGGATTACCACCCACATGGGCACGGTCGCGACTAGTACTGCTGTTAAGCCACTGGGCACGTACTGAACCGCCCACACGACGCCACCGTTGCCGCCCAAGAGCAACAACGCGCCGCTAATACCTGTAACTTTCCACAACAGCGGCGTAGGTTTCGGCGTACCGCGCACACGTTCCCAGGCATATAACACCCCGCCGGCAACGAGAAAACGCGTTGCGGCCATGAGAAATGGCGGCAGGGTTGTAATCGCAAAACGCATGGCTAAATACGTTGATCCCCAAATGAAATAAACTGCAGCAAAAGCGGCCCAAATTTTTGATTTTGAGGTAATCGCGCTGGTCATTCTGCTCCTGTTTTTTGGAAATTTTGTTTTCCTGGCTGAGTTTCGCATACAAAAGGAACAAAGTCAAGGCCTGAGTTACCACCCGTTTCTTGTCATTTTAAAAATTGTCCCTTGCTCATCTCCTAACGGCATGATATATTGCAGCCGGTCATGTTAGGCGATTAATTTTCTACCTCGGTTTTTTAGACAAGCTGAAAAGCGCAGCCTTTCGGGCCGCTCGAATTCGGTAAAGAATCAGAACAGGAGCAAACAGAGACAACGGAGATTTTTTCTCTGTTTACTCTGTTCACTCCTGTTTAAGAAAAGGTTGGTTTCCTTAAAACTTTTTTGATGCAATGCCTCATACCGATTTTCAGGCAAGTTAAAAATCGGTGTAGGATGCCGCAAAAACCGTGATAACTCACCAGCTCAACCTCAACAACTCTCGAAACCGGCATGCAAACCGGGATTTCACCTCGCCGTTCTCGCCTGAAGTCGCGGCAACCGTGCGCACCTTTCACCGCAGCTTTCCAGATTATTCACCCACGCCGTTGGCAAAGCTTTCTCATCTGGCGCAACGTTTCGGGCTTGCCAATTTGTGGGTGAAAGACGAATCCCAGCGTTTCGGTTTGAATGCCTTTAAAGTTTTGGGCGCGAGCTATGCCATCGCGCATGTGATTGCACAGAAGGACCGGCAACTCAATGATGAGGTGTCGTTCGCGCTGTTTCAACAGGCCGGCGTTCGTGCGCAGTTGCGCGAGACAACACTGGCAACGGCAACGGACGGCAATCACGGCCGTGCTGTGGCTTGGGCAGCGCAAAAACTCGGTTGCCAGGCCGTTATATACATGCCGCGCGACACAGCTTCCGCACGAGTCGCGGCCGTTACCGGACATGGCGCGCAAGCCGTGAAGATTGATGGCAGCTATGATGAGGCTGTTCATCTCGCCGCGCAACACGCGGAGCAGCGCGGCTGGATTTTGGTGCAGGATACGGCATGGCCGGGATACGAAGAAATTCCCACCCGCATCATGCAAGGCTATTTGACCATTTTGCACGAGGCGTGTGAGCAGATGGCCGGCGATCCCGACACACATTTTTGTGCAATGCGGCGTTGGCTCATTTGCCTCAGCCTTGTTGTCGTATTGTGTTGAATTGTGGGGCGAGCAACGGCCGATTTTTGCGGTGGTGGAACCGGCGGTTTGCGCTTGCTATTATCAGGCGATGCGCGAGTACGACGGCAGGCCGAAAACAATCAAATCTTATCCGCCGACTCTCATGGCCGGCTTGTCATGCGGTGAACCCAGCTCGCTGGCCTGGCCTCTTTTGCGCGATTATGCCGACGCGTTCGTGGCGTGCGAAGATCAAATCACACAGCGCGGTATGCGCATTCTGGGCAATTCGCTGGCCGGAGATGATCGTGTGATTTCAGGCGAATCCGGCGCCGTGACTTTGGGGTTGCTCGCAGGTGTGAGCGAATGCCCGGAGTATCAGAGCGTGAAAACTGCGCTGCAATTGAACTCGGCTTCGAAAGTTTTGTTAATCTCCACCGAAGGCGATACGGATCCGGTGAGCTATCGTCAGATCGTGTGGGGAGAAATTTAAGCATATTCTCTCTGCAAGTTGCTTGCGTCGTGTCAAAGCGATAAGATCAAATTCAATTCTAACTCATGAGGAGGCGGACGGTGAACAAACTCACCAGGTTGTTTGTGCTGGCGTGTTTTTTGTGTGGGAATACCGTAACCTTGTTTGCGCAAACCACACCTTTTCTTTCCGATGATGAAATTCGCATGCTGCAAAACGAGATTTCCGGCGATCGCGCCTTTGAGCATATTCGCTGGCTTTCGCATTGGCATCGCGACTCGGGCATGGAAGGTTATTTCAAGGCGGCGGATTACGTCATACAAGCCGCGAAAGAAGCGGGTTTGGAAGATGTGCGTTTTGTGGAACAAGTGCGGCAAGGCCCGAATTACACCGCGCGCACGGCGGAGTTGTGGATGATCGAACCGGTGGAATTGAAGCTGGCGGACATGGCCGATCACGCGGTTCATCTCGCCGACGGCAGCAGCGACGCGAATGTCACAGCCGAATTGATTTGGATCGGTGATGGTTCTGCGAAGGTTCTCGATAGTCTCGACGTCAAAGGCAAAATTGTACTGACCAGCGCCTCGCCTGGCGCAGTCGTTCACCGGGCCGTGTGGGAAAAAGGCGCGCTCGGTATCGTGAGTTACGCCATTGCCGAAAACAAAACGCTGATGGATTATCCCGATCAGATTGCGTGGAGCCGCATTCCCTATGAGCCGCCGGCAGGCAAAGCGGGCACGTTCGCTTTCTTAATTTCGCCGCGCAAAGGTGAAACCCTGCGCAAAATACTCGCAAGCGACGGTATGCAGGATTATTTTGCCGCCGGCAAACGCACCCGTGGCGGTAAAGTTGTGGTGAAGGCCAAAGTCGATACCGACATCACGCCCAAGCCGGGCCGCACCGGTTTTGTCGAAGGCTGGATTCGCGGCACGGCGCATCATGATCAGCAAATCATCATCACCGCGCATTTGCAGGAAGAGCAAGGCTCGGCTAATGACGACGGCAGCGGCTGCGGCAATATTCTCGAGCTGGCGCGTGTGTTCAACAAATTGATCGCCGAGGGCAAAATGCCGCGGCCGTTGCGCGATATTCGCTTTTGGTGGACGGATGAAATTTACTCCGAGTATCGCTATTTCCGAGATTTTCCCGAAGAGCCGAAAAAAATGCTGGTGAATCTGCATCAAGATATGTCGGGCGCGAAGCAGTCGATGGGGAATCGCATTCAGCATTTGATCTTTGCGCCGCATTCGCGCACCTCTTATCTCGATGCGCTGTTCGAGAGCATTGGCACATTTTTAATTCACACGCATAATTCGTATCTCGCCGCCGGCCGGCAGGGCGGCATGCCGCATCCCTATTCGCGTCCGATGTACTCGACGCGCGGCACGCGGGACAACTACAATGCCGCGTTCGTGCCTTATTTCGATGCCTCGGATCATCGCTGTTTCGTGGAAGGCGCGATTGGCGTGCCGGCTGTGGCGTTGATCAACTGGCACGATGATTTCATTCATTCCTCGGATGACGATCTTGACAACATCGATGCCTCACAACTCCGGCGGAATAATTTTCTCATCGGCGCCATGGCTTATTATCTGGCTTTTGCCGCAAGCGACGATGTGCCGCTGCTGGCAAGCGAAACCTTTGCGCAGGGCGCCAAACGCCTGGCGAAAGATGTGCAAGTTGCGATGAATGTCATGCAGGAGAATCGCAACGACGGCGCGCAGGCCTGGAAGGATGCCACGATTGTGCTCGAACAGGGCATGCAACGCGAGCGGCGCGCGATGAATTCGATGCAGGTGTTTGCCGGTAATGACGCCAATGCCAGCCGCACAATCGCCCAACTCGCGGCGCGCATGAGTTTGAAGGAACGCGAGCTGAAGGCCGATCTCCAAGCCTATTATCAACAACTCTTCGACGCCAGTCCGCAAGCGATCAAGCTCACGCCGGAAGAAGCGGCAGCCAGCAGAAAGGTTCCCGCCAACGCCGCCTCGCTGGACACGTATTTTGATAAACGCGGCAAAGTGTCTTTCAAGAGTGATCTGCATGGCTTGATGGTGGATGAAATCTACAATTTCGTTGATGGCAAACGCAGCTACTATGACATTTATAAAGCCGTGCGCGCTGAGTCCCTGGTCGCGGGCAGTTGGTATTACGGC
>QEVD01000039.1 GCA_003576975.1 Candidatus Zhuqueibacterota bacterium
GCGGGCGTGAAAGACGCGGCGAAACTGCGCCACTTCTTTGCAACCGTGAAGAAACTCGATTACCAGGAAAGCCGCTTGCAACAGGGTTTCTTCTCACTCGTGTAACTCAACCTCAAATTATCCTCTATGCGATTCCTCGCCACATTCCATTTGCTGTTGGTTGTACTCGCCGTCAATTCGAACGAAGCGCAGGCGCAAACCCGCTATGGTGTGCGCGGCGGCTTTTATCTGGACAGCGACGCGCTGTTTCTCGGCGGGCACTTGACGCACCCGATCGCAAAGCGCTGGCGCGCCAATCCCAATCTTGAAATTGCATTTGTCGAGCACGGGTCATTGTTTTCAATTAACGGCGATTTTTTGTATGATTTCCCGGTGCGCCAAAGTCCGCGCTGGTATGCCGGCGGCGGTTTGGGCATCAGCCATTGGTCTTACCGCAATGTCAGTGATACGGATATCGGTTTGAACGGCATCTTTGGCGCGCGCTTTGGTAGAAGTAAAACCCTGCCGTTTGCTTTTGTCAAGTTGCTGATGTTTAGTCACAGCGAGTTTGTCATCGGCGGCGGCGTGACGTTTTAGCTTCGCAAACGCACGCAAGCGGCTGCGAACTAACCTCCAAAAGAAATGTCTCCGCTCACATTAGCCTTTCGGGAATACGGCAAAGGCGCAAAAACTCTGGTTATTTTGCACGGCCTGCTGGGCTCGTCACAGAACTGGCAGCGGGTGGCCAAATCACTGAGCGCAACATATCGCATTTTGGCCGTTGATCTGCGCAATCACGGGGAGTCGCCGCACACGCCCGAACACAGTTTCGCAGCCCTGCGAGAAGATCTCAAGAGTTTTTTTGATCAACACAATTTGGAAGCAGCTTATGTGCTGGGCCATTCGATGGGCGGCGTGGCGGCGATGGAGTTTGCATTTCATTATCCCGAACGCTTGCGCGGCTTAATTATCGAAGATATTGCGCCGCGCGCGTATCGCAGCTCCTCGGCGGGAATTTTGGAGGCTTTGGCGGAGTTGCCCCTCGCGCAATTCTCCACGCGCCAGCAAGCTGACGAGGCTTTGTCAAAAAGACTTGCCAATACGACCACGCGGCAATTTGTGTTGACGAATTTGGTTCGAAACGAGGGCAATTCTTTTGGTTGGCGCGTGAATCTGCCGGCTTTATTGGCGTTTCAAACGGAGATGGCGACTTATGAACCGCCGGCTCACGCGCGTTTCGAGGGGCAAACTCTTTTTATCGGCGGGGAAAATTCCGATTATCATCTCGACCACGATCACGCCCTTATTCTCTCCCATTTTCCCAATAGCAAATTGACCATGATACCCAATGCCGGGCATTGGATTCACTTCGAGGCGATGGAGGAATTTAATAAACGAGTTGAACAGTTTTTGGATCATGGCTTGACGAAATCCAGTTGACCGGATGCCGTCATTGCAGTAGGTCTTTTTTGTTGGCTTTCCGCCGGAGATAAATCAGGATTCCCCCCGCGAGTATCATTCCGATGCTGATCATTTGCGCCAGCGTCATCCAATCAAAAGCGATTTTGGGCGTGCGGCGCCAGAATTCCGTAATGAAGCGCTCACTACCCGCGGCAATGAGATAAAGCCCGAATAACGTTCCTGGCACAAACGGGCGTTTGCGAATTCTCCAGATGAGGGCAAAGGCCGTCAACAATAAAATAATATCGTACAGCGGCGTCGGGTGTACGCGTTCCGTGGTCGGCACCACGCCGTTAGGGAATGCCATGGCCCACGGCACGTCGGAGGGCGGGCCATAATCACCGTCTGCCGAGAGAAAGCAGCCCATGCGACCGAAACTTTGCCCAACTAACAACAGCATTGCGACAATGTCAACGGTTTGCCAGAAGGGCATTTTGTAATGATGAATCGCCCACATCACCGCGAGTGTGCCGCCGAACAAACCGCCGTACCACACCAGCCCGGCGCCGCTAAAAACCATCGCAAACGATTCGTCGAGGTGACGCCAATGCTTGACAATGATCGGAATGCGTGCGCCCAGATAAGCGGCAAAAATGAGCAGTCCGGCATTTTGTTTGAGCAGCGGCAACGTTGTCGCTGGAATTTTTTCTTTTTTGGCGGCGAAAAATTTCCAGCCCCAAACGAGCAGGAGGCCGAGTAAAGCGCCATACCACGCGAATCCGCCCCGCCAGAACACGTTTGGAATCGGCTCGGCAAAGTCGGGCCAATGCTCGATGATGTAGTACAGGCGCGCGCCGACAAAGCCGCCAATGAGCGCCGCGGTCGAAATGGTAATCGCGAGATCCGGCTCGACCCCGATGCGGCCAAACTCGCGGCGCATGATGAGGGCGCCCACGAGAAAGCCCAGCATCGCCATCAAACCGAAGCTGTGCAGGGTGACGGGACCAATGGTGAAGAGATCAGGATACATGCGTTAGGGAGTCGTTTGGGTTGGCAGTTTTTCCCATGAGCTTGGCGGGAGGGAGGCATCGCTTTTACGATAGCCATAGCGCGCGTCAATGAGTTCGATGACGTGCGGCGGCTCGTGTGTTTGCAGCAGATTAAAAATCTCAGCGCGCACTTGAAAGGAGCCGTTGATCATGTCGCAATCGCAAACTTCCAGGCCGTCGGTGCACGAGCCGCACGGGCAGATGAATTGCGCGGCCACTTGATAGACGCCGGGATAGCGCTGCGCCAGCGCTTCACCGCGCAACGAAGGGTCAAAGCCGGCGTGGTTGTGCGCTGCTTCTTGCGGCTTGGTAAGAAGATAGACGCTGCCCGCGCCTGCCACAATTCCAAGCAGCACAAGCGCCGCCATCATATGCCATGATTTTTTTGCCGATTCCGCGCGTATGCTGACGCGCGGCACGATCGGGGCGCCGCATGCATCACAAAATTTTGCCCGTTTGATCACATGATGACCGCACGATAAGCATTTCATAAGAATCACACCAAAATCTCGTTGAAGAAAAATTCATGCGCCGCGTAGCGCGCTGATGTTAACGCCTCTTGTTCATGCGCTTGCTTGTTTGACGGACTCTGTCAAACTCTAGCTCAGCGAATTCATAAAAACAGGCTTTCTCATGTAAATCGTGCAGCAAGCTTAACAAAGTCCCTGTTCAAATGCAAGCGGGGGCGAAGAAAAGAAGCTCACGGCCGGGGGTTGCCCCAAAATTTCCAGTCAAAAAATCTGACAGATAAGCTACTCTTGTGCTGGGCAAGAAAATCGTTTCACGGCACGACTTTCCAGCTCGACGCCGGCAACATCGATTCGAGATACTCGCCGTGTTGTTGGCGCGAGTGGAAGGCATAGATCGCACCGTTCCACACAAACTTGTCGCTGACGAGAACGGCGCGGTTGTTTTCATCCGAGGTGCGATGATAGAAGCGAAGATCGTGATAGCCGCCGGCGGTGGTGGTGTCAATTTCGACGGCGACGGTTAGGATGTCATCGGTAGGCAGCAAATTGCGCAACCCTTGCCGGTTGCGCTGCCAGAGCCAGGCGCCGCAGCCGCCGGTGCCGCACCATTCAATCACATTCGAGATCATCAGCTCTTTGGCGCCGTCGTCATTGATGTCGATTTGCTGGACGTGCCAGAGTTTTTGCGCGTGGCGTATGTCCGCGCCCAGCTTGGCCATAGCTTGCAGCACATCCTGCGGAATGGGATCGCCGGCTTTCATCACATCCCACACCGAACCGGCAACGGGACCGTGCGGCAACTCTGGCGTCACGGTCACGGTATCCGCCGGCGCCGGGCTTGTCGCGACCGGTGCGGGAATTTGCGTATGCGAAGTTTGTGTTTTGGAACAGGCAAAATTCCAGAACATGAGGGCAGCGCAGCCAAAGAAGAGAAAGTGCTTCATGATCATGCCAGGTTGCATCTTCGACTTTGAGCAGAATTGACACGAGCGCAAAAACTTACTATATTGCCCCGGTTTTCGCCGCTCTATTTTTGGATTCATTGCAGGTTTTTCTGGCTCAGAGTGAAAGGAGTTGTGTCATGCAAGTTTTCATTATCCGCCACGGCATTGCAGAACTGCGCGAAAATTGGGACAAACCTGATTTCGAACGCCCGTTAACGAACAAGGGCCGAAAAAAGACCGAAGCCGTTGCTGAAGGCTTGCGCCGTCTGGACATTACGCTCACCCATCTTTACACCAGCCCGTTGACGCGCGCACAGCAGACTGCCGAAATAATACAAAAGAAATTAAAAATCCACAAGCTTCAGCAAACGGATCTTATGCGCGACGATGCCGATCCCGCCGCCCTCTTGCCTTTTCTCAATGAACATGATCCTGACGCCGTCCTGGCGCTGGTCGGACACGAGCCGCACGTGAGCGAGTTGCTCGGCTTTCTCGTAACCGGGGAGAAGCTTTCATTCACGACATTTAAGAAAGCCGGAGTTGCTCTGTTGGAAGGCGAGCTACCCGCGCAAGCCGGCGGATTCCAGTTGCGCTGGCTGGCGGAGCCCAAGCATTTCACGAAAAAATAAGTTGAGGTGTGTCATGGGCAATGAGAACCGTTCCTCCGGCAGCTCCTCTGGCAGGAACTTTTTGTGGGTGGTGGTGGCATTGCTGCTGATCGTGATTGTGGTTTACAATCTTTCTTCCGGCCTGTCCGTGAAAAAGATCAACATCTCAGGCATTTTCGAGGCGGAGTTCGCGGAGAAGCCGGCCAGCGTTGCCACAACGGATCAAATCGAAAAAGTCGGGGAAGAGGAATTGAAAAAACGCCAGGCGGAGTTGGAGGAGAAGCTGAAGGATTTGGAAGGGCAACTGGCAGCAAAAGGGGAAACGCCGGCGGGCGCTGCCTCCGGCGGCTTTGAGGAAACGCACGAACCCATGACCTTGCCCTCGCTTGCCGGCACCTGGCGCACCGCCCAGGGCGTATCGTATTACATTCAACAAAATGCCAATGCCATGACGCTGCAGGAAGTCAATCCGATCTATGGCGTTACGGCCGTGGGACAGGGAACGATTAACGGGCAAAATGTGCAATTCAACATAACCACGGCCGTGGGAACCTGGGGAAGCGCGCAACTCAGCCTCTCAGCAGACGGCCGGCAATTGAATGGCTACTATTCTGATGCCGTGACTGGAGCTGCGATCCCGTTGGCATTGTTCCGTTGATGGCTCACCCCAATAAAGCTTCACAAAACTGCCCCCCGTCTCAGTTCATGAATCAAATGCGTTGCATATCGGGTTTAAAGAAAACGCCTGGAGACCATGTGCCTCCAGGCGCGGAATCTATTCGGACAATTTTTTCAACGTACCCAGCAACAGTTTGTAATAATTTGCCACCGAGGGAATCTTTACCCGTTCGTCCGGCGAATGCGGAAACTCGATTTGGGGACCCAGCGATACCATATCCATGCCGGGATATTTCATGCCAATGATGCCGCACTCCAAGCCCGCATGAATTGCTTTCACCGCCGGTTCGACGCCGAACAATTCTTGATGAACTTGCTTGGCGACCTGCAACACGTGTGAATTGAGATTCGGTTTCCAGCCGGGATAGCCCGCGTCTTCTTTCACACTCGCGCCAAAGGACTCCGCAATGGCGCGAATGCGATCGCGCAGCGCCTGCAATGCCGTGTTCACCGAGCTGCGCGTGCTGCAATGAATGTGGAGACTCTTCTTGCGTGTGTCCACCACGGCGAGATTTGTGCTGGTTTCCACCAATCCGGGGATGTCATTGCTCATCATCGCAACGCCGTGCGGCAAAGCGTGCAACAGGGCAAGGGCGCGGCGCGTCGTTTTGCCGGTCCAACATTGTTTGGCGCGGCCTTTTTCAATGGTCACCGCCAGATTCGGCTCGACGGTAGCATATTCCGCACGAATGGCGTCGATTTGTGCGTGCAGGGCTTCAAGAAAATCGTTCTGCTTTTTATTGGGCACGAGCACGGTGGCAAAGGCCTCGCGCGGAATCGCGTTGTGCTTGTTGCCGCCGGAAATTCCGGCGAGATAAAATTTCAGGCCGCGCGCCGTGATGAGATGATACAGCGCGCGCGCCAGCAGTTTGGTGGCATTGCCGCGCTGCAAATGAATGTCGACGCCGGAGTGTCCGCCGCGCAAACCCGCCAATTTTAGCCGCAAGACTTTCAAATTTTTGTCAACACGATCTTCCTTGAGCGGCAGCGCCAAATCCGTGCCCGCGCCGCCGGCGCAGCCGACATACAATGCGCCCTCTTCTTCCGTGTCGAGATTGATCAACTGCCGGCCGGTAAGCAAATCTTCGGCAAGATTGTTGGAGCCGGTAAGGCCGGTTTCTTCGTCAACGGTAAACAGCAATTCCAGCGGCCCGTGTACGGCGTCTTTTGCTGCCATCAGCGCCAACGCCGAAGCCACACCGATGCCGTTATCCGAGCCGAGCGTGGTGCCGGTCGCGCACAGATACTCGCCGTCCAGCCGCGGTTTGATGGGGTCCTTCTCAAAATCGTGTTTAACATCGGAATTCTTATCATTGACCATGTCGAGATGGGATTGCAGCACGGTGATGGGCGCATTTTCTCGCCCGGCAGAAGCGGGTTTCTTCACCACCAAATTGCCGGCGGCGTCTTGCTGATAACTTAAATTGTGCTTTTTCGCAATGCCGGTGACATACTCGGCTACTGCTTTCTCATTGCCCGAGCCACGGGGGATTTTCAAAATTTCATCAAAATGCTGCCACAGGCTGCGAGGCTCCAGCTCAGATACAAATGACATTTGCAGGCTCCTTTCCGGGTGGGGATTCGAATGTATACGCAGGGGAATTTCTAAGCGCGAGAATGATCAACGTCCGCGCAACAATTTCTATTGAGTAGAATCAAATTCAGCAAAACAGCAAACGTTTCTCCCGAAGACAAGATTGCAATACGGACAAACGACAGCACTCTCATCCTGATAAACGAGCAGCAGGCGGGACACCATCTCCGAACGGCGGGATCATGCCATATGCGGCTCGAACGGCCGGCGATACTTGACCAGGCGCACGCTGTTGCCCTTGCGATTGAAATGCACCTCATCCATGAGACGATACATCATGTAGATGCCGCGGCCGCGCGGTTTGTAAAGATTTTCCGGCGCCGTGGGATCCGGCAACTGGCGATGATTGAAACCCTTGCCGTTGTCGGTGATTTTGATTTCAGCGAGGCGATCATCGATTTTGGCCTCGACTTTCACGCGCTGCGTCGCATCGAAGCGGTGGCCGTGCTCCATGGCATTGGTGAGCGCTTCCACAATCGCGATTTTGATATTGATCTCTTCCAAGCTGATGATGCCGAAGCGCACGAACATTTCCGTGAGCTGATTGGCTGCGCCGGTGACGTAGTCAAGGCTGCTGGGCAGCTCGAAGCGCACGGTTTGCCGCAGCCCGGGCAGCAGCCGCCCGGGCTTGATGGTGTCGTGATGAAACACCAGAATTTTGCGCAACGCGCTGAGCACTTGCCGGGGCTGATAGGGCACGGGGATCAAGTGCAGCGCACCGGCATTGAGCGCGCCGATGGCGTCATTCATGCGGCTTTTATCCGCCAGCACGACGATCGGCAAAAACGGAAAACGGTTACGTGTGACCGCCACCATTTGCGAGGCCGGCATGTCGGAGGCCGGAATTTCGAGCAGCAGCGCATCACAAAATTTTTGCTGCAGAATGCTCAACGCATGCTGCGCCGAATTGGTGATTTGCACTTCCATGCCGTTTTCGCGCAAGGCTTGCGTTAACTCGTCATTGCGTTTGGCATGGCCGTCAACGAGCAAGAGCCGCGGGACATAGGCTTCCACGGGAGGGCGTGAGGTTTCGACTTTCAGACCGGCATCCTTTCCGCGTTCGGGAATCGTCGCGGGGAAATCGTGATTTTTGCGTCGTAAAATCAGCATATCTCACTCGCGAGTTGGTGATTTTTTCATGCGCATCCTAATAAAAATGACACCTGATCGCCCCGTCATTCATTTTTCTTCCTCTTGTCATTATGATTACAGCCCCTCGTGGCGCTTTTTGCCATTCACCTCAGCAGCGATTGCCGCTTAAACCACGGCCTCATATCTGGGCGCGAAACGCCTCCGGCGTTGTTGCGGCGGGCTGAGGATAATCGGTATTTTCAAATGGCACGTGGGACAGCGGCCCTCTTCAAGGTTCATTTCATATACAGCATGCCCGGTGCGCCGGATGAGCAGCGTACGGCACGCCGGACAATAGGTATTGTTGCCCTCGCGTGTTGCGACATTACCGATATAAACATATTGCAAGCCCAGCGTCAACGCCAGCAGGCGCGCCTCTTCCAGCACCGCGGCCGGCGTCGGCGGCAAGTGCATCAACTTGAAATCCGGATGAAAGCCGGTGAAATGCAGCGGCACTTCCGGCCCGAGATGATCAAGAATCCACTGGCACATCGCGCGAATCTCATCCAGAGAGTCGTTTAACGTCGGAATGATGAGATTGGTAATTTCAAGCCACGTGGTGCCGCGCCGCTTGAGCATTTTCAGAGTTTCCAGCACCGGCGCGAGATGAGCCAGGCACGTTTTGCGGTAGAAATTCTCCGTGAAAGCTTTGAGATCGATGTTGGCGGCGTCGATATGATCAAACACCGCAGGCAGCGCCTCGGGCGTAATGTAACCGGCGGAGACCATCACGGTTTTCAATCCGGCGGCGTGTGCGGCTTTGGCAATGTCGATGGCGTATTCCGCCCAAATCACGGGATCGTTATACGTGAACGCGATGCTGGGGCAATCGCGCTGCAACGCCGTTTCCACAATAGCCTCAGGCGCAAACGCATAAGCGCGCTCATGATCATAGCGCGCTTTCGAGATGTCCCAATTCTGGCAAAATTTGCAACCGAGATTGCAGCCGGCCGTACCCAGCGAAAGAATGCGTGTGCCCGGGAGGTAGTGCGAAAGCGGCTTTTTTTCGATGGGATCGATGTGAATGGCATAAGGATTGGCAAAGGCGAGCGCGTAAAGCGTGCCGCCTTCATTTTTGCGCACGAAGCAGAAGCCCGTTTGCCCGTCGCCAATTTCACAATAGCGCGGACAGAGGTAGCATAGGGCCTTGCCGTTATCCAGCTTCTTGTAAAATTGTGCCTCGATCATGCCATTCCTTAAATCTCTGAAAACGGCTGAAAATACGTATCTAAAGGGCAAAAAGCAAGCCTGGAATCTGAATATGAAAATGAAATAATGGCGCGCATCATGCCGCCGCCGGCGCTGTTGTGGCGGGAATGAAATGAGTTTTAATTTATCTTGTAACGCGAGAGTCCAATCCGCAATCAACAATCCGCATTCCGAAATACTAAAGTGGGGAAAAACACATGAGCAGCGCCAAAGAAATCGCTAAGATGGCTGCGGCCAGCAATCAAGAAATCCGCCCTTCCAAAGCAGAAATCCAAAATTCAAAATTATCGCCTGAAGCCATGAAGGCGCGCACCAAGCAATTCGCCATGCGCGTCATTCGGGTTGTGCAAGCTTTACCTGAAAGAAATCGAGCGGCGGATGTCATTGGCCGGCAGTTGTTGCGTGCCGGGACTTCTGTGGGGGGCCAATTACCGTGCCGCATGCCGGGCCAAATCCCGCGCGGACTTTATCAGCAAGATGGGCACGGTCGAAGAAGAAGCTGGCGAGATTTTGTATTGGATGGAGTTGCTGATCGAATCCGATCTCGTCAGGAAGGAAAAGCTGGAAAGCCTGATGGCGGAAGGTAATGAAATCGTCGGGATTATCGTCTCCTCGATTAATACCGCACGCCATGGGCCGCGAAAGAATTGATGATTTTTGATTGCGGAATGCGAAACGGAATGCGGTGAATAAGAAGCCGAGATGGAAGTTTTGCATTTAATCCGGAATCCGCGATCGGCATTCCACAATGGCAGACATCGTTGACTTCGACAGGCTCAGTCAACGGTTTTCCGCGATCATCAATCCGCAATCATCAATTCAACCACGGCATTGTAGTCCGGAATACCGCAGCCGGGGTCAATCACGCCGCGGCGGATGATGACGTTGCCTTCGGGCCAGTGCACTTGCAGGTTGCCGGATTTGATGGGCGCAAACTTGACCCGGCCGCGAAACTCGCCGATGTGATTTTTTAAGATCACCCAATCACTCTCCCGCAAGCCCAGGCGTTGGGCGTCTTCTGCATTTATTAAAATATCTTCACGCCGCGCGCCGTTGAGCGGATCGCGTTCGGCTTGCACCATGCTGTTGAATTGCTTGCCGCGGCGCGTGGTGACGGTGAATTTGCCGTTGCTGGCCTCGGCGTGCGCTTGCTCAAACGCCTCGCGTTGCGGCAAGGGCAACGCGGCAAAATGTGCGCGGCCTTCCGGGGTTTCGAATGTCCAGCCCTCACAAAGCCGCGAGCCGCCCCATTGCAGGGCGTCGCCTTTTTGTTGGAGATGTTGAATGCCTTCATAAAATGGCACGGCCTGCGCGATTTCCCGGCGAATCTGTGCGGCATCATCAAAATGAATTTGAGCGCGCCGCTCGGGATACACATGCTCGGCCAGCTCCATGAAAATTTCCCACTCGCTTTTTGATTCGCCCACGCGCCGGCCGGGAATTTCAGGCGAAAAATAAATGCGGCGCTCAGTCGAGGTTTCCGTGCCGCCGCCGGTTTGCTCGAAACGCGTGCGCGCCGGCAATAAAATAACCGTTTTGTTCGGCTCGACAAACATCTGCGGCGAAAGCACGATGTCTTGATGCACACGCAGCGGCGTGTTCGCCAGCGCCGCGCGCACGAAATCCGGCTCCGGCAAGGTTTCGAGAAAATTGCCGCCAGCGGAGTACAGCAAATCGAGTCTGCCCGCGTGCGCCGCCTCGATCATCTCAACCGCAGAATAGCCCTTTTGTACCGGCACTTCAAAATTCCAAAGCGCCTCGAATTTCTTGGCATTCACTTCGTTCACCGCAACACCGCCGGGAAAAAGATTGTGCATGGCGCCCACTTCCGCGCCGGCTTGCACGCCGCTATGCCCGCGAATCGGCACCAGGCCGCATTTTTCGCGTCCCACAAAGCCTTTGGTCAGCGCGAGATTAATAATAGCCTTCACGTTTTCCACACCGTGACGATGCTGTGTAATGCCCATGCTCCACACAAAAACTGCGGTTTTGGCGCTGGCCACCATCTGCGCGAACGCAAGCATTTCCGCCGAGCTTGCGCCCGAGGCTTGTTCGAGACTCTCCCAGCTTTGATCTTGCAGCATTGCTTTGAGCTGGTCGAAGCCGTGCGTGTGCTGCTGGATAAAATTTTGATCGAACCAATTCTGCGCGATCATGTGTTTGATCACGCCGTTGAGAAAGGCAATGTCTCCGCCGATGTGAACATGAAAAAAACGATCAGCCAGCTTGGTGCCGAACAAGGCGCTCTCGAAAACCGAGGGCACCCAATAGCGCTCGAGTCCCGGCTCGCGATAGGGATTGATGACAGCGATTTTCGTGCCTTGCTTTTTGGCGTAGTACATGTATTTCGTGGTGACGGGCTGATTGTTGGGCGTGTCGCTGCCAATGAACACGAGCAAATCCGTGCCCAGCCAATCTGTATACGAACATGTCGAGGCGGCAGCGCCGAGCATTTGCTTGAGCGCGACGGTGCTGGGCGCGTGGCAAATGCGCGCGGAATTGTCGATGTTATTCGTGCCGAGAAAGCGCGCGGCTTTTTGCGCGACGTAGTAAACTTCATTGGTGAGGCCGCGCGAGGTGAGATAAAACGCGAGCCGGTTCGGTTCCGTGGCTCGAATTTTTTGCGCGATCGCGTCATACGCCTGCTGCCACGAAATTCTGCTAAAGCCGGATTCGCCGGCGCGCCGGATCATGGGATAGGGCAAACGCCCCAAGGCGCGCAATTCTGCGGCATTCATTTTGTGGAGAGATGTGGCATCTGCAAGTTTGCGAATATCCAGGGCCGGCGCGGTGTTCAGCCGCATGAGATGCAGGCGCACCATGCAGAGATGCACGCCGTCGAGCGTGAAATCGCGCATGCCGGTGGTGCCGAGCGCGCAGCCGTCGCACACGCCGTCATTCAAAATGCGCCAGGCGAACGGCAGTTGATCGCGATTCTGCCACGCGACTTTCAACATTTCGAAATAATGATTGGGCTTGACATGGCCCAGGCCGTTGGGGATTAAAGAGACCCACGTCTCCGGAGAGAAGAGTTTCATGCCGGCGTTCCCGTTTTGCTCACTGCCGTGAATTCATACTGATTTCGGATTGATGATTGCGGAATTTGCGCGATTAGTTTCTTGAACATAGAATAAAATTATGAAAGGCGGTGAATCTGATATGATCAGCTTAGGAGTGCCATTTAAATAACCTACTCATTTTTGAAACCGCGAATGAACGCGAATATTCGCTAATTTCAAAATTCGCGTTTATTAGCGTCCATTCGCGGTTTGTGATATGGGCAATTTATTCGCTCAAGACGAAGAAATTTGGGCCTTGTGGTTTGCAAGTGGGAACATGCCTTCTTCCGGCGGCTTCAGAGTTTTGAAGCTGTAATACAACAATAAATCATAAACAATTTTTAAACCGCCTGCCAACAAGAAGGGCACGCTGATGAATGCCGCATTTGCCAGCAAGAGTCCGGCCAGTGCCGGTGACAGCGAAGCGCCGATCGAGCGGGCGATTCCGGTTACGCCCGCGGCGGCCGAGCGTTCATCCGGCGCGACCACGGCCATGGTGTAGGATTGGCGCGTCGGCACATCCATTTGTGAAATGCTGAAGCGTACCAACAACACGCCGATGGCCCAAGGCAAGTTCGGCATAAGCGGCACGAGACACAACAACACATTCGACGGAATGTGTGTGAACACCATGGTATTGATCAGCCCGAAGCGCGCCGCGAGACGGGCGGCTAATAACGCCGACACTCCCGCAAGAATGTTCGCGCCAAAGAAAATGCCGCCCAGCGTGCTTTCGGTGACGCCAAATTTTATAAAGAACCAATAGGCGAGCATGCTTTGAATCACGAAGCCGCCGGCAAAGGCATCGAACGCGAACAGGGCGCTCAACTTCATGACGATCGGGCGCGAACGGTGCAACCCGAATACGTGAGGCACACGCGAGGCTTGATTGGCTTCGATGGCCGGTGTGAGCTTGAGAAAAAGCAGGATGAGCGCCACGCCCGCTGAGGCATAACCGAGCAAAACGTTACGGTAAGCGGCCAGCGGCGAAAGCCCAAGATCTTGCAGCGTCTGGGCCAGGAAGCCGCCGGCCAGCGCGCCCAGGGCCGTCGCACATGAACCGGCAAGATTATACCACGCAAACGTGTGCGTGCGCCGTTCGTGCGGCAATAGTTGCGACAGAGCTGCTTGTTCAATCGAAAGAAACGGGCCGATCTCATTGCCACTCGGACTGATAACGCCGATAATTGCAGCCGCCAACAGCACGATGAAATTGCCAGTTAGAGCAAAGATAGCGCCTGCGATCACCATTAAGCCGGCGCCGAGCAACAGCATGTGCTGGCGGCCCAGGCGATCGGCTGAAGTCGTCATCCACAACGAAAGCGCCGCGTCGCCGATCAGCGTGAGCGTGAACAACGCACCGATTTGGCCTTCACTCAAACCGGTTTGCGCCAAATACAGCGCCAGCACCACGGACAAAAATCCATAGGCAAATAAGCGCGTGATGCGCGTGGCAAAAAGCAGCGTCACGTCACGTTTTGATGGCATAATGGTTTATTTTGGGGGCGAATTCAGCGTCGCCGGCGATTTGCGGCCTCTCAAGCTGCGATAAAGCTTAGGGATTCCCCACCAAAAAAGAAAACCCAATGGCGCCAACGGCAGCACGGCGATCACGAACGTGATGCTGGCGCTCAACACGTCGCCAAAGCCTTCCAGGCCGTTTTCGAAGCCGCGTTTGATTTTGCCCCAAAAGCTGTCGCGGCCGCCGGTGAGCAGCGGGCGCGGTTCGTATAGATTCACGTTGATGGTTGACAGCGCGACCTGATCGGCCAGAAAACGCTTGCGGCCTTCCATGCGCTCGATCTCTTCACGCACATTCATCAGCGCGCGTTCGACTTCCAGAATCTCTGTCGTTTTGTAGGCCGTTTTGAGAATTTCTTGAAAGCGCTGTTCGGCTTTGCGTTTGTTATCTAGACGCGCGGAGACGTCATAGAATTCCTCGGTAACATCGTTGCCGTTGATGCTTTCGCTGTTGGTTTTCTTTACAAGGTTCTTCAGCGCGGTCAGGGTTTTGTCGAATTTGTCAGAAGGAATGCGCAGCGACACACGGCCGGATTTGTGATTATCGTCAGCGACACTGGTTTGGGAAGAAACGATGTAGCCGCCGTTTTGCTCCGCCAGGCTTTGAATTTGAGCGCGCGCCTCGTCAAAATTATCGACTTCGCAGATGAGATCGGCGGTTTTGATGAGCATGCGTGTTTGTGGTGAGGGAGCAAAAGAGGGCGCGGCAGGTGATGCACCCTCGCCAAACGAACTCGCGCTTAATGCGTCATACACATACTCGGCATTCCCTTCATCGTTTGAGGCCGGTGGCCCGAGTTTGGAATACCGAGTGACGGTTTGAATATCAGCCGGCGACTCGTTTTGTTGCGTTCCGCATCCGAGAATAATTAAAAACGGAAGCGCGAGAATGCTTAACAATCTTATTGCGAGTTTCATAACAGTGCCTGCAGATGGAGGCTCGTCATTAGAATTTGAATTGCAAATGACCAATGATTAATTGTCAATTGTTAATGATCGAGGTGGAATGATCAATGAATTTCTCAAACTACAGCCAAGCCGTGGTTGAGCGCTGATGAAATCATTGATTGCCGCAAGCATACGATTTGCACTCTCCAAAATCAAGCAAATATCCGAGCTTATGATGAAAAACCGTTTGACTTTCCTGCTAAAATTTCTTATTTAATGTTCACAAAAATCAACGGTTCGCTGAGGCGGAAGGACAAGTCATCATTTGATCAACGTCGCAATGTTGAGAGGTTTGCCATGAAGAAAGTTGCTCTCGTTTTGTTGACACTCATCTTGCCCTCGTTGGCGGCGGCGCAATTGAAAGAACAGACCCAGCCGATTCAAGAACAGACCCAGCCGATTCCGTTCTCGCGCTTGCTGACCTCATCGTTGACCCAGCCCCAAGGTCTGGTAAGCCTGTTCGGTTTGAACCCCAGCCGCTTCTCGATGCAGCAAAGTTTTGCGCTTTCGTACACGACCTTTGGCGGACACGGCTACAGCCAGGGCGTTTATTTGAACACGATGGGCTATCGCGTTGCCGATAACATGAATGTCTCGTTGCAATGGGGTTTGATGAATCAGCCGCTGGGCTCGTTCGGCGTTCCCGGCATGTATAACAACGGCTTCTTTGTTTCGGGCGCGAGTTTTGATTACAAGCCGAGCCGCAATATTGCGTTCAGCGTACAGTACAGCACGATGCCGTACCGCTATTACAGCCCGTATCGTTATTCCGGCGGTTACTATGATAACTGGTGGGAGCCTTCGCCCTCATCAGCGCCGTCGCAAGATAAATAGTTTGTGAACATGAGTGACTCGCCGCGTGCGGGTCATTTTTTTGTCGTATCACCTAAAAAGTTTGAGGAAAAGGAGCGTGCCGAAGCATCGTATGGCAACACCTAGTCGTTCGAAAGGCTCGTCTCAGCCATCGGGCGGAATGCGCGTCATGGCCAAACGCACGAGTTCGCCGGGCAAGGGAGGTTTCAATTTCAAGAATGGATTCTTCTCGATTGCCTTGTGGGGCCTGGGGTTGATCAACGTCATTTTGATCATTTCGTTCGTCAGCAAGCATTTTCTTTCCGGCGCCGAGCATCCCATGAGTTCGGAGGCTGCCATTGAAGCGCTGCCGGCGGATAATCTTAAAATCGAAGTGTTGAACGGTTGCGGCGTGGCGGGATTGGCGCGGAAATACGCGGACTTGCTCAAGTCGCACGGCTTCGATCCGGTCAACGTCTCCAATTACGAAGGCAGTTCCAACGTGCCGCGCACGTACATTTACGATCGTCGCTCGAAAGAGATGGAGAACGGCTTGCGCATTGCAAAGATTTTGGGCCTGCCGGAGGAATTCGTGGCGTATCAAGAAAGCGCGGAGCGTCTGGTAGCGGCGACGTTGATTATCGGCGCGGATTACAAGCAAATTCCCGCCAACCCGAAATAGCATCTCAAGTGATTCGCGTTCGCGGCTGTTGCGCTGGGCATTTTTCTCAGGGCAGCATAAACGCACGCTAAGGATCGTCATTCAAATAACCTGCTCATTTTCTTTAAACCGCTAATCAACGCGAAGGGCCGCTAATGTTTTTTGATTCGCGTGTATTCGCGGTGGAAGATTGAGAAAGTTATTTGACCGTCGATCCTAAAAGATTTTTTTGCATGACGCCGGACGCGCGTGCCACGCGATGATCTGCCCATCATCTCTCAAACCGCGACGCGTTCCATCCCGCATGATCCCTTGAACAAAATTCGCACAACTCTGTGGATGGCTTTCTATAATTTGATAAAATCAAGCAGGGCAAACAGGGCCGCAAAAATGTGTTCGCGGAGCTTGAGCGGCAGTTGCGCGCGTGCACAACCGCCGGCCCGGCCGTCTGGGTGCATGCCTCGTCGATGGGCGAATGCGAGCAGGCGAAGCCGCTTTTGCGTGAAATTGGCCGGCGTTTCCCGCAAGCCGTGCGCGTTCTCACGATTTTCTCGCCGAGCGCGCAGAAACACCTTTCTTCTCCTGATATGCCCGCCGAGGCGACATGTTATCTGCCTCTCGATACTTTGCCGCAAGTCAGACGCTTTTTGGATCTGGTGCAGCCGGTCGCGGGCATTGTGATTCGCCACGATTACTGGCCCAATTTTGTGTGGCAGGCGCAGGGCCGTGGTATTTTTTTGCTGTTGGCGGACGCTAGCGTAAGCGCCAATGCGCGCACCAAGCGCTTCTGGCTGGGCGTGCGGAGTTTTCATCGTGAAGTGTTGGCAAACTTTGATTTGATCGGCGCGGTTTCACCGCAAACTGCAGAATATTTGCGCCCGCTTCTGCGCCATCCCGAGCGTGTGCGCGTGCTCGGCGACACCCGTTTTGATCAAGTTTTATATCGCACACAAAACGCCAATCTCTCCAAAATCCTGCCGGAAAATTGGCGCGCGCATACGCCGATTTTTGTTGCCGGCAGTACCTGGCCTTCGGATGAAGAGGTTTTGCTGCCGGCATTCGCGCAGGCGCGCGAGCAGTTTTCGGATTTGAAAATGATTCTCGTGCCGCATGAACCGCGGCCAAACCATCTTCTGGAGATCGAACAGGCTCTAGCGTCTCTGCAATTGTCATGCGCCAGGCTTTCGCAGGCAAATTCTACAAGTTCAGTAGAGGTGTTGCTGGTCGATCGCGTCGGCGTGTTGGCCGAACTTTATGGCGCAGGCGAGATGGCGTTTGTCGGCGGCAGTTTCGGACCGGGAGTGCACAGCGTGCTGGAAGCTGCGGCGCATGGCATTCCGGTGCTGTTCGGCCCGCGCATGACAAATTCTGCCGAAGCAATAGAGATGAAAGAGTTGGGCATCGGCAGAGTGATCGAAACTGTTGAGGATTGCCGGCGCGCCTTGCTCGCCCTCCTGCAAAATCAATCCTTGCGCCAAGAGTTGGGCGAAAAAAATCGCGCCTTCGTTGCCTCCAAAGCCGGCGCCGCGCCGCGCCTGGTGGATTTATTGCAGCCGTTGCTCGGCAAACATAAATGAACATGCCATTCCCCATCCGGCAAGTGTTTTGCTTGTAAAATCCCACAACGGCGATTATATTGCCGCCCACGCCGCCTGCCTTAAAATCACACTTCATTCCAACTTCAATTAAGGACGAAGCTTATGAAAAGAGGGATTTTGCTGTTGGCCGCCGGTTGCGTTCTGCTGCTCGCGCCGCATGTTTATGCGCAATACGAATTGGAAATCGCCTTTCCCAATCTCACCTTTGCGCGTCCGGTCGATTTGCAGCATGCTGGCGATGGCAGCGACCGCATCTTCATTGTCGAGCAGGCGGGTGTGATTCGTGTATTTGCGAATACTTCCTCTGTTGCAACGGCGGATACTTTTCTCAACATTCAAAACCGGGTCAATGACAGCGGAAATGAAGAAGGCCTATTGGGGCTGGTGTTTCATCCAAATTTTGCAACCAATGGTTATTTTTATGTGAACTACACGGCTTCGAATCCGCGGCGTACCGTCGTCGCCCGTTACCGCGTCAGCGCTAATCCCAATCGCGCGGATGCCAATAGCGAGTTTGTGTTGCTCACTGTCAATCAACCCTATGAGAATCACAACGGCGGCCAACTTGCGTTCGGTCCCGACGGGTATCTCTACATCGGCATGGGTGACGGCGGCTCGGGCGGCGACCCGCAGAACAACGGCCAGGATCGCCGCGGCTTGCTCGGCGATATGCTGCGCATCGATGTTGACAATCCTGCCGGCGGCTTGAATTACGGCATTCCGCCTGATAATCCTTTTGTGGGCAACACCTCCGGTTATCGTGAAGAAATTTATGCCTACGGCTTTCGCAATCCCTGGCGTTTCAGTTTTGATTTTGTGACCGGCTGGCTCTGGGTTGGCGATGTCGGTCAAGGCAGCCGGGAAGAAGTTGATATTGTGGAAAAGGGATTGAACTACGGTTGGCGGATTATGGAAGGCAAAACTTGCTATAGCCCGTCTTCCGGGTGCAATCAAACCGGGCTGGCCTTGCCGATTTGGGATTATGGCCGCAGCAGCGGCGCGTCGATCACCGGCGGGTATGTTTATCGCGGCAGCCGCGTTGCGCCGTTGGCGGGCGCATACGTTTATGGTGATTATGTTTCAGGACGCATTTGGGCATTGCGTTACGACGGCGTTAATGCGCCGCAAAACGAACAACTCCTCGACACGAATTTTAACATTGCGGCGTTTGGCGTCGATCAAAACCAGGAATTGTATATTTGCTGCTTTGACGGCCGGATTCGCCGCTTTAAAGCCATTGCCAGCGAGGTTACAGCGTCGCCGCTGCCGGAAACCATTGCGCTGGCGCAGAATTATCCCAACCCGTTCAATCCGGCAACGACGATTTCCTATAAATTGTCGCAGCCGGACATGGTTTCATTGGAGATTTACAATTTGCAAGGCCAGCTCGTGAATCGCCTGGTGCATGCCATGCAAGCAGCCGGCGAGCATGTCGCAACCTGGCGTGGGGTCAACGAAGCTGGAATGGCGCAGCCGAGCGGAGTTTATTTTTACCGCCTGCAGGTGGGCGAGAGTTTTGTTGAAACGAAACGCATGGCATTTGTCAAGTGATCGCCGCAATTGCCCGTTCGCCTGCGCAGCACAATTTGGCCTCTGGCGTCAAATCATAACCCCGCAAAAGCCGCCGTGAATGAACGCGAAAGCGGGATCAACGTTGATTCGCGTCTATTTGCGGCGGCGAAAATGCCGGCGGGAAAAAGCGACCCGCGTCGAAACGAGAATAAATTGTTCCGGCTCAGGCTGGTTGTCGCGGAGCTATTTCAGATTGCAAGGAAGCAATATCTCACGGCAACGCTTTTTCGACATGCGCGGTGAGGTAATTTTTATAATGAACAAACTCCGCTCTGCCAGAACTAAACCTCTCAAGTTGGCGTCTAATAGCTTGCCGTGCATGAAAAAAATATGCTTTACATTCCGTTAAAAAATTGCTACCTTCGTGCCGTTTTGAATTTAAAATAAGTTAAGGTGTTAACACGATGAGTTGTATGAAATTCCAGCAAATTTTGCGTTACATTTTGGCCATTTTGGTATGGCCGCTTTTTTTTATCGACGCCAACGCACAACAACGCACATATAGCATTCTCAGCATTTCGGTAGAAGGCAACAAAACCGCCGATGCTAACTTTGTCCGTTTGAGTTCCGGGCTGGCCGTGGGCGACAAGGTTACCGGCGACGATCTGCAGAATGCCATTCGCCAGCTTGCCAGTCTCGACATGTTCGATGACATCACGATTCTGCTCGACCGGCAGGTTAATGACGGCATTTACCTCATCATTCGCGTCAGCGAGTTTCCGCGCCTGAACAAAATTGAGTTGAGCGGCAACGACAAGATCAGCAAAAAAGATTTGGAAAAAGAGCTGACCTTTTTCAAGGGGCAGGTGATCAGTCCGCGGGAAGCCGCACGGGTGCGCCGCAAGCTGACCAAGCTTTATGAGAGCAAAGGCTATTTGCTCGCCGAGATCGAACCGGTGCTCACGCCGGTGGGCGAAGATCGCGTCGATCTCGACATTAAAATAAAAGAAGGCAACAAAGTTCAGATCGAGGGGATTCATTTTCACGGTAACACCGCGTTTTCCGACAAGAAACTGCGCAAGCAGATGAAGAAGACCAAGGAAAACGGCTTCTTCGGCGGCGGAGATTTTGATGCCCAGAAATATTTAGAAGACCAGGAACACGTGCTCGAATTTTACCGCTCCGAAGGCTTCCGGGAAGCGGAGCTGGTGCGCGATTCGATCTACTATAGCCCAGAGAAAAAGGACATGTTCATCGATCTCTGGGTGACTGAAGGCAGAAAGTACTACATCGGCGACATCACGTGGGAAGGCAATACGATTTATAACAGTCGCGTTCTCGCCTCGCTGCTGGGCTTCGGCAAAGGCGATGTGTACAGTTCCAAAAAAATCCGCGAGGCCGTCACCGAACGGCTGGGCAGCTTGTATTATGACGCCGGTTACATCTACGCCACCGTGAATCCGGTGGAGAAGCCGAAGGACAGCAGTCTTGTTGATTTGCATTTTCTGGTTACGGAGGGCAACGCTGTCACCGTCAACAAAATTCGTATCAGCGGCAACACCAAAACCAAAGAAAAAGTCATCCGCCGTGAGTTGTTTGTCCGGCCCGGAGACACATTCAGCCGCGACATGCTGATTCGCAGTCAACGCGAAGTGTTCGTGCTTAATTATTTTTCCGACGTCAAGCCGGATGTACAGCCGCTGGACGAAGAAAAAGTCGATGTCTCGCTTGAAGTGGTGGAAAAGTCGACGGACACCGCCAACATGAGCGCGGGATGGAGCGAGCGCGACAAGCTCATCGGTTCGATTGGCGTGTCGATGAACAATTTCCTCGGCAACGGCCAGCGGCTTTCGTTCGATTGGAATTTTGGCCGCAGCTTTCGTTCGTTTCAGCTTTCCTTCACCGAGCCGTGGCTGTTCGATTCGCCCACGCTGGCCGGCATCAGCGTGTTTGACACCAAGCGGTCGCGGCGATACAGTTATGATTTGTACGGCTATCGCAGCACCGGCGGATCGCTGCGTTTGGGTCGCCGCTTGCGCTGGCCGGATGATTTCTTCCGCACCGATTGGATTTATCGTCTGCAATCAATCGAGTTTTCCGATTTTAGAGAGGATTTGGCGGCGCTCACCTCCGCGGAACGCCGCGCCCGCGGCCTGGAAGATCGTCCGCTCACGCAAAGCTCGATTACTCATATTTTCAGCCGCAACAGCTTGAATCGTCCGGAATTCCCGACAGCCGGCTCGCAGGTTTCATTAACCAGCGATCTTGCCGGCGGACCGTTGCAGGGCAATGTCGGATATCATAAACACCAACTGCAAGCCGATTGGTTTTTCCCGACGTTCGGGCCGTTCGTCTTGTTCACCAGTTTTCATGCGGGTTACTTGGATGGCTTGAAGGAAAACAGCCGCATTCCCTACACCGAGTACTTTTTCATGGGCGGTTCGGGACTTTCATCGAACTCGATCGCTTTGCGCGGTTATGATGATCCCTTGACGACGAGCAACGATCGCTATTCGCTGGGCGGTAAGGCCATGCTGAAATACACGGCGGAATTGCGTGTGCCGATTGCGCCGAATCCCACGGTATTCGGCTTGATTTTCGCGGAGGCCGGCAACACCTGGCCGGAGTTAACGCGATTGGATCCCTATGATTTGCGCCGTTCGGTCGGTATTGGCGCGCGTTTATTCATGCCGTTGCTCGGTGTAATTGGATTTGATTACGGTTACGGCTATGATCACATCGACGCCGCCACCGGCAAGCGCAAGGGCCAGTGGAAGCCGCATTTTATTTTTGGCCGCAGTTTTTAATCAACTTTTTACCATATTCGGAAAAAAACGTATGAATCCCTCATCATTACTCAAGGAGGTAGGAGTGAAGTCATCCTACATGTGGGTTGGCGGATTAGTGGCGTTGCTGCTTGTGTTTTTTGCCAATCCGGCCGCAGCGCAGCTCAAGATCGGTCACGTCAACACGCAGAAAATTCTGGAAGGCTATAAAGAAGCGCAAGACGCACGCAAGCAGTTTGACGAGATCAACAAAGGCTGGGAAGAAGAATTCAACAACATGCGCCGGGAGTTCGCGACGAAGCGCGATGAGCTGGAATCGCAATCGCTGCTGTTGAGCGACGATAAGAAGAAAGAAAAGCTGCTGGAACTGCAAAATCTCGAGCTGCGCATTCAACAATATGCCCAGGAAAAATGGGGCCAAAATGGTGAAGGCGAGAAAAAGCAGGCCGAGATTATGCAGCCGCTGAGCGACAAGATCGTCGCCGCCGTGAAAAAAGTCAGCGAGCAGGAGAAGTTTGACTACGTGTTTGACAACGCCGCGAACATCATACTTTATGTCAACCCGGGCCAGACGGATTTGACGACGAAGGTGTTGGACGAACTGAACAAAACCGTCGCGTCCACCAAACCGGCCGGCGCGTCGAAGTAATTCGCTTGTCGCATACGCTATCTTGATGAGGTGTTCAGATTCGTCTTTCGAAAGCGCGAAAGAATAGTCTGGCACCTCTTTGTGTTCATATGCCCAGCAAGGAGAGACGGTGAAAATCACGCCGACCCGCGCCCGCGAGATGGCGCGTCATCTTGGCGGTGAAATTGTGGGCGATGCGGATACGATGATCACCGGCGTCGCGCCGATCGATCAGGCCGTCGCCGGCGACCTGTCATTCATTGCGCAAGCCCGTTTTCTCGAACAGCTTGAGCATACCGCTGCTGCGGCTGTGCTGGTTGCCGCAAATTTCACGCTGCCACCGGGCCGGCAGCCGGCGCTGATTCGCGTCGCGAACCCCTACTTCGGGTTCATCGAAATTATCAAAAAGTATTTGCCCAACCCGCAAAGCGCGCCCGGCATCGATCCCTCCGCAAAGGTGAGTCCGCAAGCGCGATTGAGTGAAGATGTCAGTGTTGGCCCGCACGTGACGATCGAAGCCGGCTGTGACATCGGCGCACGGGTGCAGATTGGTGCTGGTTGTTATCTAGGACGCGGCGCAAAGATCGGCAGCGGATCGGTGTTGTTCCCCCGCGTCTGCGTTGCACATGAGGTGATCATCGGCCGCAACGTTATCGTGCAATTTGGCAGCGTTATCGGCTCGGACGGTTTTGGCTACGTCAAACACGAGGGCCGGCATCACAAAATTCCGCATCTCGGCACGGTGGTGATAGAAGATGAGGTGGAGATCGGCGCGAACTGCACGATCGATCGCGGCACCTTTGGCGAAACGCGCATCCAACGCGGCGCAAAGTTGGACAATCTCATTCATCTCGCGCATAATGTCACCGTCGGCGAAAATACCGTCATTGCCGCGCAAACCGGCGTCTCCGGCAGCACCAAAATCGGCCGCGACGTGACCATTGCCGGGCAAGTTGGCTTTGTCGGCCATATTGATATCGGCGATCATACGATGTTCGGCGCGCAAGCCGGCGTGACCAAATCGGTTCCGGCGAATACCGTGGTCTCGGGCTACCCAGCGCGCGATCATGCGCAAGCCCGGCGTGAAGAAGCTGCGATCCGGCGACTGCCGGAATTGTTGAAGCGCGTCAAGGCGCTGGAGCGCTTGCTGGCCGCGGACGGCAAATTTCAATTGGAGGATACTCCAAAAGAGGGCGCGACGAGCTGATGCGACAAACATTGGCATTTTGCTGGCGTGCAGTTGATCAATGAATTTCTGACAGGCCGTGCGGATGAAATTCTCAGGCAGCATCTTTTTAACCAACATTTCTGCAATTCAGGAACGGCGAGGGAGAGTTGATACTCGAAAAACAGCGTACGATTGCAAAAGCAGTGACTATTTCAGGGGTGGGATTACACACGGGCAACAATTCGAATATGACGTTTCATCCGGCGTCGCCCAATACCGGCATTTATTTTCGCCGCGCCGATTTGCCGGGCCGGCCGGAAATTAAAGCGGATATCGACAATGTCATCGATATCTCCCGCGGCACCACCATCGGCAAAAACTCGGTGGTGGTACACACCGTCGAGCATGTGCTGGCGGCGATTGTTGGCATGATGATTGACAATATCGTGATCGAGCTGGACAGCAACGAGCCGCCAGTATTTGACGGCAGCGCATTGCCGTTCGTGCAAGCGCTGAAGCAAGCCGGCGTCATCGAGCAGGATTCGCCGCGCGATTATCTCGTGATCGAAAAGACGATCTCTTACTCCGATGACAAGCGCGGCGTCGATATCGTCGTCTTCCCTTCGGATGAATTTCGCATCACGTTCTTGATCGATTACAAGAATCCCGCGCTCGGTACGCAGTATACGGCGATGTATTCCGTGCAAGAAGAGTTTGAAAAAGAATTTGCGCCGGCGCGCACGTTTTGCTTTCTCTCGGAAGTCGAAGCGCTGTATCAGCAGGGCCTGATCAAAGGCGGCAATCTCGACAATGCGATTGTGATTGTCGACCGTCAAGTCGAGCCGAACGAGATCGGGCGTTTGAAGGAAATGTTCGGCGTCTCCGGCAACCTGCGGCTGGAAAACAACGGTATTCTCAACGGCGAGCAGCATTTTCGCTTCAAGAACGAACCGGTGCGGCACAAAGCGCTCGATTTGCTCGGCGATCTTGCCCTGCTGGGCGTGCGGCTCAAAGCCCATATTCAAGCGGCGCGCTCCGGGCACGCGGCCAACGTCGAGCTGGTCAAACGCATTCGCAAAGAATACGAAAAAATTCAGATTACTTCGAAGTATCAGGGCAAGCTGAGCGGCAATTATGTTTTCGATGCGCAAGCCATTCAAAAAATTTTGCCGCACCGTTATCCCTTTGTGCTGGTTGATCGCATTATCGACCTGGTGCCGCGCGAGCGCGTGGTGGGCATGAAAAATGTGACCATCAACGAGCCGTTCTTTCAAGGCCATTTTCCCGGCCATCCCATCATGCCCGGAGTTTTGATTCTCGAAGCCATGGCGCAAGTCGGCGGTATTTTGCTGCTCAATACGCAAAATAATCCGGAAGACAAGCTGGTCTATTTTACCGGCATCGATAGGGTGAAATTCCGCAAGCCGGTGCGGCCGGGCGATCAGCTTATTCTCGAGTTGGAATTGCTGAAGCTGCGGCAATCCATGTGTAAAATGTCGGGAAAGGCCTACGTGGCAAACGAGTTGGTTTGTGAAGCCGAGTTGTCGGCGGCTGTCGTGAATCGCAATTGAGCTGGAGTGTGTGTGCCGACTATTCATCCGACCGCGCTAGTTGATGCGCGCGCTGACATTGCTGAACATGTAACCATCGGCCCTTTTGTCATTATCGAAGCGAATGTGCAGATTGGCGCCGGTTGCGAGATTCGGCCTTATGTCCATTTGGCCGCCGGCACGCGGCTCGGGCAGAATTGCCGCGTGTTCACCGGCGCGGTGATCGGTACGGTGCCGCAGGATTTGAAATTCGGCGGCGAAGAAACGACGGTTCGCATCGGCGACCGCACCACGATTCGCGAATATGCCACCATCAATCGCGGCACGAAGGATCACTGGGAAACTCGCGTCGGCAGCGATTGCCTGATCATGTCTTATGCGCACATCGCGCACGATTGTGTGATCGGCAGTCATTGCATTCTGGCCAATGCCGTGAATCTCGCCGGGCATGTGGTGATCGAAGATTGGGCGAGTATCGGCGGCATGGTGCCGATCCATCAATTCGTGCGCATCGGTCAGCATAGTTTTGTCGGCGGCGGTTACCGCGTCGCGAAGGACGTGCCGCCTTATGTTCTAGCGGTGAACGAGCCATTGACGTACGCCGGATTGAATGCGGTGGGATTGCGCCGCCGCGGCTTCACGGAAGAACAGTTGCTGGCATTAAAACGCGCTTACAAGATCATTTTCAAGTCGAATCTGAATGTGAGTCAGGCCGTGCAGCATCTGCGCGCCGCCGGTGAGTTGACGGAAGAAGTAAAAACCGTTTTGGAGTTTATCGAAAAAAGCGAGCGGGGGATAATTGCATAGCCGTGAGAACCGTCGAATTTCGCCGTCTCTTGGACGCCGAGAATGCATTGCGCATAAGGTTTGAATTGGAACATGGGAAAGTCCTAACGTTTGTAGTGCAATTGGAATGCCTGTTTGATTATAATTGGTTTCCTGTTATGAGATATGATACCGCTCATAACTTTGTGCATTGCGATCAATTGCATCCTTATAAGGCGACAGTCAAGACGACCTTAAGCGTGCAAGATTACAACGAAGCATTGACGTTCGCAATTCAGGATTTGTCAAAACGCTGGAATGAATATCGGCGGAGGTATGAAACGTGGTTAACCGAGCGATAAAAGATCCGGCCAACGTAGTCGAGCGAAATCTTGCATTAACGGCGGAAGTGACACATTATTTGTTGCGCCTGCCCCATGTGCTTGATTCCTTGCCGGAAAAATTTGAACTTGTCATATTACCTGACGACGATCCCGAGATTCGGTTGTATAATTTAGAACTGCTTGATCGATATGGCAGTGAGGGCAAGTCGGTTGTTTTTGCACGAATGACATCTCACGACGCGCATACTTTTAAGAAGACGCACTTGGATTTCTATGCGCCTATTGCGGCATAATTAAATTGTTTTATATGATTCACCGAATTCAGCTAGACTCAAATGCAATGATCGTGTCGCAACCTCAAGCAGTGACTTTTAGACTCAAATAATGCTCTGGCGCTTCCTTGACACTGGCTTGGCCGCGGGCGATTACAATATGGCTCTTGACGCTGCGATTGCGCGCGGTAATTTTGTCGCAATTCCGACGCTGCGGTTCTTTCGCTGGCAACCGTTCTGCATTTCGCTGGGTTATCATCAAGACGCCGGAGAAGTCGATCTCGATAAATGCCGCGCCGCGGGTTTTGACGTCGCGCGCCGCCCGACTGCCGGGCGCGCCATTTTGCACGCGGATGAATTGACATACAGTGTGATGATCCCGGCGGCGCATGCGTGGTATGAAATGTTGCCGTTGGATTTGTATAAGAAAATCAGCGAGGCATTGGTGGGCGGCCTGACGCTGCTTGGCGCGCCGGCCAAGTTTGCTCCGGGCGAGCGGATGCAACAAGACGGACGGCCATTGCGCATGTCGTGCTTCGCCAGCGCCGCGCGCAACGAAGTCATTGCAGAAGGCAAGAAAGTGGTGGGCAGCGCGCAACGGCGATTTCGTGAAGGCGTGTTGCAGCATGGCTCGATTATTTTGCATGACGGCCATGAACAATTGCCGGACTTTCTGAAAGGAGACGCCTTGGCCATTGCAATGGAGCGCAGCCGGCTGCTGGAACACACGACGACGCTCGCGCGTCTTTGCCGTCGCGTAATCACCTTTTCAGAAGCCGCGCATGCGATTCGGCGTGGCTTTATGGAAACACTCGGAATCGAATTGCAAGATGGCGCCGTGCAGCGGAACGAGCACGAATTAGCCGAAGCGTGGCGCGAACGATACGGCATTCTCACCAACCATCTTTCGGAGGAAAATTTATGCGAAAGCTTGGCGTTGTCCTGATGTTGGCGGCTGTGATCGGATTTTCGGCAGAAGTAACGGCGCAGGATTTTGCGTGGGAAATAGATGCGGGAAGCGTGGAACAATCGGATTTAGACAAGCAAGTCAAGTCATTGTTGAACCTTTTTAGTTCGCTGGCGGGCTCGGGTTTCATCAACACGGCGGCGCTGCACAGCGTCGGCGGCGTCGATGTTCGTCTCAGCGGCATTTTCACGCCTATTCCCGACGAATTTAAAGACATTATCCCCACGGTGCAGGATCCGCTGGAAGGCGTCGACTATGTGCCCTTCGCGATGTTCCACGGCAACATTGGCCTGCCGGCAAATTTGGAGGTGTACGGCCGCTTTTTTACCCTGCCGTTGAAAGGCGATCCGGGCGGCAACGTAACGTTGTTGGGCGGCGGTTTGAAATATGGCCTGCTCCGAGGAAATTTGGCCTCGCCTGACATAACGATCATGGGCGGCTATCAAACCATTTTGGTTCCGGATCAGTACAACTTCGGCTCGGTGTCCACGCTCAGTCTGAAAGCGTACATCAGCAAGGATTTTGCGCTGCTCACGCTCTATGGCGGCGCTGGCATTGATCGCACAGCGCTCTCACTGAATGTTCCGGGATTGCCGCCGGACATCAACAAGGATTATGATACGGTTTATCCGCAAGGCACTGTCGGCCTGGCCTTCAAGCTGCTGCCCTTGTTGCGCGTCAATATCGATGCGAATTTCGGCGATTACACCGCTGTTGGCCTAGGCGCCGGATTGAGCTTTAGATAAAATTGTAGAAGTCAAAAACTGCACGTTGCACCGGCTATCGCGTGTAACGTGCAGTAGTCATGTGTGCAAAGTCTGTTCAGATTCATTCATGAAGCGTCTTGGAATTTTAGGCTCCACCGGCTCGATCGGCGTCAACTGCTTGAATGTCGTTGAAAGTCTGCCGGCGGAGTTCAACGTGGCCTATCTCGCTGCGCATAGCAACGCCGCGCTGTTGTTTGAACAAACGCGGCGGTTTCGTCCGGCTGCCGTTGCGATTGTGCGGCCGCCGCAGAAAGATATTGCAACGCTGCGCGCTGATTTTAAAGCATTGGGCGTGGAACTTTTGTGCGGCCTGGACGCCCTGGTGGAGTTGGCCGGACGCGACGATATTGACATGATGGTCAACGCCGTGGTCGGCTCTGCCGGCTTACCCGCGACATTACGGGCGTTGGAGAACGGCACAACCGTCGCGCTGGCCAACAAAGAAACACTCGTCACCGGCGGTGAGCTGGTCATGGCCTGCGCCAAACGGCATGGCGCCCATCTCATTCCGATTGACAGTGAGCACAGCGCTTTGTGGCAGTGCCTGCTCGGCGAACCGAAAGAACGCATCCAACGCTTGATTATCACGGCCTCGGGCGGTCCGTTTCGCGAACGTTCGCACAACGATTTTGCCAATATTACTGTCGCTGAAGCGCTCAACCATCCCAACTGGAGCATGGGGCCGAAAATCACCATCGATTCGGCGACCATGATGAACAAGGGACTGGAAGTCATTGAAGCGTTCTGGCTGTTTGAATTGTCGCTGGATAAAATCGACGTCGTCATTCACCCGCAATCCATCATTCATTCGATGGTGGAATTCGTTGACGGCTCGATCAAAGCGCAACTCAGCGTGCCGGATATGCGCATGCCGATTCAATATGCCCTGACGTACCCCGATCGTTTGCCCAGCGATTTTCCTCGGCTTGATTTCAACCGCTGGCACACGCTCACATTTCATGCGCCGGATTTTGATAAGTTTCCCTGTTTGCGGCTGGCGACACAAGCCCTGCAGGAGGGCGGAACCGCGCCCGCGGTGTTGAACGCCGCAAATGAAGAGGCCGTGCAAGCCTTTTTGGAAGAACGGTTGCGTTTCGATCAAATTCCGGCAATGATCTCAGAAACGCTGCAGCAGCATCGCAACGGACACGAGTGCAACCTGGCGAATGTGCTGGCGGCTGATCGTTGGGCGCGCACGTTCGTGCAAAAAACGGCGGCAAGCTTGTGAGAGACGAAGGCCTTTCTAAGGATGCCGGAACGAACAAAATTGATTGTTTTGATCCGTTAGATTCGTATCATCCGCATAGCGTTTGCCCGTGGTGGAATGAAAAATGATGATCTGCTCATAAATTTAGATGACAGGAGAAAGTTTTAACCCCAAAGGAAAATTATGACAACGATATTGGCGTTCATTTTTGTCGTGGGCATACTCGTGTTGATTCACGAGCTTGGCCACTTTCTGGCCGCGCGCTGGGCCGGCATCCGCGTCGAGCGTTTTTCCATCGGCCTGCCAAAACATATTTGGAAGAAAACCATCGGCGATACCGAATATTGCATTGGTATTGTACCGTTGGGCGGCTATGTAAAAATGGCCGGCATGATCGACGAGTCCATGGACGATAAGATCGAAGGCAAGCCCGACGAGTTCATGTCCAAACCGATTTGGAAGCGGGCGATCGTCATCGCCGCGGGCCCGGTCATGAACATTGTGCTGGCCATCGTGTTGTTTGCCGGAATCGCATTTTTTGCCGGCATTCCGGAATTGGTGCCGGAAATCCGCACCGTTCTCGACGATTCTCCCGCGCAAAGCGTTGGCTTGCAGCCCGGTGACCGCATTCTCAACGTCGCGGGACAGGAGATTAAGACGTGGCAGGAGCTTACGGCAATCATTCATGCCAATCCGGAAAAACCGTTGGCGATGGTGTGGGAACGCAGCGGCGAGCGCATGAGTGCGGAAGTCACACCCCGCCTCGATCCGGATACCAAGATCGGGTTGATCGGCATCAGTCCAAAAGAAATTCGGCGCGCGGTTGGATTTATTGAATCCTGGTCGATGGGCGCGAACATTTCCTGGCAGGTAACCTCGCAAATGGGCGTCATGCTCGGGCGGTTGCTGCGCGGCGAAGGCTCGCTCAAAAAAGAGCTGACCGGGCCGATTGGCATTGCCATGATTGCCGGCGAGGCGGCGCGCCAGGGACTGGAAAGCTTGTTCGAGCTGATGGCGCTGATCAGCATCAACCTTGCGTTGATGAATTTGCTGCCGATTCCGGTGTTGGATGGCGGGCATCTGGTCTTTCTCGGGCTGGAGGCCGTCATGCGCCGGCCTGTGTCCGTGCGCACGCGCATGGTGATGCACCAAGTTGTGATTGCGTTGTTGTTGCTGTTGACGGTATTCATCACGTTTAATGACATTCAACGGATTGTGCAAAAAGTCTGGTAGGCCGGAAGGCTATCCTGGCCGGCAGGCGCAACTAATCACATCGGCATCTCATAAACGACGCGAGGGTGAGGCGAATGAGATTTGCGAAGCGGATGGCCCGTCTCGGCACGGAAACGGCGTTTGAAGTGCTGGCGCGCGCGCGCCAGCTTGAAGCACAGGGCAAACACATCATTCATCTCGAGATCGGCGAGCCGGATTTCGACACGCCGGAGTTCATTGTGGATGAAGCCATCAATGCCCTGCGCCGCGGCCGCACGCACTACTCGCCGGCGGCCGGCATTCGCGAATTGCGCCAGGTGATTGCCGAAGATGTTGCGCGTACGCGCGGCGTGGCGGTGCATCCTGAAAATGTCGTGGTCACGCCGGGCGCCAAACCGATCATGTTTTTTGCGTTGCTTGCCCTCATCGATCCCGATGACGAAGTGATTTACCCTAATCCCGGCTTTCCCATTTATGAATCTGTTATTGAATTCTCCGGCGCGAAAGCCGTTGCTCTGCCGTTGAAAGAAGAAAAAGGTTTTCGTTTTGATATTGCCGATCTGGAAGCATTGATCACCGATCGCACGCGTCTGCTTGTGCTCAATTCGCCGGCCAACCCCACCGGCGGCGTAATGACGCATGACGATATCAAGGCCGTCGCAGAAATTGCCCGCAAAAGAAACCTGCTGATTTTGAGTGATGAGATTTACAAAGACATACTTTATGACGGCAAGCATGCCAGCATCCTGTCCGAGCCCGGCATGCTCGAACGCACGATTTTGCTGGATGGTTTTTCGAAAACCTATGCCATGACCGGCTGGCGCCTGGGTTACGGCGTTATGCCGGAGCCGTTGGCGCAACATGTCGCGCGCTTGATGATCAACAGCAATAGCTGCACCTCGACGTTCACACAAGATGCCGGCATTGCGGCGCTGCAAGGCTCGCGCACCGAAGTGAAGGGGTTTATTGCGGAATTCCGCAAGCGCCGCGACTTGATGGTCGCCGGCTTGAACGAAATCAATGGCGTGAGTTGCATCACTCCCCACGGCGCTTTTTATTGCTTTCCCAATGTCAAAAAAGTGCCCATGCCGGGCAAGCAGCTTGCCGATCTGCTGCTCAATGAAGCAGGGGTTGCCGTGCTCTCCGGCACGGCATTCGGAAAATATGGCGACGGCTATTTGCGCCTGAGTTATGCGAATTCCGTGGAAAATATTCAAACCGGCCTGGAACGCATCGCGAAGACGATCGCCTCCCTGTGATGAACAAAGGCGCCAACGCGCCGGCAAATTTGACCAGAAAGAAGACCCGCATGTCAAGCAACTCCTCTGCAACTTCCCCGGTTAAAAAAACTGCTTTGCACGATGTGCATGCCGGCCTCGGCGCGAAGATGGTCGAGTTCGGCGGTTTCATGATGCCGGTGCAATATCGCGGCATCATCGACGAGCATAACAGCGTGCGCCAATCTGCCGGCGTGTTTGATGTTTCGCATATGGGCGAATTTGAATTCCGCGGCCCGGCAGCGCTGGAATTTTTGCAACGCATGACGATCAACGACGTTGCCAAGCTGGCGCCCGGTCAGGCGCAGTATTCCGCCATGTGTTACCCGGACGGCGGCATCGTTGATGATCTCATCATTTACCGTTTGGCCGACCGGTACATGGCCATCGTCAATGCCGCGAATTTGCAGAAGGACTGGCAATGGCTGCAGCAAGCGGCAACGCCCGAAGTTGGCATGCACGATGTCAGTGAGCAAACGAGCTTGTTGGCGGTGCAGGGCCGCAACGCGCAAGCAACGCTGCAAAAACTCACGAAAACAAATTTGAGTGAAATCAAATATTATTGGTTTGCTTTGGGAGAAATTGCCGGCGTGCCGGCCGTGATCGCCCGCACCGGCTATACCGGCGAAGACGGCTTCGAAATCGCCTTCGAGGAAAAACAATCGGTCAAAATTTGGGATGCTATTTTCGAAGCCGGCAAGCCCTTCAACATCGAACCGATTGGTTTGGGCGCGCGCGACACTCTGCGCCTTGAAATGAAATACTGTTTGTATGGCAATGATATCGATCAAACCACGAATCCGATCGAAGCCGGCCTAGGCTGGATCACAAAACTCGACAAAGGCGATTTTCTCGGCAAGCAAGCAATTGCTGTGGTGAAGGCGCAAGGCCCGCGCCGCAAGTTGATCGGCTTTGAATTGCCGGGTAAAAATATCGCGCGCCACGGTTATGCTCTGCTCAAAGACGGCAACGCGATTGGATCTGTGACAAGCGGCACGTTTTCGCCGAGCCTGCAAAAATCCATCGGCATGGGTTATGTCGCCAGTGACTTTAGCGCAATTGGCTCGGTGATTATGGTCGATATTCGCGGCCGGCAGATGGAGGCGAGTGTGGTCAAGACCCCGTTCTATCAAAGGCCTTATTAAGCATAATTGACCTGATTGAATCTTATTGTGAGACGGTGAACGAAGATGGCGGGAAAATCCGCAAAATTATCGCAGCGACAGCGCGAAGAGATTTTAGGCATCTTGCTGATGATGCTCGGTACGCTGGTATTGGTGAGCTTGATTTCATACGACTCCCGAGATGAATTTCAGGGTTTCGGGACGCGCGCCATTTACAATGCCATCGGACTCGCAGGCGTCGGCATATCAAAAGTGTTGATCCAGATCCTGTTTGGCTATCCCGCCATTTTGATTCCCTTTGTGATCATGGCGTGGGGATGGTTTTATTTTCGCGGCCACAAACGCGACAAGCTGTCCCGTATTACATTCTACGCGCTTTTTGCCGCGCTTTACCTCGCCGCCTGGCTGGGCCTGCCGCAGGCCATGAATCAAAGCAGTGAATTTGGTTATGCTTACTCCGGCGTGGTCGGCGGTTTCATCTCGCATTCTCTCCACGGGATCTTCGGCGCCATCGGCAGCGTGATCGTCATGCTTGCGATTGGCGCGGTTGCTTTGATGATAGCAACGCAGATGAGTTTGCACGAAGCCATCCTCAAAGCCATGCAGGGGGTTGGCCGTTTGCGCGAGTTTTTCTCGGGCGGTTGGTCATCGCTGCGCCATTGGCGTCCGGCCTTGCCTGAATTGGGTGCGGAAGAGCCTTCGGCAAAATCATGGCGCACAGCCGAGCCGGATTTGGAGGAAGCAGCGGAAGAAGAGGTGCATGTCGTCGATGAGCCGATGGAGCCGCGGTGGAAAAAACTCGCGCGGTTGCGCACGCTGGAAGATTCCAACTCCTCCAGCGTGATTCCCGGCGCTGCCCGGCGTGAATTCACGGAACCGGGCCTGCCCGCGAATGCCGCGCCAATGAATTCCGCCTATGAAAAGATCGCGCCGGATGGCGCCCGTTCGCAGAAATCCGAGTCTTTCGCGGACTCGCCGCGCGCAGCGGAAACCGACAAGCCGCGCCCGCCCGGAAACTATATTTTCCCCTCGCTCGAATTGCTCAGCGTGCCGCCGGTAGATCAGCAAAAAGTGCAGAGCCGCGACGAATTGTTGAGTTTGGCGCGCGTTCTGGAAGAACGCTTGCTGGAATTTGATGTCGAAGGCAAAGTTGTTGAAATCAATCCCGGCCCGGTGATCACGCGTTATGAGTATGAACCGGCGCCCGGCATCAAAGTTTCACGCATCACCGCGCTCGCGGATGATCTTGCGCTGGCGATGCGCGCCAAGCGCATTCGCATCGTCGCGCCAATTCCGGGCAAGGCCGCGGTGGGCATCGAGTTGCCGAATCCGGATCCACAAATGGTCGATTTGCGCGGCCTGCTGGATTCGGATGCGTTCCGCCAATCGCCCTCGCCGCTGACGATTGCGCTCGGCAAGACGATCTCCGGTCAGGTATATGTCACCTCGCTCGAAAAAATGCCGCATTTGCTCATTGCCGGCGCCACCGGCTCGGGCAAAAGCGTTTGTTTGAATGCCATTATCGCGAGCATTCTTTATAAAGCGCATCCGCGCGATGTGCATTTTGTGTTGATCGATCCTAAGCGTTTGGAGTTGTCGAGCTATCGCATGCTGCGCCGCCATCATTTGAATTATCGTGATGATTTGAATGAAGAAGTTGTGACCACGCCGCAGAATGCGCTGGCGATTCTGCGCAGCCTGGAATGGGAAATGGAGAATCGCTACACGCTGCTGGCGCGCGTCGGCTCGCGCAATATTGCCGAATATAATCAGCGTTTGCGCGAGGGCAAGCTGGCGCTGCCGGAGGAGCCGAACCCGGGTGAAGACCAACAAGAGCTGAAGCCGCTGCCGTATATCGTGCTGGTGCTCGACGAGCTGGCAGATCTCATGCTCACCGCGGCCAAAGAGGTGGAAGAGCCGATCGCACGCTTGACGCAGCTCTCGCGCGCCGTCGGTATACATTTGATCGTCGCTACGCAGCGGCCTTCTGTCGATGTCATTACCGGCGTGATTAAAGCGAATTTCCCGGCGCGCATTGCGTTTCAAGTCGCATCGAAAATCGACTCGCGCACGATTTTGGACATGAACGGCGCGGAAAAGCTGCTGGGCAGCGGCGACATGCTTTTCTTGCCGCCCGGCAGCCCGGAGACCGTGCGCATTCACGGCGCTTTTGTTTCCTCGGAAGAGATTGAGCGCACCATTGAGCATATCCGCAATCAGCCGGCATTCGAAAAAACATTGTTGCCGGTACGGCAGGACGAAAATGAAGTCGATGACGGTTATGGCCCGGCAGCCGACGGCCGCCGTGACGAGTTGTTCCATGAAGCGTTGAAATTAGTTGTGCGCCATCAGCAAGGCTCGATCTCGCTGCTGCAGCGCCGCTTGAAAATTGGATACTCACGCGCCGCACGCTTGATCGATGAATTGGAAGCCGCCGGTATTGTGGGCGCCTTCGACGGCAGCAAAGCGCGTGAAGTCTTGGTCGATGAATCGTATTTGGAAGAAATGGGATTGGAATAGAAATGAATCTTCAATCTTTTTGGGCAGGAATACCCCCGCGCCGCATGAAAACCGTTGTTGCGGGATTGCTGGTTGCCGCATTGTCAAGCTCGGTGAGTCGGGCGTTGCCGCCGCAGGAAAATGCGGATAAAATCATTGCGCGTGTGCGCACCACCTACGAAAAATTGGAGGCGCTCTCCGCGGATTTTCAAAAGGATTATACCTGGGCGCTGGCCGGCGAAACCCAGACCATGACCGGCAAACTCTATCTCAAAAAAGGCGATCGCTATCGCATTGAAACGGAGGCGCAAACCATC
>QEVD01000040.1 GCA_003576975.1 Candidatus Zhuqueibacterota bacterium
TCGCTTTGCTTTGCCAATTGTTCCGGTAAAAACTCATTCTGCACGAAATGCGTATCGAACTCACCGGCGCAAAATTTTTCATGCTGCATCACCCACAAGCAAAATGGAATCGTAGTTTTCACGCCGCCGATTTCATACTCCCGCAACGCCCGGCGCATGCGGCGAATTGCTTCCTCGCGGTTTGCCCCCCACGCAATCAACTTTGAAATCATGGGATCATAATAGACGGAGATTTCGCCGCCGGCATACACACCGCTGTCTTCGCGTATGCCGAAGCCGTCCGGTTTGTGCACATGCGTCAGGCGGCCGATGGCGGGAATAAAAATGGCGGGAATAAAATTATTTTCGGAATCTTCCGCATAGATGCGGCATTCCAGCGCGTGGCCGTTGCTCTTCACTTCTTTTTGCGTCAACGGCAATTTCCGGCCCGCGGCAATTTCAAGTTGCAGCTTCACCAAATCAAGGCCGGTGACCATTTCCGTTACGGGATGCTCGACTTGCAAACGCGTGTTCATTTCGAGAAAATAATACTGGCGATGCTTATCAACAATAAACTCGATGGTGCCGGCGTTGACGTAACCACAACCTTTCGCTGCGGCCACGGCGGCTTCGCCCATCGCTTGCCGCATGTTGGCATCGAGCAATGCAGACGGCGATTCTTCAATCACCTTCTGATGCCGGCGTTGAATCGAGCATTCCCGCTCGCCGAGATGAATCACATTGCCGAATTGATCCGCCAAAATTTGAAACTCAATGTGGCGCGGCTGTTCGACATACTTCTCGATAAAAACCCGGCCGTCGCCGAACGCGGATTGCGCTTCAGAGGCGGCCGTACGCAACAATCCCGGCAAATCTTCGGCGGTATGCACCAGGCGCATGCCCTTGCCGCCGCCGCCCGCGGCAGCTTTGAGCAAAACCGGATAACCAATTTCTCCGGCGATTTTTAACGCTTCGTCGCTGCCGGCGACCGGCTCTTTCGTTCCCGGAACAACCGGCACACCTGCGGCCGTCATAAGCTTGCGCGCGGCAACCTTATCGCCCATTTTGCGCATCGCAGCCCCGGGCGGGCCGATAAAAACAAGCCCGGCTGCGGCAACGGCATCCGCGAATTGCGCATTCTCCGAGAGAAAACCATAACCGGGATGTATGGCTTCCGCGCCGCTTTGGCGCGCCACGGCGATTATTTTTTCCGGCACGAGATACGACTCGCGCGCAGGCGCCGGGCCGATAAAATAGGCCTCGTCCGCCAGGCGGACATGCAGCGCGAACCGATCGGCCGCGGAAAAAACCGCGACGGTACGAATGCCCATCTCGCGACACGTGCGCATGACGCGCACGGCAATCTCGCCGCGGTTTGCAATGAGAATTTTTTTGAACACGATGAGGTTTGTGGTAAAGTACTGAAGAGCTTAAATGCGTATGCGCGGAGATGAGTCGTTCGCGGGATTCCGCACGGGAGTTTTTTTGTATTGGATTTGCGCCGCCAAAAACTTAAACACGAACATGATCGCAAGCCCGCTTGGGACGGATCACACGATCCTGTCAGCCGCGGAATCAAGTGCTTTTCACGCCCGGAATTTTATCTCCAGAGGGGCTGTCGATCAGCGTGATTGTTTAAATGGTTTTAAAGCTCGCCATGGCCTCGTTTTCATCATCAAAGCTCTCGATCACGTTGTCGAGTTTAGCGATTTTGATAAGCGTCAGCACGCGCGGCTGCAAGTTGACGATCTTCAAACTGCCCTTCACCGGCCGCAATTGGCGAATGCCGAACAAAATCGCGCCCAAACCCGAACTGTCGGCGTATTCGACATGTGTGAGGTCGAGCAGAAGCCTGGCCTCGCCGGCATTGGCAAATTCGATGAATTTAGTTTTGAGATCGGGCGCAACGCTGAAATCGAGTCGCTGATCTTCCAATCTCAAAATGGTGACATTATTCTTTTTTTCCGTTTGGAGTTGCATAGTCGTTGCTCGTAATGATCTGTCAACATGGGATTGCGTATAGAAATTCCTGAAAAATTTCCAGGGGTTACCGCTGTTTACAATGGAATATTGCCATGCTTCTTTTTAGGATTTGCCTCCACTTTATTTTCGAGCATGCCTAGCGCGGCAATGAGCTTGGGCCGCGTTTGCGCGGGTTCAATAATGTCGTCAATATAACCGCGCTCCGCCGCAATGTATGGGCTGGCAAACTTTTCGCGATATTCCTGCACCTTGGTTTCGGTCGCCGCTTTGGGATCCGGCGCTTGTTCGATTTCTTTTTTGAAGATGATCTCAACCGCGCCCTGCGGCCCCATGACGGCGATCTCGGCGGAGGGCCAGGCGTAGTTGATGTCGCCGCGAATGTGTTTTGAGCTCATCACGTCATACGCGCCGCCGTAAGCTTTGCGCGTAATCACGGTGATTTTGGGCACGGTCGCTTCGCAATAGGCATACAACAGCTTGGCGCCGTGTTTGATGATGCCGCGCCATTCCTGGTCCGTGCCGGGCAGAAAGCCGGGCACATCCACCAGCGTGATGAGAGGGATATTGAACGCATCACAGAACCGCACAAAGCGTGCGGCTTTGAGCGAAGAATCGATGTCGAGCACGCCCGCTAAAACGGCCGGCTGGTTGGCGACAAAGCCGACCGGTTTGCCGCCAAGCCGCGCAAATCCGACAACGATATTTTGCGCATAACGCTCATGCACTTCCATAAAATCGCCGTCATCCACCACTTTCAGAATGATTTCTTTGATGTCATAAGGCTTGTTGGGATTTTCCGGCACGAGCGTGTTGAGCGCTTCGTCCTGGCGGTTGCTGTCATCAGAACAAGCCTGCAATGGCGGGTCTTCGCAATTATTCAGCGGCAGAAAGCCGACGAGGCGGCGAATGCTTTGCACGCACGCGACTTCGTCGGGCAGGAGAAAATGCGCGACGCCGCTTTTGGTGGCATGTGTTTCTGCGCCGCCCAATTCCTCAAACGTGACATCCTCGTGTGTGACGGTTTTGACCACATTCGGACCGGTGACAAACATGTAGCTGACGTTCGGCACCATAAAAATAAAATCACTGATCGCCGGTGAATAAACGGCGCCGCCGGCGCACGGGCCGAGAATCGCTGAAATTTGCGGCACTACGCCGCTGGCGAGCGTGTTGCGCAGGAAAATGTCGGCATATGCGCCGAGACTGATCACGCCCTCCTGAATGCGGGCGCCGCCGGAGTCATTCAACCCGATGATCGGCGCGCCATTTTTCATGGCCATATCCATGATCTTGCAAATCTTCGCGCCGTAAGCTTCCGAAAGCGAGCCGCCTAAAACCGTGAAATCTTGTGAAAAAACATAAACCAGACGGCCATGGATGCGGCCATAGCCGGTGATCACACCGTCACCCAAGAATTTCTGTTTTTCCAGGCCAAAATCACGGCACCGATGCTGCACCAGCATGTCCAGCTCATGAAAACTGTTTTCGTCAAGCAAGAGAGCGATGCGCTCGCGCGCTGTGAGCTTGCCTTTTTCATGCTGCTGCTGAATGCGCTTTTCACCGCCGCCGAGTAATGCCTTCTGTTTGAAAGAACGGAGTTGTGCGATTTTGTCGGAAGCGTGCATGATCGGCTTAATTTGGTGACATTTTTTTTGCCAATGATCGGGGCGTCTTTTTCGTCCGGCGTTGTTTTTCGCTGGCTTTTCTGGGCGTCGCGGGAACCAGCGCGATCAACGTGCGCAGAGCATGATTGACGGCTTCCGAGCTAGGGAAAAACTCCTGTACATCGGGTGCAAGCGTAATGGCGCCTTTGCCGGAGACGAGCTTTTCCACGACGGTGCCGTCTGTCTTATGAACCCTAATTGTATAACCTTGTTCCAGGAGCTTATGATGCTTGCCGCGAACGCCGCCGGTGAAGTCATACTCGGGACGCATATCGTCCTCATGGGCTCTTTGATTTTTCCGGGGCCGTTTCATAACGTCATCCTTTCGCGAGGTGTAGCCTTGCGCGCGCTAATAAGCCGAATGCTGTTTCCACGTTCAGTGTAAACGACAACCAAAATGCGATTCTTCGCCGATAGGCCAATATCGATAAATCGATCTTCTCCAAACGAATGATCAGGATCGGGAATCGTAATCGAGAAGGGATCATAAAAGACAGTCTGCGCTTCTTCAAAACTGACCTTATGTTTGCGGAGATTGCCGCGGGCCTTGTCTTCATCCCATTCAAACCGCACTTGCACGTCTGGTTGCCTTTATAAAAATTTACAGCGATATATAGCCAGAACAGCCCAAAAATGCAAATTCTTTTTGGAGATGGATTGACGCACGGCGTTGTTATGGCGTTTTCGAATTTGCCATTATGCGGTCTTTGTATGCTTTTCTCCTGCCGTTTTCCCAGTAGTTTTTATGCCCCGGCTTCACTTCTATCTTCCATAGCCGTCGCGAATCAACTGCTATATCGCGCGCCGGCTCGCTGTCGGTTATTTACTTAACTTCCTTAAGGGAGGAAATGTATGGTAAAACGACAATGGCTCTCGCGGGTGTCGCTGTTGCTGTTCACACTCGTGGTTGCATTAGCGCCGCTTTCGTTGTGGGCGCAAACCGCGACCTTAAAGGGAACGGTGACGGATGCAGAGAGCAAGGAGAAACTGCCCGGCGCCAGCGTCGCGGTTACATCTCCGGGCCTTGCGCCAACCGGGGCAGCGGCAGATGCCTCCGGTAATTTTGAAGTGCCCAACCTGCCGGCCGGTACCTACACGATCACGGTTTCGTTCATCGGCTACGAGAGAAAAGTTCTCACGAACGTGACATTGGCTGCCGGTGAAACCAAAACAGTGGACATTGCGGTCGAGCCCTCCGGCATTTCGCTCAACCCGGTGGTCATCTCGGCTTCGCGGCGCCAGGAAAAAGCGCTTGAAGCGCCGGCAGCGGTTTCGGTTCTTGAAGCGACGCAGATCCGTGGCCGCGCGACCACCAGTCCTACCGATTATTTGCGAGGCTTGCCTGCGGTCGATATCTCCTCCAACGGCATTTCTCAAAGCAATGTGACTGTGCGCGGTTTCAACAACATTTTCTCCGGATCATTGCTCTCGCTCGTCGACAATCGTTACGCCAACGTGCCCTCGCTGCGCCTGAATGCCTACAATTTTATTCCAACCACTAGCGAAGATATTTCCCGCATCGAAGTGGTGTCCGGGCCAGGCTCGGCTTTGTATGGCCCGAACAGCGCCAGCGGGGTAATGCATATCATCACCCGTTCACCATTCGAATCTCAGGGAACGACGCTCAGCATTGGCGGCGGCGGCCGTGATTTTGTCAATCTTTCACAACGTGAGCCGCAAGGCGGACGCAACATCTATTTGACGGCTCTGCGCCATGCCGGCCTGTTGGGACATAATGTTGGGTATAAAATTTCAGCGCAATACTATAAGGGACATGATTGGGAAAGTTCGGATCCCGCTGAGCCGGATTCCATTCAACTCTATCGCCAAACCACAACGGGCAATGTGCCGGTCGGCGAAAAAAGGTTGAATTCGCGCGATTTCGACGTTGAAAAAATCGCTGCCGAAGGCCGCATGGATTTTCGCTTGAACAACGAATCCACCCTTATTTTAAGCGGCGGCTTCAACCGTGCGAGCAATATTGAATACACCGGTATTGGCGCGGGACAGGCCGTTGATTGGACCTATAGCTATGCGCAAGCGCGTTTTCTCTACAAAAACCTTTTCGTGCAGGGTTTTGTGAATCAAAGCAATGCGGGTGATACCTACTTGCTGCGTGACGGCGCACTCATCGTTGATAATTCCAAACTCTATGTCGGCCAGGTTCAGCACAGCATGATGTTCGGCCAGCGCCAACGCTTTACCTACGGCGTTGACGCCCTGCTCACTCGGCCAGATACAGATAACACCATCAATGGCCGCAATGAAAACGACGATAGCAGCAACGAGTTTGGAGCATATGTCCAGTCTGAGACCCAGTTGTCTTCCAAACTCGATTTGTTGCTGGCTGCGCGTGTTGATGACCACAATCGCATTAAAGATCCGGTGTTCTCGCCGCGCGCCGCGCTGGTCTTCAAACCCAGCACTTCGCATAATTTCCGCGCCACCTACAATCGTGCGTTCAGCACGCCCTCCAGCTTGAACCTGTTTCTCGACATCTCGGCCGGACAGGATATCTTCGGGTTCCGCCGGCTCGGATTGCAGTCCGCGTTTCCGTTCGATATCACCACAGACGCGCGCACGCAGGGTGTGCCCAAATCAGGCTTCAACTTCAGCCGCAGCGCCAACGGCTTGCCGCAATTCCGCTCGCCGTTTGCGCCGGCTGCCGGCTTGTCAGCCTCAACTTATATCAACTTGAATGATCCGGCCTTCACCAACGTCATGTGGACGGTGGGCAAAAACACCGTGCTGAGCCAGCTCGTACCACAATTTCAGCAATTACTCGCGTCGCAGGGTGTGCCAGCACCGGCGATTCAAGCCCTGACACAGCAGTTCGTTGGTATCGTGCCGGCGCAGGTGAATGCACAGAATATCATGCGAACCATCAATCCAACCACGCGGCAATCCACCGTGGTACAAAATGTGGTTAACATCAGCCAGATCAAAGAGACGACGACGCAATCCTTTGAGTTGGGCTATAAAGGCATTATCAATGAGAAGCTGGTGGTAGGCTTTGATGTTTATCATACGCGCATCAAAGATTTCGTCGGCCCGCTGAAGAACGAAACGCCCAACGTCTTTCTTGATCCCGCGACGTTGGGTGCAAGTTTGGGTCAACAATTTGGCGTGGCATTGAGCAATCCCAACAATGCCCAGCTTGCGGCCATTCTGCTCGCACTGGACAGCCCCGCGCTTCCGTACGGCGGTAATGGCAACGGCACACCGGTGGACGAATTGGCCACTATTTTCGCCAGCGGCGCGGCTCAGCTTCCCTACGGCACCGTGACGCCGCAAGAGGCCTATGATCCTACCGCGATCATTCTGACCTATCGCAACTTCGGCGACATCAGCCTTAACGGCATGGATATGAATTTGACTTACTATGCCTCGCCGAAGTGGGTGTTTGCCGGCAACTATTCGTTCGTGACGAAGAATGGGTTTAACCTTTTCAAAAAGCCCAATCGCGTGGTTTATCGCAACCTCGACGGCGTTGCCGACATCGCGCTCAATGCGCCAGGCAACAAAGCGACGTTGTCGATTCAATATCGCGCGCCCAAACGTGGTTATGACGTGGAATTGCGCGGCCGCTACGTCGAAGGCTTCCCCATGGATTCCGGCGCATTCGTCGGTGAAGTGCAAACCTATTCTGTGTTTGACTTCAACTTCGGCTATGATCTGCCGTTTGCAGCCGGCACGCGCTGGTCGGTGAATGTTCAAAATATTCTCGACAGGAGCACAAAGAGTTCGTCGGCGCGCCCGTGCTTGGCCGTTTGATTTTGAGCCGGTTGACGTATACGTTTTAAGTGTAAGCGCTTTCGGTTGCTCCCTGTGACCGAAACCTGAAACAGCAAAAACAAAAAAGCCCTGCGGGTCAATTGTGTGACGCGCAGGGCTTTTGTTTTTGAAATTGTCAAAAATCAGATAAGACATCAAAACTCGGCCAGCACATTTAACCGCATTTCAATTACAACCGCATAACCTCGTCTATTCCAACAACGCACCGTAGCTCTCCGGCCTGCGATCGCGGAAGAATTGCCACACGTTGCGGACTTCACGAATTTTGTCGAGATCAAGATCGGCCACCACAACTTCGTCCTGATCGCGGCTGCCTTGCACGAGAATTTGTCCGCGTGGATCGCAAAAATAACTCTGGCCATAAAACTCGCCGATGCACCACGGCTTTTCGACGCCTACGCGATTAATCGCGCCCACGAAATATTGATTCGCGACGGCGTGCGCGGGTTGCTCGAGTTTCCACAAATATTCCGATAGGCCGGCGACGGTTGCCGAGGGATTGAATACAATCTCCGCGCCGTTAAGGCCAAGCGCGCGCGCGCCTTCCGGGAAATGGCGATCATAACAAATATAAACGCCGATGCGGCCGAACGTCGTTTGAAAAACCGGGTAGCCGAGATTGCCGGGCTTGAAATAAAACTTCTCCCAAAAACCAGGGTGGCAATGCGGAATATGATGTTTGCGGTACTTGCCGAGATAATTGCCGCGTTCATCGATCACCGCCGCAGTGTTGTAAAACACCCCGGTCATTTCTTCTTCGTAAATCGGTACAACCATCACCATCTGATGTTTTTTCGCCAGCTCTTGCATGAGCTTGATCGTCGGGCCGTCGGGAATGCGTTCTGCCGTCTCGTACCATTTGGTTTTTTCTTCGGCGCAAAAATACGGGCCGTAAAAAATTTCCTGCAAACAGAGCACTTGCACGCCTTTGCTCGCGGCTTGTTCGATGAGCGTGACGTGCTTGTCAATCATAGCTTTTTTGATTTTGTCGAGCGGGGAATCAATCGGCGCAGCAAGCGAGGCTTGAATCAAACCGCCACGAACGATGCGGGGCACGGGACACCTCCGGTTTTCAAGTTCAGATGTTTTGGGGAATCAAATTTGGAATAAGACTGCAAGCGCCAACGCAAGATTCAAGGCGGGAATCCTGAGCAGAGTTCTATCCGCGCAGCTTGGCCAATTCTTCCCGCAAGCGCGCTATTTCCGCTTCTGCGGCATGCCGTTGCGTCGCTTCGCGAGCAGCTTTAGCTTCGGCCTCATTGCGCGCTGCTTCAGCCTCCTCCGGCGTGAGCAGACGCGTACCGGTTTCGGAATCATAGAGGCGCAGCGTGCCGCCTTCTTCGCGCAACTCCAGCCCCAAAGCCGGGCTCAACAAATTTGTTCCCGTCATCGGCGCATACTCGCCTTCAACGAGCTGATAGCCGCTCGCCGAGGTCTTTTGCTTTCGTTTCGGCAGAGATCAACTCGATCACAACGTCCGGTGCCTTGCCTTCGTCTTCCAGTTTGTAGATGCGGCGCTCTTTCTTCTCGATACCGAAAACAACGAGAATATCCGGCGACACGTTTTTGCGGTGGCCTTGTTCATCGCGATAATAGAGAAAAATATTCCCGCTGACATAAACATCGTGGCGCTCGCGGAAATACTGCTTCAGCGCATGTCGCAAAGCAGTTAAAAGATTGATATGAACGTCAGTTTCAGCCATAGGCCTCCCATCCGATTCTGGAAGATGCTCCTTCCGATAAGAACGTCGCGGCGGCACCGATTGTACATTTGGCAATGCCATAGTATTTACCTCATTCAGTTTTTTATGCCAAGCAAATAATCGCCGATAACGTGCGTCGCGGCATCCCAGTCGTTGTGCGGCGAGGGCCATTCGCGATCTTGCGCGCGACGGAGATAAATAATCTGCGCGAGATGATAAAGATAATGCTGCGCCATGTGAATCACTGCCACACCGAGCTTCTCTTTGTCTTTGCCATCGAGTGACGTGCGTTCGAGGTGCAACTCCTCGTCGCTCGCGCATGCAGTTACCACTTCTTTGACCTGCTGCTGAACCCTTTGCATGTTCTCCGCCAGCTCTTCACGAGTGCCAGATTTCGCGTCACTCACTACCGGCGAAATACCAAGTCGTCTCAAGAACCACGCATCCACCCGCACCAGATGCCGGCAAATCTCGCCAATGCTGCGCGACTCCGGGCCTGCTTTCCAATTCAGTTGCTCAACCGAAATATTTTCCAATACGGCAACCAACGGCTTGCAACTGCTCTCAAAAACTTCCAACGTCATTTGAATACGTGCCCTGCTCATTGCGTTTTGCACTCCAATATTTTTGCTGCCGCAGCGGGGATTTTCGATCTTCGATCTACTATCCACGATCATCTATCTTCACTCACTCTCACACATGCACAGGCGGCTGAATCGGCGCGATCTTGCCTTCCGCTAGGAGTTTTTGATACTGCTTCCACGACATCTCCGGCTTGCCGTTGGTTTGATCGATCATCGTGATGCAGCCTTCCACCGGGCAGACGATGCTGCACATATTGCAGCCCACACATTTCTCCTCAATTATTTCATAATGATTCGCGCCGTTACGCTGTTCCATGCGAATGCTTTGATGACAGCCGTCTTCGCAAGCGATGTAGCACAGGCCGCAATGGATACAAGTCTCTTGATTAATATTAGCCTTGATCGCATAGTTGAGATCGAGATCGCCCCAATCTGCGACATGCTGCAGGGATTTGCCGATGAAGTCCGTAGTTTTTGTGAACCCCTTCTCGCGCATCCAGTTTTCCATGCCTTCGATCATGCCTTCCACGATGCGAAAGCCGTAGTGCATGACGGCCGTGCAAACCTGCACGCTCGTTGCGCCGAGTAACATGAACTCCACAGCGTCGCTCCAACTCTGAATGCCGCCAATGCCGCTGATGGGCACACGCCGCGGCATGTCGGCGTCCGCGGCCACGGAGTGTACCATGTTGAGCGCAATGGGCTTCACCGCCGGGCCGCAATAACCGCCATGAGAAGTGAGATTGCGCACTGCGGGCCGCGGCACGAACGTGTCGAGATCGATGCTCGTAATCGAGTTGATGGTATTGATCATGGACAAGGCATCTGCACCGCCGCGCACGGCCGCGCGCGCGATGTAACGAATATCGGTTATGTTCGGTGTGAGTTTGATCATTACCGGCGTGGTCGCCACCTCTTTTACCCATTCCGTAATTTGGCAGGCATAGTCGGGCACTTGGCCAACTGCGGAGCCCATGCCGCGCTCGCTCATGCCATGCGGGCAACCGAAGTTGAGTTCGAGGCCGTCGCAGCCCGTGTCTTCCGTGCGTTTGACCACTTCATGCCACGCCTCGCGTTTTGATTCGACCATGAGCGAGACGATGAGCGCGTTGTTGGGATAACGTTTTTTAATGTCGCGAATTTCGCGAAGATTGTCTTCCAACGAGCGGTCGGTGATGAGCTCGATGTTGTTTAAGCCCATTACTTTTTGATTCGCATAATGCACCGCGGAATAGCGACTGCTCACGTTGACGATGGTCTCGCCAATGGTTTTCCACACGGCGCCGCCCCAGCCCGCGTCAAACGCGCGCGCCACTTGATAACCGCTGTTCGTGGGCGGCGCCGAAGCGAGCCAGAAGGGATTGGGTGATTTGATACCGCAGAAGTTTATCGAAAGATCGGGCATGATGGCACCTCAGTAAACTGAAAAGTGTTTGAATTTCGAATTTGATCAAAGAGAATAGACCGGGACGGAAATATGGCGTTTTGCCTTGCTCCGGCTACGAATATGCTCGGTAATAATTTTGAGCACGTTGGCGGAGTAATAGCGCGTGCCGCATTCTTTGCAAACTCCGGCAGGCACATCTTCAATCAACACGAGTTGTTTCTTTACCTTTCGTGTTATATCGATTTTTTTTTCTACAATCGGGCCGCCACAATACTCGCAGCGCTCGCCTTCCCAAAACCCTACTTGCACTTTTTTGTTCATGCTGTTTGTCTCCTTCAAATATCCTCGTACACTGTGATGACACGAACTTTCCTTGAGGGCGTGATACGGCATACGACCGCGAGAAAACGATTGTCCCATGCCGGACCGACCACTTCATGTTTGCCCTCTCGAGGCCAAGTTCGTCGAATTTGACCATTCAACAGTGCCCGCTCAATGTCATAAATATCGAAGCCATCACTCGCGGCCTCTTCGTCTGCATGTTCGGTGATGTAATACAAGCCATTGCGAACGAGTTTTTGAATCTCTGTGATCTTGCTCACAGGCACGGGCTTCCATATTGGATTCGACTTCTTAGATACGATTAAAGCAGCATCGCTTTATTTTCGCTTTCTCGCCCCTTTGCGCTTTGGTGAGCGTTTGCTCCCATTCAGCCAAATCTCAATGCCGGTGCGCTTGATCTCCCATGCCAACGGGTCTTCATCGACAAAGTCTTTGGGGTTGAAGCCGACAGGCTTGATGCCGCACATGACGGCTTCATCGCGCCGTTTAGTCCAAGAATATTCATAGAGATCGCATTTCTTGCCGATATAAGCTCCTCACAACCCCAAATACTTCACCATCCCCCTCGCCGCAACCTTCCCCATTTCCACCGCATCCACAACTTCGCCGCCGCCGTTGACGCAATCACCGCCGGCGAACAGGCCCTTTACGGAGGTCGCGCCGGTGTTTGCATCGATCACGACTTTCTTACCTTGCACGGAGAGATTGGGAATCGTTTTGTAAAGATCATACAGCGGATCCTGTCCCAACGCCGCAACGACCATATCGCAGGGCAGCGTGTGTTCCGAGCCGGCAAGCAATTCGACTTTTGCATCTTTCGCGCTGGACTTGGCTTTCACGCATTGCAAGCCTGCAACTTTGCCGTTCTCTGCAACAATCTTTTGCGGCACGGTGTGCCATAAAAATTTCACGCCATCAGCCTTTGCCAATTCATATTCATATTTGAAGGCCGGCATTTCGGTTTCGCCGCGACGATAGACGATAGTCACGGAGTTTGCGCCGAGCCGCCGCGCGGCAGTGGCAACATCAATCGCGGTGTTGCCCGCGCCGATGACGAGCACGTTTTCGCCGACCACGCATTCTTGCATTTTTTGCAGGCGTGTGGGCATGATGAAATCCAGAGCTTCGTATGCGCCCCCTAATTCTTCACCGGGAATGTCAAGTGCTGCGGTTTTGCCCAGTCCCACGCCGAGAAAAACCGCGTCGTAATCCGCGAGCAGCTTGGTGACGGGCTTATCTTTTCCAATCGGCGAGTTCGTGCGTATCTCAATGCCAATCTGTTTCACGTAATCAACTTCGGCAAGCGCGAACTCTGTCGTCATTTTATACGCGGCAATGCCATACGAATTGAGTCCGCCGACAACCTCTTTCGCCTCGAAAACGATGGCTTCAACGCCATGCTTGGCAAGCTCGTGCGCGCATGCTAATCCCGCCGGGCCAGCGCCGATCACCGCCACCTTCTTACCAGTTGCCGCGCCGCGCTCGAAGAACTGCACGCCCTTTGCCATTGCATGATCAGTCGCATAGCGTTGCAATAAACCGATTTGAATCGGCTTTTCATTCAAACCGTTCAGCACGCAATCGCCTTCGCACAAGACTTCCGTCGGGCATGCGCGCGCGCAGGCACCGCCGAAAATGTTCTCGGAAAAAATCGTGCGCGCCGCGCCGAGCGGGTTGCGATCCAAAATTTGGCGAATGAATTTCGGCACGTCGATGTGCGTAGGACAGGCGCGCATGCACGGCGCATCGTAGCAGAACAAACAGCGCGAAGCTTCGAGCAACGCTTCATTGCGGCTCAATGCCGGTGCAATGTCGGCAAAGTTTTTTTCGAGTTGCTCAGGATTGAGAGCGGTCGGTTGAATGGCCATGGGAACCCTGCGTTTGTAATCATTCGAACATTAAAAAATCTCACCGCAAAGATGCGAAGCGCGCAAAGCCCCTTAAAGGCCCTCATTGTGAGTACTTCGCGAACTTTACGTCTTCGCGGTTAGAGCTTTAGTTGCGAATTACATACTCTCGTTAAATCGTTTGCGTGGGATAAATCTCCCTGCGCCTTTTTGCGCGCGCACGTCGCCATCTTTATAAACTAGCTTGCCATTCGCTATTACATGCGACGGACAGCCCGTCACTTGAAAGCCTTCGAAGATGCTGCGATCGATCTTATGGTGCTGCGTTTTCGCGCTGATCGTGCGCGACTTCTTCGTATCGAACACAACAAGATCGGCATCAGATCCCACAGCAATTGCGCCTTTGCGTGGATACATGCCGAAGATGCGGCACGCATTCGTCGTGAAGAGATTCACAAATTCGTGTTCACTGATGTGGCCCGCGCTCACGCCGTGATGCCACAACAAACTCATGCGATCTTCAATCGCGGCGCAACCGTTGGGGATCATCGTGAAATTATCTTTGCCCATAGCCTTCTGCGCCATCGTGAATGCGCAATGATCCGTGCCCGTGGTTTGAATCATGCCCGCTTTGATGCCGTCCCATAGCGTCTCGGGATTGCTCTTGGGGCGAAACGGCGGACTCATCACATACGCCGCTGCTTCGAAGTTCGGTTTTTGATACACGCTGTCATCCAACAAAAGATGATTAATCAACGACTCGGCAAACACATGGCGTTGTCCGCGCAAGCGCGCTGCAATCACGGCATCGAGCGCGGCTTTGCACGACATGTGCACGATATAAACCGGAATGCCCACGATCTCCGCGATGCGAATGATGCGATTCGTGGCCTCGCCTTCGACCTCCGGCGGGCGCGAAGCCGCGTGATACTGCGGGCCGGTTTTGCCTTCAGCGATGAGCTTGCGCTGCAGGTTCCAGACAACGTCGCCGTTCTCGGCGTGAATCGTGGCCATGCAGCCCAACTCTTTGATGCACGAAAAGCTGTGATAGATTTGATCATCATTCAGCATCAACGCGCCTTTGTAGGCCATGAAGTGTTTGAAACTGGTGATGCCGCGATCGCGCGCCACGATTTCCATCTCCTTCGCAACTTGCTCGCTCCACCACGTGATCGCCATGTGATACGAATAATCCGCGACCGCGATCTTTGCCTTTTCATCCCAATCTTTGAGCGCGTCGAGCAGCGATTGCTGCGGATTGGGAATGCAGAAATCGATGATCGAAGTCACGCCGCCGCAAAGGCCGGCAATCATGCCCGATTCGAAATCATCCGCGCTCACCGTGCCCATGAACGAGAGCGCCATATGCACGTGCGGATCGAGTCCGCCCGGCATGATGAGTTGATTGCCCGCATCAACGACTTCAGCGCCGCCGGGCGCGTCGAGTTTATCGCCAATCGCTCGAATGACGCCGTCTTCGCAATAAACGTCGCTGCGATAGCGATCCGTGCCGGTAAGAATCTCGCCGCCGCGAATGAGGAGTTTTGACATGGGATCATTCTCCTAAAGATTTTTTGGTAAGCGGATTTTACGAATATAGCGGATAAAGCTTCCTGCTAATGCCTTCGGCTCAATGACGTTTGACGCTATGCTAAAACTCGCTCAAGCTCAAACGGGAACGCGCCGAAATTGGCAATGATTCCAAGCTTGAGCCGCTTGCGCGCAACTCGCTTTTCAGGCACGCTTTCCATCTGGCATCGAGATCCGAATAGGCCTTCATGTGCAATATGATTTTGCCGTCAACGATCATCTCGATTTTGTGAGTGTCGATTAATTCGTCGTCAAAGACGACAGGGGTTTCTTTTTCAGCTTCATATCCTAGTCCGGCATCAATCAGCTCTTTGAAGATCGCACGCCGATAAGTGATTTCACGAAAGCCCGGGCCGAGGTTGTTATAAACTTCGTATAAGCAACCGTAGAGCGAATAGCAGGGATCGCTGTGAATGACTTTCGACAAATCAACTCGATTAAATGTTTGCGGTCGCGTTTTATCGAACTGTTGAACTTTGCCCTTGCCAGGATTCAAAAATGGATTCACCAATCGCTGCACTTGTAGTGAGGCAGCGCCGAAATTGACCAACATGCCCACCCTATAATTGCCGGCATGCAGCGCGCTGAGGGTTTGAGCGACAAATCGCTTATGAATTTCGGCGACATGCTTCAGTTCCAACAAAACTTTTTCGTCTACCAAAACATCGAGACGATAGGTGTCAATCGCAGGATTGTTTTTGTATGGTATCGGAATTTCTTTCTCAGCTTCAACGCCATGCCCGCTCTTTACCAAGTCCCTTTTCACCGCCTGCTTGTAAGCTTCCTCTCGAAACGCGAGGCCAAGCTTATTGTAGACGCGAAACAACGAGCCGTGAATCATGTAGGTCAAATCCTCATAAATGAGCTTACCCATGCCGACCTCCCGAACTGATCAAAAGCAAAAGCATTGCAAGCGGATCGTTCGAATATAGCGGATACGGCTTATTGCTTTATCCGCTATATTCGTAAAATCCGCTTACAAAAAAATCCTCATGCGTACTTTGCCGCCATTTTTCGCACCGTCGTCACGTTACGCACCGTCGCGGGCATGCCTAGGATTTTTTCGAGCAGCGCGCCGGAAAACTTCGACTCGTGGAATTGCTTGCGGCAGAGCCAGTAAACTTCGCGGCCGTGAATGTGAAACTCATCGGTTTCGTTGGCGCTCGCTAAAAGTTTTTTCTTCGCCGCGGCGCTGGGCGGGTCTGCCGTGAACGCGATGTACAACCTATTACCTTTGTCATTCAGCTCGGTTGTGCTGAAAGGTTGATACTGCGCGACCGCCGCAAGCTCCGCAGTGGTTCGAATAAACGTCGCGACTTCGTAGCCCAAGCTTTCGTGCAAATGCTTTTCGATCTTCTTCTCCAGCGCCTTCGCACTTTTCGAGGACGACTCGAAGATGACATTGCCGCTGGCAATGAACGTCTCGACGTTGGCGAACCCGAGCGCTTCAAACAACCGGCGAAGGTGATCCATCTTCACCGTATGGCCGCCAACATTGATGGCGCGGAGGAAGGCGAGGTATTTGGGCATGGGATAGATTGCGATCTGGGAGAAAGCTGCATAAGTTTCAAATCAAGTCAAAGTTTTTAGCAATAGAGTTGGATTCTCGATCTTAAGTTGGCCCATGCTCGTTCAAAAACAGAGTGCTTGAATTTCTCCTTGGAGTGATGAATAAAAGCCAATTCTCTTCCAGGAGCCTTCAACTCTTCTAACTTAAAATTTACTCCTCGCCTACGAAAATTGACTATTGATTGTACGGACTTTGAAGGGCTCAACCGGATAAGACCTTCAAGAAATTCGCTCGTCGTTACTAGTACAAGCTCAGTTGTACTTAACTCATACTTCAATTTTGCAGCATCAATCCATGTTTTATAGTCATCCAATCGAGTTGCAATCAAATCAGAGAGTTCGTTGGGTTTCATACTTTCTTTAGCGATCTCGTGCTTCCAATTGACCAAACGTCTTCTTAGTTTTTGCGTATGTTCGTCGATAATGAAATCGAGAAAGCGAGCTAAACGGGTCCTTTTAAAATTAATTCTCGGCATTTGATGAAGCAAGATCCCAACACATGGATCACCACCCGTCTCATATTCCCTCAAAAAATCAGCCTCCACATTGTAAATTGGCGGAGCTTCAACACCACCTGCCTTTAGAAAGTCTGAAAACTGGCTCGGCGTGAAGAGCTGACCGTCGGAATCATCTGCCCAAAAAATTATGCTCCACAAACCATCGCGGTCAGCGATTTCTGAATTTTCTTTGTCTTTCGGATTTACGCCCCAATATATTCCAGACATTTTCAAATGTTTTTCTTTGATTAACTCCAAGTCGGTTGTAATCAACTTTAATTCTTTCAATTTTTGAAGCCACTTATCTTCTCCTGTTCCGAAATTAGCTTCTCTAAACGCACGCTCGTGATTAAGGAGGAGTTCTGGCAGTATTAGTTGATCAAACCAAAGAAGAGAATTAAGCGCAGGATTATATTCGCCACTTTTTATATACGCTTCTCTTATCTTCTGGACCGTGCAAGCGAATCTTTTTGTTTCCATAAACAAGAATAAGTGCGCTAGTGCGTTATTGGATTATCAATTGTAAGTCTAATAAAGAGATCAAGCGCCAAACCTCCGTTTGCGCCACTTCAACCTCCCCCAACACCTTATCCAACGTCTCACTCAAAAAATCCGCATCACCCTTCGTAATGCACATTGGCGGTTTGATGCGCAGCGTGTTGCCGAACGAGCCGCCTTTGTTAAGGCCGAAAAACCAAAAAACTGAATTCTCCATTGCATTTCGAGCGATTCTTCGTTAGTTTTGTGCAAATGAAATTACAGGAGATAATTTATGCCAACTAAGTTAGCAGCTCAGGTCAGTAAAGCCAAAAACGGCAAAATCCGCCTTGAAATCAGCCGCGACGAATTCGAACGCTTTTGCAACGCTTTTGGTTTTTTTCATAAAGATTTCTTGAAACTCTTGCAACAATCTGACAAAGATCATCGTGCGGGGCGAATCACCAAAAGAAAAAGCTTGTTCGAGCTCATTGGGGAATAATGCAGATTGTTACAACCAAAACTTTCGACGGTCTCTTCAAAGCTCTCGATAAAAAGATTCAGCACAAGGCCGCGCAAAAGACCGAGCTTTTCAAACAGAACCCTTTTCACTCCACCCTGCGCACTGAGAAGCTTCATCCAAAAGCGCGCGAGGTTTGGAGCTTTCGCGTTGATCTCAACTATCGCATCGTTTTCAAATTCACCGGACCAGACGTTGCTGAGCTTCGCTTTATCGGCCATCATAATCAAATTTATGATTACGTCAATTTCCTGAAGTAATTCCTTCCTCAAGCCTTGTTTGTTTCCACTTCCCCAATCACCCGATCCAACGTCTCGCACACAAAATCCGCATCACTCTTTGTAATGCACATCGGCGGTTTGATGCGCAGCGTGTTGCCGAACAAGCCGCCTTTGCCGATGAGCAGGCCGTTGTTTTTTGTGCGCTCCATCACTTCGGCGGTTTCACTCGTGGCCGGCTCTTTCGTTTTGCGATCTTTCACCAACTCCACGCCGAGCATCAAGCCCAGGCCGCGCACTTCGCCGATCAAGCGGTGTTTATCCATCAACGCCGTGAGTTTTTCTTTTAAATAATTCCCCACCATCTCCGCATTGGCTTGCGTGCCGTCCTTGTCGATCACTTCCAGCGTTGCCAATCCCTGCGCCATGGAGACCGGATTGCCGCCAAAAGTATTAAACCAAATTTTTTGCGACATAACATCGGAGATTTCGCGGCGCGTTGTCACCGCGCTGATGGGCACGCCGTTGCCCAGGCCTTTGGCCATGGTAATGGCATCCGGCGTCACGCCCCAATTTTGAATGCCCCAATAATGCTTGCCGGTGCGGCCAAAGCCGGTTTGCACTTCGTCGGCAATGTACAGGCCACCATATTTTTTGACGATGTCATAAACTATCTTGAAATACTCCGGCGGCGGGGTCACCGTGCCACCCACGCCTTGAATCGGTTCGCCGATGAAGGCCGCGATTTTGCCGCTGGTGTTGTATTTGATCACGTTCTCGACGTCGCGCGCGCATTGCACATCGCATTCGGGATAAGTTTTGTTGAAGGGGCAACGATAGCAGTAGCCGGGCGCGACATGATGAATATTGCCCGTGGTCGGAATCGGATATTTCCAGGTGCTGTGGCCGACCAGGCTCATGGTCGCGAGGCTCGCGCCGTGATAACCGTTGCGCAACGCCAGCACGTCGAGATTGCTGGTAAACAAGCGCGACATGGTGATGGCCAAATCATTCGTCTCGCTGCCGGAGTTGGTGAAGAACGTCACTTTCAAATCCGGGCTGGGCATTTTCTCAGCAAGTTTTTTTGCCAGGAGCGGCATCGCAGGATGCAAATAGATTGTGGTCGCATGTTGGAGCTTGTCGATCTGCGCTTTGGTTTTGGCAATCACCTCAGGATGGCAGTGGCCCACACTGATCGTGACGATGCCGCCGAGCGCGTCGAGATATTGCCGGCCGGTTTCGTCGTAAAGATATTGCATGTGGCCGCGCACGAGGTTGATCGGCTCACGGTAATACATGAACGTGGCGGTGGGCAAATATTCTTTGCGAAGAGCGAGCACCTCGTTGCGGCTCAATTCCGGCTCGGCGTTTGCGCCCGGCGTGTTTTGGCCGTTGGTGTTTGACGAAACCTGCCGTGATTGAGCAGGGGCAGAGGGGGAGACTGTTTTGGCTGGCATGGCCGGCTCCTGATCGGTGTTACTGCGCTTGACGAGAGGAATTTATGCGCGCTGGCGAAAAAGACGTATCAAGGTACAAAACCGAGCGTGGAAATGCAAGGGAGTATTGGCGAATCCCGGCAGGCTTCAGGCAATTTTAATATTGATGAACAGCTTCGGGGTTGGCATGTATCGCCAGAGGCGGCCCACCATCTGTTTATCTTCTGAAACCTTTCCTCTTGACTTTTCACGAGGGGTTTGGCTTATTGACGCCATTCTTTCCCATTGGCTGAACTTGATCAAGCACGACCGGGGCATTGCAATTCCATTTTTTAGAAGAAACCAGCGGCGATTGCAGAATACATAAATCAACAAAACAAGCGGTTCTCCTTTTTCCAGAATTGAAAGGCTCAAGATGCCACGCTATTTTGTGACAACCCTGCTCCTGCTCAGCATGATTTTGTCGCATCACGCGGCAAATGCCCAACAAGATGCTGCTGTTTCTTCCGATCCAAGCACGGAAGTACGTGTGCCGGGCAGCCGCTACCAACGCGGCGGCTTGCACAAGTTTTTCTTCGGCGCGCATTATCGTGACGTGTGGTCGACTCCGATAAACGTACCAAAACTTGATCTGAATACGTTTGCCGGCGGCCTGACGCCCACGAAAAAAGGCGGCGGTATGCAAACCAAGTCGCTACGGTTTGATGCCGGCGATGGCCGCGAGTTTGCGTTTCGTTCGCTGGATAAAAATCCCGGCGCAACGCTGCCGCCCGAGTTGCGCGAGACGGTTGCGGAAGATATTGTGCAGGATCAAATCAGCAGCGCACATCCCTATGCCGCGCTCGTCGTGCCTGCCATTGCAAATGCCGTAGGCGTGTTGCACGCCAATCCCATTCTTGTCATCATGCCGGACGATCCGCGCCTGGGTGAATTCCGCGAGGAATTCGCAAACATGCTCGGCTTTATCGAAGAACGCCCGGAAGACGGCCCCAACGGGCAAGCCGGTTTTGCCGGCTCGAAAAAAATTGTCGGCTCGGATGATTTGTTTCTTGAGCTGCAGGAAGACAACGATGATTTTGTCGATGCGCAAGCCTATTTGCGCGCGCGTTTGCTGGATATTTATCTGGGCGACTGGGATCGCCATCCCGATCAATGGCGCTGGGCGCGCTTCGAAGAAGGCAAGAAAAAAATCTGGCAGCCGATTCCGCGCGATCGCGATCAGGCCTTTGCCAAGCTGGACGGTTTATTTCCGTCGTTTGCCGAACAACGCTACGTGGTCAAGCAGCTTGAAAATTTCGCCAAGAACAAGCCTGATATCGTGAGTTTGACCTATTCCGGCCGCCATACCGATCGTAAGTTTTTGCCCCGGCTTAACGGCGAAGAATTTCATAACGTTGCAAACCAGTTTGTTGCGAGTTTGACCGATTCCGTGCTCGAGCATGCCGCGCGCCAACTGCCCGAGCCGGTCTACCAGATCAGCGGCCCCGCACTGGAGAGCAAACTCAAACAGCGCCGCGATTACATGAAGGAAGCCGCACACCAGTATTATCTTCATCTCGCAAAATATGTCGAAATCAAAATGAGCGACAAGCCGGAGTATGCCGAAGTCCATCGCGATAGCGATGAGACGATGACGATAAAGATTTTCAAGTATGACAAGGACACCGGCGAAAAGAATGATGACTTGCTCTGGCAACGCACGTTCAAGCGCGCAGAAACGCGCGAGATTCGCCTTTACATGATGGGCGGCAAGGACAAAGTCGTGCTCAGCGGCAATGCGCGTAAAAGCATTGCAGTGCGCATTATTGGCGGCGCCGGCGAGGATGAAATCGTCGATCAGTCAAAAGGCAAAACCGTTGTCTACGACGTCGCGGCGAATACGCAGATCATCAAAGGCAGCAATACCCAATTGCGGCTCGGCAAAATCGATTCGCTTGTGAATCGCCACGAGGACAAACCGCTGAAGCCGGATTACGGCTTCGAAGGCAAGCCGATTCCATTTCTGGCGTATACGCCGGATGATGGTTTGTTTATTGGACACGGCCAGGCGCTGTATCACTATGCCTTCCGAAAAAATCCTTATGATTACAAGATGACATTCCGTGGCAATTTTGCCTTTGCCACCGGCGCATTTCGCGTGCGCTACACCGGCGATTTTGTAGAGGTATTCAACGGTGTGCGGCTCGGCGTCGAAGCCAATGCCGCGGTGCCGCGCGAAGTGCGCAACTTTCACGGGCTGGGCAATCAGGCGCCGCGCTCGCAAAGCATTGCCGGCGCAAACGACCTGGTCGATTTCTATCGTGTCCGCTCGCATGAATTCATGTTCAAACCTTCTCTGCGCTTTGATGTGAGTCCGCGCACGCATATTGCCGCCGCCGGCGCGTTCAAGTATCTCAACACTGATTTCGAAGATAATACGTTTATCGAACAAAGCCGGCCTTACGGCGTCGAGGCGGCATCTTTGCTAGAACTGAGCGGTCGCATTGAAGTTGACTTGCGCGATCTTCCGGTCGCCACGTCCAAAGGTGTTTATCTGGGCGCTGGGGTAGCGCATTTCCCCAAAGCGTTTGACAATGACAGTTCCTTTACCAAAAGCTTCGCGGAGGCCCGGCTTTATGTCTCGCCCGTAAAACTGGTCACATTCGCTCTGCGCGCCGGCGGTGAAAAAATCTGGGGCGCTTTTCCTTATTATGAGGCGGCGTATCTCGGCGGCAACGGCACGTTGCGAGGCTTTCGGCGTGAGCGCTTTGGCGGCGAAGCTTCGGCTTATGGCAGCGCGGAGATGCGCGTGTTTCTGTTTCGCACGAAAGTGGTTTTTCCCACGGACTTCGGCGTCTTTTTCTTTGGAGATGCCGGCCGCGTCTGGCTGAATGAAGACGAATTTAGTGATTGGAAAGATTTGCACACGAGCCTGGGCGGCGGCATATGGTTCGCGCCAATCTATCGCATCTTCACGTTCGCGATTGGCGCGGGAAATTCTTCCGAAGGCAAACTGATCACAGCCGGTGGAGGTTTTTCGTTTTGAAATGTTCCGCTACGGTTTAGCCATAACTACAACACTGTAGGCGATTAGCTTTTCAAAGTTAGAATAATCCCGCAGCGGCGGGGCTGAAAGTGTTTTGCCCACCGAAATGAAATCCCACCGAAAAGGCTTTTGCTTTTTTTGTGGGAGTTCAACTTTTGTGGGCGAAATCCACAAAGCTGCTCGAGGAGCTTCGATTTTCAGCTTGTCTAAGAATCGGTGTAGGCTGTTACCTTAATCTGTAGAAGTATTCTGTTGAAAAATCATCCCCTGCGGATCTTATGAAGTTCGAAGCCAACTAGCGAGTACTTCACAAAATGCTTGCCGAATGACAGGGCGAAGAGGGAAGCATATGTTGAGGTAACAAAGCACCGCTCTTCTTCCGATTCTGCAACTCCTCCCTCCAATCTTTTCGTTCCCCGCCTGTAAAAGTTCTTAAACACTTTGCTTAAATTCAATAAAGAACAAAACTCATGCCATTAAGTCGGGATTAAAACTTGACAATGACGCGGCTAATATTAAATTAGTGCGCTGTTGTTTAGCAAAGGTTGCGCCAATTCTTAATTCATTGCAACAATCGGCATATTGAAATGGCAATCACGATTGATGAAGTAAAACATCTGGCAAAGCTGGCAAAGCTCCGGTTCGAAGAAGAGGAGTTGCCGAAGATCGCGCAAGAGTTGGATGCCATTGTCGGCTACATGGAGCAACTTAAAGAGCTTGACGTCACGGACGTCCCGGCCACCTCCCATGTGCTGGATTTGTACAACGTTTTTCGCGCCGATAAAGTGGAGCAAGAGAACACCGCGCAAGATATTTTGCAAAATGCGCCGGCGCAAAAAATGGGATATTTCAGCGTGCCCAAAGTCATTGGCTGAAAGAAATCGAGCGTGACAGATTCAAACGATCGTTGATCAGGATTGTGCATGAAGGTATTAGGAGTTATTCCGGCGCGCTTTGCTTCGACGCGATTTCCGGGCAAGCCGTTGGCGGCCTTGTTGGATCGCCCGATGATTCAATGGGTGTACGAACGTGCGAGCCAATCCGCCACGTTGCATGAGTTGTGCGTCGCGACGGATGACGATCGCATCGCGGAAGCCGTTGCAAGCTTCGGCGGCCGCGCCGTCATGACGAGCAAGGATCATGCGAGCGGCAGTGATCGCATTGCGGAAGTCGCAAGCACGATACGGCCGGCGCCCGATCTCGTGGTGAACATTCAAGGCGACGAGCCGATGATCGATCCCGCCGCAATTGATTTGGCGGTCAGCGTGATTCTCAGCGATGGCAATGCAGAATTCAGCACGCTGGCGTGCCCGATCGCGCGCGCCGAGGAATTGCACGATCCCAACACGGTGAAAGTCGTGCTCGCGCAAGATCACACGGCGCTCTATTTCTCACGCTCGCCCATTCCGTTTTGCCGCGACGCGCAATCCGGCAAAGCATGGCTGGAATCCCATCAATATCTCAAGCACATCGGTATTTATGTTTTTCGCCATGAGTTGTTGATGAAATTTGTGAAATGGCCGCCCGGCCATCTCGAGCGCATCGAACGTCTTGAGCAATTGCGCCTGCTCGAGCGTGGCGTTAAAATTCACGTGGCGCGCACCGAGTATGAAGGCAAAAGCGTCGACACGCCCGCAGATCTCGAGGCCGTGCAACGCAGCCTGGGAGGTGCGAAAAGATAACCTTCGGCCGTTTCGTTTTCGTCAGGATAAGCAGTTGAGCAGGGAATTGCCTCTCTGCTCGTGAACAACCAAAAGCCGTTAAACCATCGGATCTTGAAACCAGGAAAGAAAGTGTGATGCCGAACAAGAACACCAAGTACATCTTCATCACCGGCGGAGTGGTTTCGGCTTTGGGGAAAGGTGTAGCCTCGGCGGCCATCGGCGTTTTGCTGAAAGCGCGAGGACTCAGCGTGTCGATGCTCAAGCTGGATCCTTACATCAATATCGATCCCGGCACCATGAGTCCCTATCAGCACGGCGAAGTGTTCGTCACCAACGATGGCGCGGAAACCGATTTGGATCTTGGCCATTATGAGCGCTTCATCGACCTGGACATGTCGCGGAAGAACAACGCCACCACCGGCCAGATTTATTACACCGTGATCACGAAAGAACGACATGGCGACTATCTCGGGAACACGGTGCAGGTCATTCCGCACATCACGGATGAAATCAAGAATCGCATCGTGGATGTTGCCCGCGGCAACGGCGTTTACGATGTCGTGATTACGGAAGTCGGCGGCACCGTCGGCGATATTGAAAGCCTGCCGTTTCTGGAAACGATTCGGCAGTTTCGCCTGGAAACCGGCGTGGAGGATTGTCTCAACATTCATTTGACGCTGGTGCCGTACATTCGCGCCTCGGGCGAGCTGAAGACGAAGCCGACGCAGCACTCCGTGATGAAATTGCGCGAGATCGGCATTCAGCCGGACATTTTGTTGTGCCGCCTGGATGGCCATCTGTCTTACGACTTGCGCAAGAAAATCGGCTTGTTCTGCAATATGCCGGCAGAATGCGTCATCGAAGCCTGCGATGTTTCCTCGATTTATGAAATTCCGCTGATCTTCGAAGAGCAGGGCTTGGGCAACATCATCGAGCAACGCTTGCAGCTTCATCACGGCGAAAGCGGCGCGAGTCGCCGCGTCGATCTCGAAGCCTGGCGGCAGCTTGTGGATAAGATCAAAAATCCCCGGCACACGGTCAACATCGCCATGTGCGGGAAATATGTCGGCCTGAAAGATTCTTATAAAAGCATCTCCGAAGCCTTTGTGCACGCCGGGGTGGCGAATGACGCGCATGTGGAATTGCATTGGATCGACACCGAAAAAGTCGAGCAGAATGGCGTGCCGCCGGAATTCAAGAACATGCACGGCCTGGTGGTTTTACCCGGCTTCGGCAGCCGCGGCGTCGAAGGCAAAATCAAAATGATTCAAACGGCGCGCGAGCAAAAGGTTCCGTTTTTGGGCATTTGCCTCGGCATGCAGTGCGCGGTGATCGAGTTCAGTCGCAATGTGTGCGGCTTGCAGGCCAACAGCACGGAGTTCGAGGAACAAACTCCTCATCCCGTGATCGACAAAATGGAGACGCAGGTCAACATCAAGCAGATGGGCGGCACGATGCGCTTGGGCGCCTATCGCTGCGAGCTCAAGGCCGGCACACGCGCGCATGCGGCATACCGCGAATCGGTTATTTATGAACGCCATCGCCATCGCTGGGAAGTGAACAATCGTTACTTGCCGCAAGTGCAGGAACGGGGCTTTAAAGTGAGCGGCATCAACCCCGAAACTAAGCTCGTCGAAATTATGGAATTGGAAAATCATCCGTGGTTCGTAGGCGTGCAATTTCACCCGGAATTGCGTTCGCGCGCGCTCAGACCGCATCCGCTATTTCGGGATTTCGTGCGGGCGGCATTGGAGTTTGCGATGAAGTAAGGCTCAGCCACCTTTTGAAAGAGGCGATCTATGTCTGAGAAGGATAGGCTGAATCTTCCGACGCTTTTGGATGCGATTGAAAAATCGTAGCGTCGCAGCCAGAACCTGTACAACCATCATTTGCGCAATTGCAGCAACAAGATTTGAATGCAAGTGAAAGCAGCCCCGAAACCCGGTTCCTTGAGATGATGGAAACTTTAAAAGCATGATAAAAAGAGAAACAAAATGACGCGAGTCGTTGAAGTCGGCAAGCTCAAAATCGGCGGTGGTCACCCGATGGCCCTGATTTGCGGGCCGTGCGTGATCGAAGACGAAAAGACGATGATGACGGCCGCCGAGCGCATTTGCGCCATTGCGGAGAAGCTCGGCTTCCCGTTGATCTTCAAGTCCTCTTATCTCAAAGACAATCGTTCCTCGGAGTTGAGTTATCAAGGTCCGGGCTTGAAGGCGGGACTCGCGATGCTGCGCAAGATCAAGGAGCAGTTTCACGTTCCCGTCTTGTCGGATATTCATGATGCGCACGACGCCGAAGCCTGCGCCGAAGTTTTGGATGTGATTCAAATTCCAGCGTATCTATGCATGCAAACCACGCTGACTCTCGCCGTGGCAAAAACCGGCCGGGTCGTTAATGTGAAAAAAGGTCAGTTTCTCGACCCCGGCGATATGCGTAATGTCATTCAAAAAATCGAGCGCGCGGGCAATACCAATATTATTCTCACTGAGCGCGGTGCTTGTTTTGGTTATCACAATCTGGTGGTCGATATGCGTGCGCTCGTGACCATGCGCAATCTCGGCTATCCGGTGATGTTTGATCCCACGCATTCGGTGCGCGTGTATGGCCTGCCCTCGTCGGATCCGCGCGGCGGCAAACCGCAGTTCGTGCCGGCGCTCACGCGCGCCGGTGTGGCCGCGGGCTGTGATGCACTGTTCATTGAAGCGCATCCCAATGTTTCAGAAGCCAAATGCGATGCCGCAAGCCAGTGGCCGCTTGACAAGCTGGAAGCGCTACTGGAACAGGCAAAGACGATCGCAGAAGCCTCACGAAAGTTTTGGTGAAAATTATTACAGCCATTCCCTGGGCATTTTGCAGGCGCGCGAAGTGTAACGCGTTCTCACCGACACAGACGGTGAGAAAATATCCGGTTCAAACCCGTGCTTGCATACCGCCTGATTCCAACAGAATGGCGCGAATCCTTGATTGTTCATGTCATCCTTTCTGAATATCGCTCGCGAAGTGATCCGCATCGAGGCCGAAGCCGTGGCTGCCCTCGAAAGCCGCATCGACGCCAACTTCGAACGGGCAGTAAACTTGCTCTTTGACTGCAAAGGCCGGGTGATCGTTTCGGGCATCGGCAAAAGCGGCATTATTGCCCAAAAAATTGCGGCGACGTTGTCCAGCACAGGCACAGCCGCGATGTTCGTGCATCCCGCGGAAGCGGCGCACGGCGACCTCGGCATGGTGATGCCCGGAGATGTCGTAATTTGCATTTCCAAAAGCGGCACGACCCACGAGTTCTACTTGCTCATCTCGTTGTTCAAACGGCTTGAGATTCCTCTCATCGTCATGACCGCCAATCCGCATTCGCCGATTGCGGAGCGTGCGGAGGTAATCTTAGATATCAGTGTGAAACGCGAAGCCTGCCCGCACGATCTTGCGCCGACCGCAAGCACAACGGCCACACTCGCACTCGGCGACGCGCTGGCGGTCGCCTTGCTAGAAAAGCGCCACTTCACGCAAGACGATTTTGCGCTGCGCCATCCGGGCGGAACATTGGGGCGCAAGCTGCTGTTGCGGATCGATGATGTCATGTATACCGGCGATCGTGTTGCGGCGGTGGGCCTCGCGGCTTCTCTGGATGAAGTCATTTTGGAAATCACCAGCAAACGCTTTGGCGCAACGTGTGTCCTAGATGAAAATGGCAAACTCGCCGGCATAATAACCGACGGCGATTTACGGCGGCTGTTGCGGCGCAAACAAGACGTGCATGATCTGGCAGCGCGGCAGCTCATGACACCCGATCCGAAATCCGTACACGCCGGCACGCTCGCCGCAAAAGTACTGGAGATCATGGAGGAGCATGACATTATGCAGATGATCATCGTCGACGCCGAGCATCGCCCGGTGGGCATGGTGCATTTGCACGATTTACTGAAGGCGGGGATTGCTTGACGAGAAGCATGAACGGGAAATTCCGTTCGAATATGACCGAAGACTTCGTGATTATGAATAATTCGGATGGCAAATCTGCAGCAAGGCAACACTTCAACATCTCACTGCCATCTTGAGCATCGCCATGAGCCAGAAGCCGCTTGGGAAACGCCTCAAAAATGGCGCGATTTATTGGTTCATTCGAGTTTTGCTGTGGCTGATGCGCCGGTTGTCGCGACGAGCCGCGCTGTTGTTCTTTGATCGCTTGGGACTTTTCGCTTTTCATGTGCTGCGCAAAGAACGTGAAAAAACGCTGCGGCATTTGCGCCTGGCGTTTGGCAAAAACCTTCGTGAAGCTGAGATTGTAAGCTTGGCGAAATCCTGTTTTCGCGCGTTGGGCCGCAATGCCGCCGAGGCCATGCGCCTGCGCCGGTTGCTGCACGATGGCCTCGGCCGTTGCGTGACATTCGTTGGCCGCGAGCATCTCGAGGCGGCGCTGGCCAAAGGCAAGGGCGCGATTTGCATCACCGGCCATATCGGTTGTTGGGAGTTGATGGCGGCCTTCATTGCGCAACATTTTTCGCTTGCCGTGGTGGGCACAGCGCTTTATGATCCGCGTCTCGATGAACTTCTGGTGGCCGAGCGCAAACTCGCGGGTTATCACAACATTCCACGGCATGCGGGCGCCGCGCGCGAAATGTTGCGCTGGCTGAAATCCGGCGGCGTGTTGGGCATTTTGATTGATCAAGATACGCGCGTCGAAGGCGAGTTTGTTGACTTTTTTGGCCAACCGGCTTACACGCCCGTCGGTCCCGTGATTTTTGCCGGGCGTACCCAAGCTCCGATCGTGCCGCTCGCGATCTGGATGAATGACGATTACTCACACACCGTCGAAATCCGGCCGGAGATTCCATTGCAACAAACCGGTGATGCGCGGGCCGATCGCGTTGCAAATGTGGAACGATGTTCAAAAGCCGTGGAAAGTTTTATCCGCGCCCATCCCGAGCAATGGGTGTGGATGCATGAACGCTGGAAAACGAAAATGCCGGTTTGAGGCCTGTGCCTGCACGGCTTCGTGGGCAGCCGGTAACCGGCAATTTTTTAGAATATCATTGCAATGAAAAAAAACGTATTGTTGCCAGCCGCCTTCACGCTTTTGCTGGCCGGTTGTCAATCCTCTCCGCAAACGGCCAGCACCTCAAAAGGATTTGACGGGCCGGAACAAGAAGGCTGGAATAGCAAAGTCACGGTCACAAGTGCGGGCCGCGTGGCTGCCATCGTGCAATACGGCCATATGGCAAAATACGCGAAAGAGCATCGCGTTTTGTTTGATGAAGGCGTCGTGGTTGATTTTTACGGCAAAACGGGCGAGCATTCTTCCAAGCTTACTTCGGAACGCGGCATTTTGTACGAGAACAACAACGATGTCGAAGCCCTGGGTAACGTCATTGTCGTGTCTGACAGCGGCACGACGCTGCGCACCGAAAAATTACGCTGGCTGAATCAGCGTGAAAAAATTGTGAGCGACGAGTTTGTCACCATCACCACGGCCAAAGGCGATTCCCTTTATGGCAAAGGCTTTGAATCCGACGCCACCATGAAAGAATGGTCGATTCGGCAGCCGTCAGGCGTGAGCAAGAAAAAATTGAATTTGCCGAATCGGTAACACGGCGCGAAGAACATGTTTACGCGAGCTTATGACAATTCGCAACACCTTTGCAGCGCCAGCAGTATTTGTCGCAAACGGTTGTTGCGAATGAGATGGTTTTCTCTTGGCTGCCTGCTGTTGTTGCTGGGCGGCACGTCAGGAGGTTTTGCACAAACGCAACCAGGCCGCTTGCAATTGGTACACGCCGATTCCGGGCGCTCCGTGAGCGAGGGCGGCTTTTCCGTGATGGAGCTGATCGGCAATGTCAAATTCGTGCAAGACAGCTTGGAGATCGTTTGCGATCGCGCCCGCCGGATTCCCGAACGCAATCTCGTCGAGTTGCTCGGGAATGTTGAGGTGCAGGAGGGCAAGAAACGCTTGCGCGCCGCACGCGTAAATTATTTCGAAGATCGCCGCGTGCAGGAAGCCATTGGCAATGTCATCATGAATGACGAGTCCAGCGAATTGACCGCCCACAAAGTCACATACTTTGAACGCGATAGCCTGGTCATTGCCGAGCGGGAAGTGATCATGACGCAGCGTGACAAGCGCGTGCGGCTCACCTGCGGCAGAGCCGAATATCGCCGCCGCGATGAATATGCCAAAGCCACGATCACGCCGGTGCTGGTCGAGCTGGATTCCCTGGGCGAGGAGAACATGCGCATCACCGGCGACATGATCGAAATGTTTGGCGGAGGCAGCCGCGCCAAAGTTACCGACAAGGTTGAGATAACGCGACAAGAAACACGCGCCACATGCGGCGAAGCGGAATATTTTCGTGATGAAAAGCGTCTGGAGCTTAGGCGCGAGCCAGTCGCCTGGCGCGAAGACGAGGAAACCAAAGGCGAAACAATTGAATTATTTTTTAACGACGATCAGAAACTGGTGAAATCCGTCGTTTCAGGGAACGCCACGGCCACCTCGGCAGTCGATTCGGTGCGCAGCGGACAGCGCATCAATGCCCTTTCCGGCGGCACGATTACCACGCACTTCAAAAACGACCAGGCCGATCAAGTAGTTGTTGAAGAAACGGCAACCAGTGTGTATTATGTCGTCGAAGACGGCAAAGAAAAGGGCACGAACCGCGTGCAGGGTGATCGTATCACTCTCTTTGTGGAAAACAAAGAACTGAAACGTGTGTTGGTGCAGAGCAATCCCGGCACCTCGAATGGCAGATATGAGCCGGTGTTTTCGGCGGTTCCCGGCAGCGCTGCGCCCGGGCAAAATAAAAAAGCCGGCAATTGAAGTCGTCTGACAGCGCCGGCCTTGGCATATGAAAATTATAACATGCTGCGTTCCGAACGTCTAGTCAAAATCTATAACAAACGGCGCGTCGTCAACCAGGTCTCGATCGAGGTCAAGCAAGGCGAGATTGTCGGCCTGTTGGGCCCGAATGGCGCGGGCAAGACGACGACGTTTTATATGATCACCGGCATGATCCGGCCGACCGAAGGAAAGATATTTCTCGAGGACGTTGAAGTAACGGCCATGCCGATGTATCGCCGCGCCCAGCTTGGCGTCGGCTATCTGTCGCAAGAGCCCAGCATCTTTCGCCGGCTCACAGTCGAGCAGAACATTCTGGCGATACTCGAGACGCGCCCCATGTCGCAGCGCGAGCGGCGCCGGCGGTTGTCTGAATTATTGGAAGAATTGGCGATCTCGCATCTCGCCAAAAACTACGCCTACACGCTCTCGGGCGGTGAGCGCCGCCGCGTCGAGATTACGCGCGCGTTGGTGACGAACCCCAAATTTATTTTGCTGGATGAGCCGTTTGCCGGTGTCGATCCCATTGCGGTGGAAGACATTCAGGATATCGTGCGCGGCTTGAAACAACGCGGCATCGGCGTGCTGATCACAGATCACAATGTACACGAAACTCTGTCGATCACCGATCGTGCGTATTTGTTGTATGAAGGAACCGTGCTGAAATCCGGCACGACCGAGTATCTCGCCAACGACCCGGAGGCGCGCAAGCTGTATTTAGGAGACAAGTTTCGTCTGGATAGATGAAAGGAATTTCGGAGATGCATTCGACATGCTGAATTTATCGCAAAAACTGAGTCAACAGCTCCGGCAGTCGCCGCAGCAGGTATTGCTGTCTTCCCTGCTGCAATTGCCGACGATCATGCTCGAACAAAAGCTGCGCATGGAGATCGAACAAAATCCCTTGCTCGAAGTCGTGGATGAAATGGAGATGGAAACCGAGCAGGAACAGGAAGACGAGATTGAAATCGAGCTGGAGCAGAAAGAAGAAGAACCGCGCGAAGAAGCGCTGGCAGAAGTCAATATCAACGAAGAAAACGAGAAGGAAAATCCGGAGAAGGATGACGTCGATTGGGAGGCCATTCTCGGCGACGAGGAGAACTACGAATACCGGGCGCCGCGCGACAACAGCGTCGAAGTGTACGAACAGCAAGAAGCTTCGCAAGAAACTCTGCCGGAGCATCTGCTCACCCAATTGCACATGCAGCGCCTGGATGACGAGGAAATCACCATCGGGGAATACATCATATGGAACATCAATGAGGATGGCTATCTGGCGTGCTCCGTGGAATTGATCACGCAGAATCTCGGCATGACCATCGAAAAAGTGGAAAAAGTGTTGCGGGTGATTCAACGTTTCGATCCGGTCGGCATTGCGGCGCGCACCCTGCAAGAGTGCCTGTTGATTCAGCTTGAAGAGAAAAACCCGCGCCACGAGCTGGCGATTAAAATCATCAAAACCTGTTTCGATGATTTTACCAACAAGCGTTTCGAAAAAATCGCAAAGAAGCTCGAGATCAGCCTGGATGACATCAAGGCCGCGATGGATGAAATCACCCAGCTCAACCCCAAGCCCGGCGAGGGCTATTTCTCTGCGCAGGATAACGCCATCGTGCCGGATTTGACGGTCGATCGTGACGGCGACGAATTTCGCATCATTCAGCACGATTCCAACGTGCCGCATCTGCGCATCAACAATCGCTACAAGGACATTTTGCTGAAGAACGCCAAGAACCGCCAGCAGGCGCGCGAGGCGCGCGAGTTCGTGAAAAAACGGCTGGAGTCGGCGCGCTGGCTGATCAACTCGATTCATCAGCGGCGGCTCACGATTCTGCGCGTGATGGAGGCGATTGTGCAGAAGCAGCGCGACTTTTTCGAGCAGGGTAAGCAATACATCAAGCCGATGATCCTGAAAGATATTGCCGATGAAATCGGCATGGATATTTCCACCGTCTCGCGCGTGACCAACGGCAAATACGTGCAAACCGAGCACGGCGTTTTCGAATTGAAGTATTTTTTCAGCGAGGGGCTGCGCTCGGATGACGGTGATGAGGTGTCCAACCGCCGCATCAAGCAGCGGATTCAAGAGATCATCAATGCCGAGTCGCCCCACAAACCGTTGAATGATCAAACCATCGCCAACATCCTCAAAAAGGAAAATTTCAACGTTGCGCGGCGCACCGTGGCAAAATACCGCGAACAAATGATGATCCCGGTTTCGCGCCTGCGCCGCAAGATTTGAACACATAAGTTTGCTGCAATTCTCATCCGCACGCGCTGCTTGCGATGTCCAATCCCGGGACGTGCAGGCGTATGAGGCATAAACAACGTTTACAATTCATGGTTATTGTATTTTATCCAAAGGCTCCACATGTTTCCACCGATTCACGCCACGACGATTCTGGGTGTGCGCCACAAAAATAGTTGTGCGCTTGCCGGCGACGGCCAGGTCACCTATGGCGATACTGTCTTGAAAATGAGCGCCAAAAAAATTCGACGTTTATACAAGGATTCCGTGCTGGTCGGCTTTGCCGGCGCCGCTGCCGATGCCTTCGCGCTGTTTGAAAAATTCGAAGAGCGCCTGGACAAGTTTCGCGGCAATCTCAGCCGTTCCGCCGTCGAATTGGCGAAAGAATGGCGTACCGATCGCTATTTGCGCCGCCTTGAAGCACAGCTTGTTGTGATGGACAAGGAAAAAACCTTTGTCATTTCCGGCACCGGCGATGTCATCGAACCGGATGACGGCATCATCGCAATCGGTTCGGGCGGCGGTTATGCCATGGCCTCCGCGCGCGCGCTGGCGCGCTATTCGAATCTCTCGGCACGGCAAATCGTCGAGGAGGCGATGAACATTGCGGCGGATATTTGCATCTACACCAACAAAAACCTCATGATCGAAGAACTCAATTATGGATAAACTACTATTCGGAGAAAAAGCAGCAGTGGACGAGATGGAAAAACTAACGCCACGACAAATCGTGCTCGAGTTGGACAAATACATTATCGGGCAGGATAAGGCCAAACGTTCGGTGGCAATCGCATTGCGCAATCGCTGGCGCCGGCAGCATGTGCCGGAAAATCTGCGCGAAGAAATCATGCCGAACAACATCATACTCATCGGGCCTACCGGCGTGGGTAAAACTGAAATCGCGCGGCGGCTCTCGCGTCTGGCAAAAGCGCCGTTCATTAAAGTCGAGGCTTCTAAATTCACCGAAGTCGGCTATGTTGGCCGCGACGTCGAATCCATGATTCGTGATTTGACGGATCTCTCCGTTGCCATGGTGCGCTCTGAAAAAACCGCGGCCGTGCAGGAACAGGCGGAGAAACTGGCGAATGAGCGTTTGCTCGATTTGCTGATTCCCAACGCCCGGACGCGCAAGAAAACAGCGGTGGTGCGTGAAGCCAACGACTTGAACGATGAGCTTGAAGTGCTGGGTGACGACGAATCGGAAAACGAGGCGGAACAACGCCGCCAGCGGACGCGTGAAAAATTGCGTGACCAGCTAATAAACGGAAAACTCGAAGAACGCCTGGTTGAGCTGGATGTCTCGGCCGACAACATGCCCATGATGCAAGTCATTACGCCCATCGGCGTCGAAGAGTTAGGCATCAACCTGCAGGATTTGGTGGGCAATATGTTGCCCAAGAAAGTGAAGCGCCGCAAAATGACCGTAGCCGAGGCGCGTGTTCACCTCACCCAGGAGGAAGCCAGCAAGCTGATCGACATGGATCAGGTGGTGAAGGAAGCCATCTCACGCGTGGAAAACAGTGGCATCGTTTTCCTTGATGAAATCGACAAAATCGCGGGCGTCAAGAACACCGCCGGCCCCGATGTTTCGCGCGAGGGCGTGCAACGCGATTTGTTGCCGGTAGTAGAAGGCACCAACGTGTTCACGAAGTACGGCATGGTGAAAACGGATCATGTGCTGTTCATTGCCAGCGGCGCGTTTCACGTGTCGAAGCCTTCGGATTTGATTCCCGAGTTGCAAGGCCGTTTTCCGATTCGCGTCGAGTTGAATAATCTGACGGCCGAAGATTTTGTGCGCATTCTCACCGAACCCAAAAACGCGCTGATCAAACAGTACATTGCCATGCTGGCAACCGAAGGCGTCGAGCTTGAATTCGACAAGAGCGCCATCAAAGAAATTGCGGAAACCGCGTTTCGGGTAAACGAAAAAACGGAGAATATCGGCGCGCGGCGTTTGCATACGGTATTGAGCGCGTTGTTGGAAGAGATTCTCTTCGAGGTGCCGGATAAAAAGACCGATAAGATCACAATTACGGCAGACCAGGTGCGCACCACGCTGAAGGAAATTACTGAAGACGTCGATTTGAGCCGCTATATTTTATAGTTTTCTTCGAGGAATGGCGTATGAAAAAAGATTTTCTGAGCATTGCCGATTTCACGCCGAAAGAAATTTGGGCGCTTTGGGATCTCGCAAAAGAGTTGAAGGCCAAGCAAAAAGCGAGCGAACCGCATCCCTATCTGCAAGGCAAAACGCTTGGCATGATTTTCATGAAGCCCTCGACGCGCACGCGCATTTCGTTTGAAGTGGGCATGTTTCAGCTTGGCGGCCATGCGCTTTATCTCTCGCCCAGTGAAATCGGCCTGGGCAAGCGCGAAGCCATTTCCGATGTTGCGCGCGTGCTCTCGCGCTATGTCGACGGCATGATGGCGCGTTTGTTCGACCATGAACACATTGTCGATCTGGCAAAATACGCCAGCGTGCCTGTGATCAACGGCTTGACGGATCTTCTGCATCCCTGCCAGATCGTGGGCGACATGTTGACGATACTCGAGCAGCGCGGCAGCTTTGACGATCTCGTGGTGGCCTACATCGGCGACGGCAACAATGTCGCCAATTCCTGGATCAACATGGCGACCAAAATTCCATTCACCTTTCGCATTGCCTGCCCCGAGGGGTATGAGCCTAATGCTGAGATTGTGACGCGTGCGCGCCGGGCAAATGTTGGCCGTATTGAGATCGTGCGCGATCCCGCGGTTGCTGCGCAGGGCGCAGATATTCTCTACACCGACGTGTGGGCGAGCATGGGACAAGAGGCGGAAGCAGAAGAACGCAAGAACGTTTTCAAAAACTATTTGATCGATGGCAGGCTCATGGCAAAGGCCAAACCGGGCGCAAAGTTCATGCACTGCCTGCCCGCGCATCGCGGTGAGGAAGTCACGCATGACGTCATGGAAAGCCCGGCCTCGATCATTTTCGAGCAGGCGGAAAACCGGTTGCACATTCAAAAAGCGATACTCGTCACGCTCATGGGCAAACAGTCATGAGTGCAGCGTTTCAGCCGCCCCGCGCTGCCGAAGCCTTGATTGACGTTGTTCCTTATGAAGAAAAGTATCGGCAGCTCTGGGATGACTTTGTTGCGCAATCCAACCAAGGCACGTTGTTTCATACACGTGCCTTTTTAGCTTATCACCCGCCCGATCGCTTTACAGACGCATCATTATTGTTTTTCAAGAAAGAAAAACTGTTAGCTGTCTTTCCAGCGGCAAATCTCCGCGTCGAGGCGACCGAGCTGTTGCGATCGCATCCCGGCGCTTCGTTCGGCGGCCTGGTTACAACGCTGGAAATGACGATGCGCGAACTCGAACACCTCATTGGCCAACTCCTCGCTTACAGTCGCAGTCAGCAGTATTCGGCAATTGAGCTCACCCTTCCACCTCACATTTATTTTTCACACGCTTCGCAAGAGCTGGAGTTTTTATTATATCGTGCAGGTTTTCGTTATCATCAGCGTGAGCTAACCCATTTTCTCGATCTCCGCTCGTTTAACCAGAATTTCTCTGAAAATTTTTCAGCAGAATTTAACCGCAAGATTCGTCGCGCCCGGCAACTGGGCGTAAGCGTGCGGGAATGTGATGATTTTACGCTATTCTATCGCATTCTCGAAAAAAATCTACAGGATAAACACAAGACTTCACCCGTGCATACGTTGAAGGAGTTGTTCGACCTAAAGCAACGTTTGCCAGAGCGTGTGCGTTTGTTTGCGGCTTATGTGCAGGACAAAATGATTGCCGGCATATTATTGTTCATCTGCAATGCCCAGGTAGCGCTGGCATTCTACATCAGCCAGCTTGCTGAGTATCAACAATACCGTCCGGTTAATTTGCTATGCTATGAAACAGCGCAATGGTGTGCCGAGCAAGAACTGGCTTATTTTGATTTCGGCACCTCAACGCTGCGAGGAGAGATTAATTGGGGGCTGGTTGATTTTCGCCAAGCCGCCGGTGCACAGGCCGCCTTCCGGGATCGCATGAGGTTAGAGTTCTAAACTCAATACCGTTCACTTAACATTTCGTTCGTAGTCCCGGTCCCTTGTGGGCCGATGCTAACGCAAATAATTTCAATCTTCCTGCGGTGCCCACAAGGGGGGCAGGGCTACTAAGTGAACGGTATTGGTTCTAAACTCCGTTTTTTTCTTGGCATTTTGTACCTCGGATCATTAGATTTGTAAAAAATTTTTGCACACTGCGATGCTATTTTATTCTCAACAGCAACTGGTCTCCTGCTTTCGCCAATATCTAGGCGATGATCTCGTCGCCCTCATTCTCTTTGGCTCGCGCGCTCGCGGTGACGCGAGGCCGGATAGCGATTATGATATCTTTCTCTTGGCCAGAAATCTCCCGGAGCGGCCTTTGGAGCGCCTTCTTTTTGTACGCCGCGCTATTGCTGCAAAATTTGAAGAAAAGATTGCCATAACCGCGCGCACACTGGAAGAATTCGAACGCGGCTTTCCTTCGCTGTATCTTGATTTGGGCCTGGATGGCGTCGTGCTTTACGACACCGGTGATTACATGAGCCGTAAACTGCAGCACATTCAGGCGATTATTCGGCAGGCCGGGTTGGAAAGAAAAAAGCTTGAACATGAGCTGAGCTGGGAATGGAAAACCCCGCCTAAAGGTCCTTGGGAAATTACCTGGGAAGGTTATCGTGAGCTCTGAAAATGACGCTGCCTATCGACTGCGTTTGGCAAAAGGCTTTCGACAAGAGGCAGAACAAGATCTAAAGCTGCAACGTTGGCGTTCGTGTGTGGACAATGCGCAGCTCTCGGTTGAAAATGCCGGCAAGGCGATTATTGCTTTGTTCGAGCCGGTCGAGCGAACGCATAATCCAGCCATCAAACTTCGTCAGTTGGTGCAAGCAAATCGCGTCGCCTCTGCCTTGCGTGATGAGCTCAACGCTGCTTTAAGCGTCTTCGATCAACTCGGTTTTGAAGAACATTTTATGACGGACTATGGTGATGAGGAAAACTATCGTGACCCGTGGTCGCTTTTTACCGAGGAAGATGCCCAAAAAGCAGTAGCTATCATGCAACAATGTTTGACGGTCGCAGAACGATTCTATGGTTTTTATTACCCCGCTCCGCCTGCCGTAAAATAGTCTTAAAAACAACATGCCGGCCATCCACCGTATTCTCCACCTTGCGCCCTTCAACACTTCGGGCGTGCCCATCACCTTTGTGCGCGCTGAGCGCCGGTTGGGCTTTGACAGCCGATTGATCACACTCGCGCGCGATCCGCGCGGCTATGAAGAAGATGTTTGCCTGGAGCTGCCATTTTTGGATTTCATTGGCGTGCGCTGGGCTAAAAAGATTTTTTCAAACCCGGCACGTTTGCAGGTAAATAACCACCGCCGCGAAACCAGGGCAAAACCGCCAGCCTGGCAACCGCACTCACACCCGGAAAAATGGCTGGTACAATTCCGCGAATGGTGGTGGACGCCGAGAATTCAAAAGACTCTGCGCGAGATCGATTTTTGGAATTTCGACCTCTATCAACTCGAGGGCGGCCTGGAGTTTTATCGCGACGGCCGTCTCGTGCAGGAATTGCAGCGCCGCGGCAAACAGATTATCTGCCTTTATACCGGCTCCGATTTGCGCACGCGCGGCATCGTACCGCCGATCGACGACTGCGCGAATCTGCGTTTGACATTGGAATTCGATCATCTCGATCTTTATCCGGCGCTCACACATATTTTTTTTCCGTTTGAATTCGAGCGTTTTCACATGCGGATTTGATTATCGCGGCATTGCAGAGCCTGTCGGCAGAGTTCAAAATTAAAATCGAGCTTATCGAGGGCTTGCCGCATGCGGAAGCCATTCGCCGCAAAGCCCGTTGTGATATTTTTATCGACAATCTTGGCGATCTCGGTTACGGCGTCAACGCAATCGAAGCGCTGGCGCTCGGCGTGTGTACCTGTTCGAGCCTGATGCCGCATTTCAACGAAAGCTATCCCGATCACGGCTTGGTCGAAATCACCGCACAGAACCTCGCCGAAAAATTGCGCTGGCTTTGCCGCGATCACGAAGCGCGTGCGCGTCTGGGACAAAAAGGCCGCGCGTGGGCGCAGGCAAATCACGGCGCCGAGCAAGTGGTTCACCGAATCCATCATCTTTTGCACGAGAAGCGGCATGCGCCTCTTGTTCATCAATAGCATTCGCATGTTCGGCGGCGGCGAGGTGTGGATGCTGCGCACGCTGCGCGCCTTACAACAGTCCGGGCATCACGTTTGGCTCTGTTGCCGCCCGCAAACCGAACTCGCGGAACGCGCCAACGCGCACGGCATACCGCTCAAGACCGTCTCTTTTCGCAGCGATTTTGATCCCATAACTATTGCACAACTTGCGTATTTCATGGCGCGCGAGAACATTGATGTTGTGCTCACCAACATGGACAAAGAGCTGCGGCTGGGCGGCCTGGCTGCCCGCCTGGCAGGCGTGCCGGCCATTATTCCGCGCCGCGGCATCGATTATCCTCTCAAAAATCGCTGGCGCTATCGCTTCGCCTACAACGTGCTGGCCACGCACGTCATCGCGAATTCACAGGCCACCAAAAACGCGCTGCTGCGTAATGCGCCCTGGCTCGATGAGAAGCGCATTAGCGTCGTTTATAACGGCGTCGACTTGCAAGATTTCTCACATGCGAACGGCGAACAGATGCGGCAAAACTGGGGCATTCAAAATGGCGCGCCCCTGCTCGGTTTCGTTGGCCAGCTTGACGAGCGCAAAGGCATCTCTGTTCTGCTCTCTTCCTTCGAAGCGATCGTTCGGCGTGTGCCACAAGCGCGGCTCGTCATCGTTGGCGAAGGGCCATTGCGCGAAATGATCGAAAGCGAAATCCGCAGGCACGGCTGGGAAGATCGCATACGGCTCTCCGGTTTCTTGAATGATGTCCCGGCGGTGATGTCTGCCATTGATCTTTTGCTCTTGCCCTCCTTTTGGGAGGGGTTTGGCATTGTGCTCATCGAAGCCATGGCGGCTGCCAAGCCCGTTGTGACAACCGCTGTCAGCAGCATGCCGGAAATCGTGGACGAGGGTCGCACCGGTTTCCTGGTGCCACCCGGCGATGCAGCCGCATTGGCGGCGCGCGTTTGCGAATTGCTGCAAGATCAAACAAGGCGCCGTGCCTTCGGTCTCGCGGCGCGCGCCCGCGCTGAAAAGTATTTTTCGCTGAACACCATGATGCAAAAAATCGAAAACCTATTTGAGCAGCACGCCAAACGAAAAACATGGCGGCGAAACCGGTGATCAACTTCGACTCGCCTGCCTCAATTTTTTTGCGCAAACACTTATCGAATTATAGCAGTATAGAATACAGCTTCACAACATGAGCCTTGGTGGCAAAGCAATCCCTTCGTTTGAATTTTAGAGATACCGGAGAAAATTCTTTTGCATTGGTGGAACCGTTTCGAGCAATTTTTCAAACGTCGCGGCCTTGCGGTTTTAGAGCGGATTTTTGTGCGTGAGGTGATCACACCGGCAATGGTTGATCCGGCCGCGATTCGCCGTATTCTCGTGATTCGGCAGCACGATTATCTCGGCGATTTTTTGCTGGCCACGCCGGTGTTGCGTGCGCTGCGGGAACGGTTTCCGCATGCGCATATCGGCGTGCTGGTGCGGCGTTATACCGCCGGCGTTGCAGCTCACAACCAGTATCTTGACGAAGTTTTGACCTTTGAAGAACATGGCTGGAATTGGACGCCGCGCAAGCTTTGGCAGTTTTGGAGGCAGCTTCGTCGCGGATGGGATTTGACGATTGTGCTCAACACGGTTTCGCATTCGCTGACCAGCGATATTCTCGCGTCTCTCTCACGGGCGCGCTATTGTCTCGGCAGCGCGGAGCGCATTTTTCCCGGGTGTTCGCGCAATTTTTTTTACAATTTGATCGCGCCTGCGGGCAGCGAAAATCGGCATCAAACCGATCGCAACCTCGATATCGTGCGTTATCTCGGCATCGACACCTCCGATCACAGCGAGAATATGACATTAACAGAACAGGATCGCGGCTTTGCCGCTGCGTTCTTGCAGCATCATGGCGTTTCGCACAAGGATCGCCTTGTCACAATGCACCTGGGCGCCGGCAAAATCAACAATCGCTGGCCGATTGCACAATTTGCAGCCTTATCGAATCTTCTTTATCAAGATTATGCCGTCAAAATTCTCGCGGCTTGGGGACCGCAGGAAACGGCGTTGGGGGAGCTGTATCTGCAAGCATTAACGTTCACACCCATCATACTCAAAAATGTTTCCTTGCGGCAATTCGCCGCCGTGCTCGCGCAAACCGAGGCCTATGTTTGTAACGACACCGGCGTCATGCACGTCGGCGCGGCTGTTGGCGCCAAGCTCGTCGCCATCTTCGGGCCGACAGATCCGGAATTCTGGAAACCCAAGGGCAAACAGATTGTCGCGCTGCGCGGCAACAATAATGATTGCGCAGCCGTTACAGCAGAACACGTTTTACAAGCGCTGTTACATTTGATTTTCCCTCCGCTTGAGCGCCGGAAACCGGCAAGCCCTGCGTCAGCGCAAGAAGGTACGCTGCCGGTTTCGGCAACCTTGAGTTGAATATGCCGGATTCGATCAAGACATTTACTATTCATCGCGCGCGCCGGCAGGACTTGCGAGAAGAGCGTGATCGACTCGTGGTGGAAGAGCCGCTGGAGATTCGCTTAAACCATCAACCGCTAGCAGTCGTCATGCGAACGCCGGGCGATGATTTCGATCTCGCGCGAGGCTTTCTGCTCTCCGAGGGCATTTTGACCAAAGATAATTGGAAAGAGGCGGTGAACTCGTTGGCGATCACTTGGGCTTACGATGAATTGCGCCTGCCGATTCCCAACGTGGTGTCATGCACCCTCGCTGCTCTTTCGGAGAAAGATATTCTAAAAATCCCGCGGCAAATTTATGCGACGTCGAGCTGCGGTATTTGCGGCCGCGCCTCGCTGGAGCGCATTTTTTTGCAGGCGCCAAAGCTGCGCGACGATTTTTCAATCGACCTGTCCGCCCTCCTGCATTTGCCGGATAAGCTTGCAAACGTTCAAACTGATTTTTCTCAAACCGGCGGCTTGCATGCGGCAGCGCTGTTTACCCCGGAAGGAAATTTGCTTAATATGCGTGAAGATATCGGGCGCCACAATGCGGTCGATAAAGTCATTGGCCGGGCCTTACGCGATGGTCACTATCCGCTTTCAGATTTCGGATTGCTCGTGAGCGGCCGCTTGAGCTTTGAGATGGCGCAGAAAGCGTTGTTGGCAGGCATCTCATGCGTGGCGGCGATTAGCGCCGCTTCTTCCCTGGCGGTGGAATTGGCGGAGGAATCCGGCATGACGCTTGCCGGTTTTGTGCGCGGCGAGCAAGCCGTTATTTATACCGGACGCCATCGCATTATCGTTTGAGTTACTCAATTGTGAGGAGAGCAACATTCGTGAACATTGTTTTTATCGAAACGTTTTACGGCGGCTCGCATCAAGCCTTTCTTGACGGCTTGATGAAATACAGCCGCCACCACATCATGCCCGTTACTTTCCCGGCGCGCTTTTGGAAATGGCGCATGCGCACCTCGGCGACGTACATTGCCGAAACGTGCGGCGAAGCGCTGCGCAATTGCGATCTTATCGTTGCCACGGATTACATCAACCTCGCCGAGTTGAAAGCGCTGACGCGCTACACCTGCCCGGCGATTTTATTCCTGCATGAAAATCAGCTCTCGTATCCCACGCCGGAGGGCGAAAAGCCGGCGGTGGAATTTGGCCTGGTGAATTTCGTCTCCGCCTTGACTGCCGATCTTTGTCTCTTCAATTCCCACTATCATTTTCGTGAATTCGAGGCGGCTTTGCGGCAATTGATCAACGGCATCCCCGAATTCGTGCCGGAGCATGCGCGCGCGCAAATCCTGTCCAAATCACAAGTGGTTTACATGGGCTTGAATATCTCGGCGTTCCCGCACACCAACATCCCGATGAACCCGGTTCCGATTATTTTATGGAATCATCGCTGGGAATTCGACAAACAGCCTGCGGTCTTTTTTGAAGCGTTATATCGGCTGGCGCAGGCCGGCCAAGATTTTCGTGTGATCATTCTGGGAGAAAATTTTCAAGTTCATCCGCAGGAATTCATCCTCGCGCGCGAGCGCTTGGGTGAACGCATTTTGCGTTTTGGCTTCGTTGAAAGCCTGGAAGACTACGTCCATTTTTTGTCGCGCTCGGATATCGTCGTTTCCACCGCCATTCAGGAAAATTTCGGATTCTCCGTGACCGAGGCCATGTATTGCCACGTCCTGCCGCTGCTGCCGAATCGCTTGAGTTATCCCGAAATTCTGCCGAAA
>QEVD01000573.1 GCA_003576975.1 Candidatus Zhuqueibacterota bacterium
CAATTTGGATGGCAAGGGCAGCATCACCCCCGCAAGCAGCGGCTTCAAAACAATGCGGCCGCACGCAGAGTTGCATGCCTTCGCAGCCAGCCAGAACGGCATCGGCGTTGAAGCCTTGCGCCTGCCCATTCCGGAAGAAAATGCGGTTAAGCATCCTTTTGCCGAAGTCAGCACCCAAACGCCTGGTTTGGAATCTTTTTTGGTTACGGTTTTACTGCCGGCGCCCAAAGGTGAGGCGCCGGGCGCGGTAGAAATTTCACGCACGAATGCGCAGGAATTTTTGGTCAAACTAAACAAATCCTCGCGCGTAATCACTTGCCGTGTGCTGGATACGGAGACGATTCCGGAGTTTGAAATTGCAACCTGAGATAGGATCATGAGAAAAAAAATGTTTTGGCGATTTAATGCAGATAAGGATTCCCTCTCGTTGTCATTCCGTAGGAATCTTGTGAAGCCCGGGGGAAGTCGCACGTTTTCACAGGATCCCGTTCCAGGCGGGATGACAAATAGCGAGGGCCGTTGTATTCAGCGTAACTGCGCACGACTGCTGATTTTTTTCTTGCTGGGCTTATGCTCTATCGCATCATCCCAAACCGATGCCGTTTCGCCGGAAGAGTATCTCACCTACATTTTGGCGGCAGCAGAAGAGGGCTGGCAAAATCTGGAAGCCGAGCGCGAAAACTGGCGCAAGAACATCGACGTGAACAATGTGTTCGGTTATCTCCCCCCGGGCAACGAAGTTTATCTCGCCGCGCTTTCCGCCAATATTTTTGAAATCAGCCGCGACGCGAAATTTTTGGATCGCGCGCGCAGAATATTGCTGCATTACGCCGAGCATAAAAAGGCTTATCCGCCGGATTATTACAAAACCCAGGCGCAATATGCCCAGGGCCTGCCCGCGCTTCCGAATATTTTTACCTTCAGCAAATACATTCATGCCTACGCTATTCTGCGCAAGCATGTGCTGCTCAGTCCGCGCGAACGCCAGATCATCGACCAGAATATTGCCGAGAGCGCGGATTTTTTTGTGAATTTTCAAGAATGGGGCCCGATGAATCGCGCGATCCTGCGCGCTGAAGGCTTGCTCTACGCGGCCAAAGTCTTGCCGGAACATCCGCAGCGCGACAAATGGCAGACCATGGGTAATGCCATTGCCAACGACAATTGGGGCCAGTGGGAAATCGAAGATGCCACCGGCTATCATGCGGTTTGGCTCTATTCTTTGCTGGCCTATGCCAGCGACGTGCGCGGAGACGAAAGCCTGTATCAAACGCCGGTGATGAATTATTATTTTCAATACTTTCTCGGGTTGATCAGTCCGGCGGGCATTGTGCCGGATTTCGGCGACGCGAATTGGGGCGGCGGCTGGGAACGCATGATTCCGTTTTTTGAAAAGGGCGCCGCCGTTTTTCAGGATGCGCGTTTGCGCTGGGCGGCCGCGCAACATTTTCGCAAATACCTTCATCCCTTGCCTGAACGCAAAGGCGTATTCACCGCTCTGGTGCTTTCCGATGCCTATCGCTGGTCAGATTTTTCATTGGAGGCCGTAGCGCCAACCTCCGGAAGCCAGGAAGTGCTGGAAGACATCGTCGGCAAGAAAATTGTATTGCGCAATGGCTGGCAGCCCAACAGCACATATCTGCTGCTCAACTACCGCGATGAAGGCGACGGCGGCTGGCTCTTCCGGGAATATTTGCGCAACACCATTCCCGTGGAAGAAGAAAAGATGCACCACGGCAATTCCGACGAAAACAGCATTGTGTTGTTGATGAAGAACAACACCATGCTGCTGCACGACGGCGGCTATCGCGATTTCATGCCCAGCGGTCCGTATGGCGCATATCGCGCGGATTATTTTCACAACCGCATCGTGGCGCGCGACGGAAAAATTGCGCTCGGACAAAAGCAGGGGCAATTCCGTTTTGCCTCCCCGGGGCGCGCGGCCGTGCCCGGGCAAAACCTGCTGGATTTCTTTCGCAACTCCGGCGCCTACCGGCCGGTGCGCACGCAGAAAATTGACTTTCTCGCGCTCAAGCATTTTGATCTCTCGCGCACGCGCCTGATTGATGAGCATCTCGGCTACGAAGCCGATCGCATCATCAATTATGTCAAGGAACTCGATTGGTTCGTTATTTTCGATGTTATCCGCTTCAAAAAAGACACCTACCTGACGCTCGCGAATCTTTGGCACACCAGAAAAATTTTGGCGCAGGGCGAAGGCTGGTATGACACCACGTATGATTCCTTGCAAACCTTGCCCGTGGGCGGCAGCGAGCGGCTGTTGATTTATTTTCCGCAACGCGCGCAATTGGAAGAGGGCGTGGAAACGCAAATGCGCTATTGGCAGCAAGAGAAGGTGATCTATCAGCTCATCGGCCGTCACGGTTTCCCCAACGATTTGCAGGTGTTCGTCACGGTTTTGATTCCGCATGATCAAAACGATGATCCGGAAAAGTATCGCCGCCAAATTGAAATGTTGAATGTTTCGAGTTATCCTCAAGCCGTTGGCCTTGCCATCAACACACCGCAGAAGAAATATCTCATCGGCGCGAAGCTGGATCTGCAAGCCGAATTGATTCGCGATTGGCGCCGGCCCAAATACACCTATGATTCCGGCAAAACGGTTTATGGCGATTACGAAACCGATGCCTATCATCTGTTTGTGGTGGAAGAACGCGACAAGATTCATTACGCCTTCACCGGCGGCGTGAAAATTCT
>QEVD01000041.1 GCA_003576975.1 Candidatus Zhuqueibacterota bacterium
ATTCGCCGAAGGTGAGATCACCGAACGCTTCGGTCTCGCGCCGTTGCAGCGTTTGCGCGTGCGCCGCGAGTTGCGCCAAAACGCGCATCCCGGCGAAGAAATTATCCGATTTGCCGCCGATCATCACATCGACTTGATCGTTGCCGGCACGCACGGCCGCAGCGGCTTGAGCCATTTGATTATGGGCAGTATCGCGGAAGACTTGATGCGTGACGCCGGGTGCCCGGTGTTGGTGGCGCGCACACCGCCTGACGATGACGTCGAGGTGATGCCCTACCTCAAGATTCTTGCGCCGGTGGATTTCTCGCCGGATAGCGCGAAAGCTCTGCGTTATGCCGTTGCCCTGGCGCATTTGTTTGATGCGCATTTGCAGGTCTTGCACGTGGTCGACATGCCGGTGTATCCCGCGCATTATACCATCAACATCGATCTTTCCGAACAATTCAATCAAGATTTCACCGCGCAATCGCATCAGGAAATGGAACGTTTGCTGGGCGAGTTCGAGTCGCGGCCGCGCCGTTATCAAACACACGTGCTCACCGGACGGCCGTATCACGAGATCGTCACCTTTGCGGATGCCAATGAAACCGATTTGATCGTGATGGGAACGCGCGGCCTGAGCCGGCTGCAGGATTTTTTTCTTGGCGGGAATACCGCGCGCGTCATTCGGCATGCGCCCTGTCCCGTGCTGGCGGTGAAATTGCACGAACGGGATTTTGTGCAATGAATAAGATGATTCATTTTGTACACGGTTACGTTAAAAAAATTACCCATCCTTGTGTGTCATCCAGGAAGCTTGTGAAGTTGCAGGCATAATGCCGAGTACTTCACAAGATTCATCCTGACAAAGGAGTTACTCTTAAAAATCAAGGTACCGGTGTGCTGGTTGCGAGCCTATCGTCCCAAAGTGAGCTTGTGAAGGATTTGCGCTTAAGCCCGTGCTTCTCCAGATTTTTCTGGCAATCTTTTTATAGGCAAACTAAAACCGCGGCATCTGATAAAGGAGATGATCATGCAGTACGGCACTGTCAAAAAGTGGGATCCTGCCAAAGGCTTTGGCTTCATTACCAGCGATGATGACGAAGATTTGTTCGTGCATGCGAACGATCTGGACGCGGGCGTGCCCGGTCGCCAGCTCAAACCCGGCCAGCGCGTTGGATTCGATATTCAACGTGAAATGAAGGGCGATCGCGCCGTGCGCGTGCGGCTGATGAGATGAGTTTTCTGCCGGCAGGATGCGCAATTAAGTTTGTGAGAGGGCCGGCCATTCCCCGGCGCATGCAAAAGCATTTGTGAAAATATAATTGGCAACAAAAAATCCCGCAGGTAATCGTGATTCTCTCCTGCGGGATTTTGTTTTGCGATTGATTTTAACGAACATGGCAACGTTACGTTCGAGATTTACCCCTACTTTTGTCCCTGTCAGGAGGAATCCTGTGAAGTACTGGGTTTGCCGTCGGTTTGAGTCGCTTTCTTGTTACTTCACAAGATTCTTGCAGAATGACACAACTCGGTGTTTGCATCGACTTAACGTTATAGCACTAAACGCGCCTTTTTATTTCTTCTCTCTCCGAATGTGCGCGTTTCAATGACGCATCCTGCATCGTCGAGCTGCCCAACGGCGGGTTTTGCATCCGGCGATTGCGGCGGTAAAAACCAACCCAGAGCCACGCCAACAGTCCGCCAAGCAGCAAACAGCCGAGCGCGAGTATCAACAACGCTTGTGTCGTCATATTTCCTCAATTCAGATTTGCGCGCAAACGTTCCACCGCCTGCCGCGCCAGCGTGTAGTCCGGCCGTACTGCAAGCGCGCGTTCGTAACATGCCAGCGCCAGCGGCCACAGCAATTTGCGCTCGTAAATCAGCCCGAGATTGGCATAGGGGAATTCGCGGTTTTCATAACGCAGCGCTTCCATGGCGCTTTTGAGCCACGGAATGGCGTCATCGATCTGGCCTTTTTCGATGAGATAAACGCCAATGTCGTTATACGGATTTCCGAAATCCGGATCGAGTTTGATCGCGCGCCGGCATTGCGCAATCGCCTCATCCAAACGCCCCATCATGCTGTAGGTCCAGCCAAGAAACGTATGCGCCTCGGCTGTCGGCTCGATTTCGAGCGATCGTTTGTAATGCGCGATGGCCTGCTCCAATTTGCCGCGCATTTGCATTTGATAGGCCATGCGAAAAAAGCGCAAGGCCTCGTCTCTCAGTCGTTCCATGTGGTGAAAGCGGAATGAAGGTTCGGGATCGGCTCGGCGCGCAAGGCATGCAAACCATCCTCGACATATGCGCGGCGGCGCATGCCCAGCAAAGCCGCATGCAGTCCCTCGGTTTGCACCAATACTCGCAGAGCTTTCTGCGACAACGCCGGCGTCGTCGCCAGTCCTGGCGCGAGACGATCAAGTTGATCTGCAAATTTTTCTGAATCTCTGGCAACGCTGGCGCTGTGCCGCCGCGTCAGGGTTGTGAGCACTGCCTGCAGCGCCGGACGAAACTGCGCCTCCCACATTTGCCATAGCGATGCCTGGTTGCTCAGACGGCGCAAGTAAAACAGCGCGCGCTCGCTTTGGGGTTCGATCAAGTACTGCCGGACATAATCCCAATGCGCCCAATCACGAAACGCATGCAAGCCTCCGGCAAGCTGGCCGGCATAATCGAAGATACGGTCATGATTTTGCAGGCGATTAGTGAAATCAAGCTGCGGGCAAATACGCGCAACAAAATCGCGCTCGACGGCAGCCAGCGCAGCAAGTTGTTGTGGAAAAATTTCTTCTGCTTGTTGCGATGAAATGGTTTCAAATGAGGCCAGTCGTGTCATGCTGCCGGCGCGCATCGCGTTTAGTGGGCGGTTCGCCAGCGTTGCCAGATTTTTTTCGCGCGCAAATTCCAGCACCGTTTGCGTCCCCGCGCTTTGATTGCACTCGCGCACGGCCCCGGTTTCATAAAGATTGAAGGGGAATTGCACCACGCCGAAATGCGGCTGGGGCGCGAGGCGGGCGGCAATATTCCAAACGCGTTCCAACGAAGTAAATTCTGGATGCGTAGCAGCATACGGGAAGGTATTCGAGGAAATGCCGTACCATGAAATTTTGCCGATTTCGACCTGAGTCTCCAAAAATGCCAAGGCCGCAGCAAGGCGGCGATAATACTCTTCCGTCGCGGCATTCAAATCAGCGTGTTGCTTGACGGCGTGCGACAAAAAATACTCGGGATTGTGCAGCAGCAGAACATCGAGCCGGTCAAGTTGCAGGCGCGCCAGGCTGCGGTCGAGCTGGTCCGCCAGAAAATCGGGATGCAGGCAATGCCAGCAATTTTCCATGTATTTGACCATTTCCGGAAACGGGCGGCCCTCGTGCTCGCGTTGCTGCGCCAGCGCGAGATTCTTGCCCTGCACGTATCCGGCTTTCGAGACGATGACGATTTCGGCGCGGCGAATTTCGCCTGACGCGATCAACTCTTGTAGAACTTGTCCAACCAGACTCTCAGATTCGCCCTCGCCATAATTCGTGGAGGTGTCGATCAAGTTAATGCCGCTCCGCAGGGCGAAGGCAAGCGCTTCGGCATGCGCCGGCGTCACGGCATCAACGCGATAACACCCGAAACCGAGGCGGCTAACCCGCCAGCCGGTCCGGCCCAGCAAACAAGTCGCATGCTCCGGAAGGCTCACGCGGTTGTGATAATCTTGGGTATCTTGTGGAGTGGCGTGGGGCATGAATGCAAACGCAACCGTGAACTGATTATCATCAGATATTGTTCACATGTCAAAATAGCTGTGGTATGAAAAACACAGGCAAAGGCGTGCAGAGACTTCTCGCCTGCAACTCTCGTGCAACATGCGACTGAAGCTGCGCGTGCGCTACGTTGAACACGAGAGTTGCAGGTTTGTATCGTGACCTTATCCAGGATTCCGGCGAGTTCACCGCAGCAACAACAGCTTTTTGCTGGCGGTGGCTTGCGGCGTTTTGATGACATACACATAAACGCCGCTGGCCAGCAGGCGGCCGTTGCGGTCGCGGCCATCCCAGGCAACTTCAAAGCGCCCGGCTTCGCGCGGCCCGGATAACAATTCGCGCACTTCCTGGCCGAGCATATTGTAAATGCGAATGCTAACCGGCGCTGCCTGTGCCAAAGCGAATGAAATGATTGTCGCCGAGGCATTGGCAGACACGCGGAAAGGATTGGGGCTGCTTTGTTCCAGCACGAAGGTTGTGGGCGGCGTGGGCGGCGGGTTATCGACATCCACCAACACGCCGTCGCCGCGCACCAGGAAGGTTGCTTCCGGCGCGTTTGGAGGATAGATAACTTCGCCAAAGCTGTTATCGGTGGCCGCAAAATAAATTTTTACATGCGCAGTGTCAGAGCTGGGCCGGGGAATGGTTCCGGCGTAAGTCGTCTCGTCGCTCGCCGTCAGTGTTGCGGTGAGGAAATTGGAGTTGTTGCGCTCGGCATAATAAACACGAACGCTGCCCGGCGCAATGCCATCGCGCGAGAGAATCTTGGTCGAAACATTGATTGTCCCGTTGCCGGCGCTCGTCTGCGGCATATTGCTGAATGCCGGACCAAGTGCAGTGATGGCCGCGACGGCATCGACGATGCCATAGCCAAACTCATTGTCAGGCGAATTGGCGAGGCTGGCGGTTGAACGCAGAGCATTCATCACCTGCTGCGGTGTGGCGCCGGGATGTGCAGAAAGAATCTGCGTAACCACTCCGGCCGTCAACGGGCAGGAAAACGAAGTGCCGCTCACAAAAGTATAATTTGAAACCGAACCCGTAACCACCGCCTGCACCCCAATGCCCATGGCCATAACATCCGGTTTGATGCGGCCGTCCGCGGTTGGCCCGCGTCCGGAGAATCCCAACACATTGCCGGCGGCATTAACTGCGCCCACGGCAATAACGTTGGGGCCGTCGGCCGGCGCAGTGATGATGCCCCAATTGTCATCCCCTTCGTTGCCGACGCTGTTGACGACAATGATGCCCTTGCTTACCGCAATTTCCGCGGCTTTGGTGATGATGGCGGTTTTGCCGTCCATGTCGGCCGGCGTATAATTCGTTTGCCCGAAATCGAATTCACTATAACCGAGGGAGGTCGAAGTCACCTCCACGCCCATTTGTTCCATCCATTCCATCGCGGCAACCCAATAATCTTCCTCGGCATGAGTTTCTGTCGGTAGATGCTCTGTTTTGGCGAGAATGAAGTGAGCGCTGTATGCCGGGCCAATGAGCTGGCCTTCTTGAAAGCCGCCCAACACCGAAAATGTCTGCGTCCCATGATTGTCCTGATCGGCGCGATCGCCGGTTTCGTTGCGGGTTACCTCATCATCTTCCACAAAATCACGCTCCGCAACGATGCGATTTTTGAGATGCTGAAACGCTTCATGCGCCTGCCAGCGAAAACCGCTGTCGAACATGCCAACCAGCACGCCGCGGCCGGAAATGCCGGCATCGTGCAAATCGGTGGCGCGAATTTGTTCCATCTGCGTCAATGAAGGGCCATAGGAAAACCGATGCGGCGCGCCGGCTTTTTGCAGTGAGCTACCAGGCACGGGTTGTACGCGCGGCGCCGGAGGGGCCTGCAGAGTAGCCACCACCTGAATTTTGTCGACGAACGGCAGTTGTTGCGCGGCCTTGATTTGTTCCGGCGTCGCCTTCACGGTCAAGGCGTTCAACCAGCGCGATATGGTGATGGGCTTCAAGCCATGCCGGCTCAACGCGTCGAGATACGGTCGATAAACCTCGGCATCGGTTTGATCGATGAGGGCATCGGGCGCCAATACTTTGGCGCGCCGCGCCAAGGCACGCGTTGTCAGCCGGGCTTTGGCATTCTCCAAAGCTGTTGCATCTTTAGCAAGCGCCCGGGGGCCTTTGTCTTTTAAGAATATCCAAACTTTTTGGTTTTTATCGGCGGCGGACTCCCCGCTGGCGAGAGTGTCAGGCAACATAAACAGCGCAAGACAAGCAAGACAAAGCGAAATGGCAAGCATTCGAAATGGCATGAAAATGCGCATAAAAATAACCATTTTTAATTTGAAGTCATATGTTTGCAGCGCTAAGCGACCGCCGCAATTCCAACCGCAGCCGAAAATAGACAAACCGGCCTGAAAAAGCAAGGGGCAACACGGCGAGTGGTAAAACAAAAAGGCCGGACTTCGTTGCAAACGAAATCCGGCCTTTGTTAGTTCCAGCACACAATGAAGTTATGATAATTCGGACACACTCATCCCGTTTTCCACTTCGGTGTCCTCGCCGTTGGCATCAAAGATGAATGGCCGGGGCAGCGCCAACACGCGCTGAACGCGCGCGAGCAACTCATCGGAATCGATCTGGCGATCGATCCAGCCGTCGGCGCCGTTCTCTTGCAGAGCGCAGCCCAGGCGCTCGTCGCCGTCGGTCACGGCAAGAATCTGAACACGTTTGTGTTTGTGTTTGATTTTTTGGATGAGCTTGCCGGCAGATTTACCGTTTTGATTGAAGCGGCTGTTATGCGCATCTAACAACAACAAATTCGGGCGCTTCCTCCTCAAAAGCCGCATCAGCGATACTTCGTTCTCAGCAATGTCAATCCGGTAACTCGCGCAAAGCGCCAGATACATACGCATCTGAGATTCGAGGTCGTCGTTGAGAATGATGATTCGATCCATAGTTGCAGCCCATGCTCTCTTTCGGCGAACTCTTCCTTCGACAAGAGGATTTGTCACATACCTTGCCAAAGCACAAAATCTGCGCGCAGACTTGTTGAAGATTAAAAGAATGAAATTGTTTCACTAACAGTAGTGTCAATAATCGAGGAATGCGGAAAGGACGGAAGAGAATCCGGCGGGCGCTGTAACAGCAATGATTTAGGTTTGCGACAGCGGGGTGTTCAGGAAGGTTGGAATTTGGACTTCTTCTTCACAATAACGGTAAAAAAGCCACAGACCGTAGGCGAGCGCTGCGATGGCCGCCAACAGGAGCAACGGATGCACGTGTCCCTGCCCGCCCAGCAAGGGATTGCTCGTTTCTTCGGTCAAATTGTTCAGCAGCAAAGCCGTCAGGTTGTTTTGCGCGTGCACGATGGCGCCGGGAATGATGGAATCGCTTTTCCAGGCCAGCACGCCCAAAATGAACGCGATGAAAATGAATTGCAGAAACCACCAGGGATTCAAATGAACCGCGCCGAATAAGATCGCGGTAATGAAAATGGCAAAAGCCGGTTGATGGCGCTGTTCAAACGCGTTTTGCACAAAACCGCGAAACAGCATTTCTTCGAACACGCCGGCAAAAACCACAGCGGACAAGATCATAATGATCCACTCGCGTGCGCCGTCGGCGCGCAGCGTGCGCTGGAGAATCGCCTCCCACTCCTCCGGAAATGGTAGCAGCAAGCTGACCAGCCGGTCTACTTCGAGGGCAAGCACAGTGAGGGCAAAACCGATCATTACGCTCACGCCGATAATGCGTCCACCAACCGGGCGCAAACGGAAAATGACGCGATAATCGAGTCGACGCCGGCGCATATAAAAATAAGCCGGCACGAGCAACGCCAGTTCGCCGAGCAGCAACGGCCATTTGGCCAACGTGCGCTCGCTGAGAAAACCGGCGAATACCAACGGTATTGCCGTCAACAACAAAACGACGCCGGCACCCTTGACGGTGGGATAGTTGGAGGCGGATCTCATGGCGGGTATTTCTGCAATGGGCATGTTTCACCGGCACATTTCAGCTAACAAAATCGCGGCTGCGATCGAGACATTCAAAGACTCGCCGCCACCGCGCTGCGGAATGGTCACACGGTGTTGAATGATTTCTTTGAGTTGCGGCGACAGGCCGTTGATTTCATCGCCCAACACCAAAACTTTTTTTGCAGCGAAGCGCAGCGTGGTGTAGGGAAAGTCGCCGGTTTGATCCGCGCCGTAGAGCACGCAACCGAACATTTGAAACTTGCGCAACAAGCCTACGACATCCTCGATTTCGTAAATCGCCAGCCGGAAAATCGAACCCATGCTGGCGCGCACGACTTTGGGATTGAATACTTCAACGCAGGTTGAGCCGACGATCAGCCCGTCGACGCCGAGCCAATCTGCCGTGCGCAAAATCGTGCCGAGATTACCGGGATCGTGCAGCTTTTCAATCGCCACCCACAAATTGCGCGGCACTTGCTTCAATTTTTCGAGCGGATCAAGCTCCGGCAGTCTTTTGTGAACAACCGCAATGATGCCCTGCGAGTTCTTGGTATCGGAAAAACTGGCGAAGGTATCAATGCTGACTTCTTCCACCGGCAAACCGCGCTGTTGCGCCAGATTCAAAGCATGATGCGCACGCAACGAATTCAGCAGCGAGGGGCAATAAATGATATGCGCAATCGGCCAGCCGGACTGAATCGCTTCTTCGCACAACCGCCCGCCCTCCGCAATAAAGCACTGGGCTTCCTCCCGATACTTTTTCTGCGTCAGCCGGATGACGGACTTGAGATCAGCTTTTGTCAACATATAATAAAATGAAAAAGGAGGCGTGATGGCGCGAGCGACGTCCTGCCGGCGTGGCCAAAAACGCGGCAACCCTAGGCGGGCGCGCCGTCACGTTTCATGAAAACTGTTTTCTTCGTGACTGATGGCGCCGAAGGCTTCGGCGGGCGTGGCCGATGCAATCAAACGTTCGCGAAAATCACGTTTGTGCACCAGCCGTGAAATGCGGCTCAATGCTTTTAAATGCGGCCCGGTTTGATGCGGCGGGCCGACCAGCAACCACACCAGACGCACGGGTTGATCATCAATGGCGTCGAATTCGACCGGCGTGTGCGCAATGCCCAGGGCGGCCACGATTTCCGGCGCGGCCTCGGCCTTACCATGCGGAATGGCCACGCCTTCACCGACGCCGGTGCTCATCACAGCTTCGCGGTCGAGTATGGCTTTGAGCACTTGATTGCGATCTTTAATGCGGCTCGCCGAGGCCAACACATCAACCATCTCTTCGATCACTTGATTCTTCTCGCGGCCCTTCAGCGGCACTTTAATCAACTCTTTGGTCAGAATATCTTGTAATTTCATCTCACCATTATCTCCTTCAAACAAACGGCATCTCCCTCTCCGGCCCCTTCTGCGGGGAAGTTGTACTCTCGCCGGTTTTAGCGCGGCGACTATGGTCGTTGTCCCTGCCAACGCGATATGTCGGTTGGTTCGTCCGGCAAGATCATTGTTTGGCAATTGAAATGCGGAAAGAGTGTTGAGAGATGGGGATGCTCCTCTCTCCGAAGCAACAATTTTGGACGGCAAATTTATAGCAGTAGAGCCTTAATTGCAATCCTTTTTTGGAAGAAATACTAAACACTGTTCCGGCGCCGGCCAAGGGTGATACAAGCGAGGCACACCGCCAACGCGCCCAGACTCAGCCAGACCCCGGTCGCAAACGCGCGGGAGGCATAGCGAAACTCGACCTGGTGTTTGCCCGCGGGTACTTCGACGCCGCGAAAGCAATAATTCGCCACATGTGTTTTAACCGGATTGCCGTCAACAAAGGCGTGCCAGCCCGTAGGGTAATAAGTATCACTCAAAACCAATATTTGCGGAAACGCCGAGGTTGTTTCGATGACGATCTTATGCAGGTGATACTCTTTGATGACGGCGCTGGCGGTGGAATCCGGCTGCGGCGCAATGCCGGGCGCTTCCGAGAGAATGACGGATTGCCGCGGATCAAACTCTCCGGAGGCGAGGCGATTCAGCGCCGGCAGGTTTTCGGCGTGTACTTCATAATTTCCCACTAAAAATGCGCGCGGCAAAACTGTGGTGTTTTCCAAAATCATGAGCGGATAGTTATTGCCGGCATAATTGAAAGAAACCGTGGCGCGGTTCACCCAATTTTCTTCGGGCAAGGGAAAAAAGGAGAGAATGTATTTCACATTCAGCATGTCCAGCCAATGCTTGAGGGCATTACGGCGCGCGGCGGGAATCGCCTCGTCCGCGCGCGGCCGCAAACCGCGTTGCCCGTTTTGTTCGACCACTTCGAAATAATCATTCATCAAGCCGCTCTGCAAATCCGTGGCTTCAAGAAAATCCTGATAGCGCCGCGGCTTAGCGGCTTGATAGCCGCCCACGCTGTGAATGCCCTGCGCCGCCCAGCGCATCTCGCCAAACAGATCGAGCGTCGGATAAATGCGAAACAGGCCGGGATCTTTTTGCAGGAACTGCGCCACCTCATCGGCCTGCAAAAGTGCGCGTTTACTGGCTTCGGACACGGGCGGATTGCCAATGCGCTTGTCCACAATCCAAAGATCGAAAAGCGTCGCGAGCACGAAGACCACGGCCGCCGTTTTAGTTGAAATTTTATGGGTGTAAGCCAATGCCAGCATGGCCAGCCCGATTGCGGCCAGACCCGCGATCGTCCACATGTCGCCGAGCAGCATGCCCACGCGTCTCTCATCAAGGCGCGCTTGTGTGGCAAGTTCATACCGGTCCGGATAAATTCCGGACATAAATTCTTGAAAGCCGCTTCTGAAAATTGTGAATAGCAGGACAACGCTGAAAATCAAGCCGGCGGCAATCCACAACCGTTTGGCAATAAGTGCGCGGCGTGCTCTGGCTTCAGCCTCGCGCGGTTCACCCGCAGCCAGCGGCTGCAGCAGCGCCTGCAATCCCAGCCCCGCCAAAATCGCTGTGCTGCATTGCACCAGCACCAAAATCATCACCGGCACGCGAAATTTGTTGAAGTAGGGAAAATAATCATAAAAGAGCCGGTAGAAAAATTCAAAGTGCTTGCCGAAGGAAATGAGTAATGCCAGCACGATCGTAAGCGCGAAGAATCCTGCTTGTGGTACACGCTTGAACAAACCGACAATTGCAAGTCCGAGTACAAGAATGCCCATGTAATTGGGATAATCCGTGAACGGCATGTTGCCCCAATAGGTCGCGCCGCCGAAGCCGTAAAACGAGGGAATGATGAACGTCATCATCTCGCCGACCGAGAACGACCATTGCGTTGCGTAGTCGAAACCCACGCCGGTATCGGCCTTGCCCGAGGCGGGTTGCAGCACCGAGGCCGAGCCACGAATCGAATAAGAGGTATATTCCTGCAAAGGCAAATACAGCATGGCGGACAACGCCAGCGCGAGCACCAGCGCGCCAATATAACCGCCGAGCATCGGCAGAATTTTTTTATTCTCTTTGCGCCGGAGAGCCGCAATCGCATGATAGATCACGTACAGGCCGGTGAACATAATACCGTAATAGGCAATCTGCACGTGGCCGCGTTGCAACATGAATCCCATAATCAAGCCGGCCAGGCCGAGATTCAACCATGAGAATTTTTCCAGTAACCGATCCACCGCCCACAGCGCTAGTGGCAAGTACACCGTTGTCATCATTTGCGAGCCGTGCCCGAAGATCGTCATAGTGATCAAATACGGCGTCAGCATGAATGCCAGGCCGCCGAGCAACGCCGGCAAGTAATCCGCGCCCTTGCGCCGCAGGAACAAAAATACGCCCAGACCCGCGAGCACGTAATGCAACGCGTAAGCGAGTATGCGGCGCAAAGGATACAGCGGCAGGTCCGGGAAATAGGCAAACGGATTGTACGTCAGGCTGGCAAAGCTCGGCATGCCGCCGAAGATGTAGGGCATCCATTGCGGATAGATGCGATCCTGCCACAGGATTTTATCCAGCGGCGCGGTGATGGTCGCGGCGGCTTGCGCGTCCGGCGTCGCATACGTTTTGCCCTGGAAAATCGCGGCAAAAAAGAAGATCAGCATCAACACCAGAAAAATACCGGCGGTCACGAGCACGGGATGTTTTTGCAACAGCGCCGGAGTTGGCGCAGAGGCTTTGGAGGCGGAAGGTTTCGCAGCCGTTTTAGGTTTTGCGCGAGGGGGCTTTGCCATAGATAATTTTTTAAAATTTTTGATTGCCCGCGGTTAGGCGACACAAACGTCCAGTAAAGCGGGGCTCATGATATGACCATAGTTTGTTTTGGGGTCGATCCGCAAAATGGCTGACAACGGCGGCGTCGAAACAACCCGCAAGAGCTTTTTACGAATCTGACCGGAGTGGGCCGCAAGTTCATCAAAATGAATTGCCGGCAGTTGTGTCAAACGATGGTAGTTCACCAAAGTCAATTGCGCCGGCAACATCTTCGCAGTAAGATAGAGCACGATCCCCTTGCGCAGTTCATATCCGGCCTTAGCGACTTCGGATTCGTGCTCGGTGAAGAAAACATCCAAAACATCGCCATGTTCATCATACAACAAACGCATGGTTTCTCACCCTTAAACTCTTCAAAGTTGCATCGTTGCAAAAAAGCAAAGATTTTTCCAACGGATTGAAAAACCCAACTGATAAAGCCTCCCGCATCCGTTGTGTTTTTCTACCCGCTGGAGATTTTCCCTTTGGTTGCGGCTCGTTGGGATTTATTTCTGCGCTTCGTTGCGCAGCAATCCCACCAGCGCCACATACTTCCGTTCCGTCTCCCGGCCTTGCACCAACCGGCGAATCGTGAGCACGCGGCGAATGAGAAGCAGAACGCCGTAGAGCGCGAGGAAAACATATACCGGGCTGAGCGAGAAGCCACCCACCACCGCTGGCGGGAATATCGTTTCCAAAATGATCAGCACGGTAATGATGTTCATGGTCGCAGGATACGCAAACAGCGCATAAAGCATGCGAATCGCGGACTCTTCGTTTTTGCGGCGATAGATCTTGAGCGCGGAGCTTTGCTCGAGCGGCAAGTTGGCATAATAGTCATACGACTGATCGAGCTTGGTTTCAAGGAGTTGCGCCGCCTCGTGATACATTGCCGACATGTCGAAGCGCAGCGAGAAAAATCCGGCGAGAAAGCCGAATATAATGGCCTCAAAACGCCCGAGTTGAAAATAAGCGCCGATTCCCAGTCCAAAAAACATGAACGGGATCACGATCTCGTGGCCGACCACGTCAAGAAATTTGCCCGTGACACTCACCTGCTTGCGGAAGCGCGCCACTTCGCCGTCAACATTATCGAGCACAAAACCGAATTGCAGCAGCGCAACGCCGAGCAGCCGTATGAGAGGCGCTGGAAACGCCAGCAATACCGCACCGGCCACGCCCGCCAGTGTTTGCAACACCGTTACTTGATTTGCGGTCAACCCCAGCCGCAACGCGAAATAGGTTACATAAAGCGACAGCGGCCGGATGAAATAATAACCATAAGCCCCCTGCCGTTCTTCCGGATTGATGCGGTGCTTGAATTCTCTCAGCTCTTTTAGCGTGACCGTTGACAAAACATTTCACCTTACACCTTACGCCTTACACTTTACACGCTGTTTAAGGTGTAAAGTGTAACGTGTAAGGCTAATTCAAACTTTTAATTTTTCAATCGCAAAAGCCAGAGCTTCCGGCGTGTCGATATCGATCCAAAATGCCGCGCCGATATCCACCCCGCGCATTTTGCCGGCGGCGATCAACTGGGTGCAGCCATCGGAAAGTGAGCAATCGCCCTTGCGCATCGCGGCGGCGAGCGCCTCGAACAGTCCGCTCGTGCATTTGAACAGGCCGCAATCGATGCCGTTATACTCACGCAGCATTTTGCCGATGTTGGTGATGTGGCTGCCGTCGAACATGACTTTCATCGCGTCATCGATGTCGAAAATGGAGTTGACTTTGCGGTCGACGGCCAGCGCGATTTCGCCGGCAGCGATCGGCTCCTGCATCAGTGTGTGCAGCAATTCCGGCGCGAAGAGATGGTCACTCATCATCAGCAGAAATTGTTCGTGCGCCGCGAAATAATGCCGCGCCGCATAAACCGAGACCCCGTTTTTTTTGTGCCAGTCAGGATTATTGACATAACGCAGCTTCAGCCCGAGCTGGCTGCCCTCGCCCAGGCGCTGCTCGATCACTTCTTTTTTATAGCCGGTGACAATGACGACTTCCTGAATGCCGGCGCGCTGCAGCGTCGTTAAAATCGTCTCAATGATGCTGTGCTCGCCCACGCTGATCAGGCATTTGGGGATTTCCTGGCTGTGCTCGTTCAGCCGGATGCCGCGTCCGGCCGCGATGATAAGCGCGCGTGTGACGGACGTGGTATTTTGTAAATCTTGTTGCTTCACTTATTGTTTCTTCGATAGTGATTCAATTGCAGACTTGGACATTCATGATTTCGGTTTGAGTTCTAAGAACATTGTGCCGGTTTTGAGAAGGACGCGGATTATCGGACGCACGCCGGTGATCGAATAAAAACGCCTTCGTTCGCTTCTCACGATCTCGAATCCTGCTCTTTCTGCCAAAGCCCGCAGCCGGTATTCATCAAATTCATGGAAATGGTCGTGGCGCCAAAGAAATTTTGGCTTGTTGATGGGTGTCGACAGATACAACGTTCCGCCGGGCTTCAATACATTCTTGATTTGCAGTAAAAGCCATAAGGGATTCATCAAATGCTCTATGATTTCAAATGCCAGCACGTAGTCATATTTTCCATCAATCGTTGCAACATCGAGATCGCCGAAGGTATTCTTAATTTTGACGTTGAATTTTTTTTCAATAAGGTCATTGATCGGGTTGCGCTCGCCGCAATCAAGTACATCGCCATGAAGCTCGCGTATGAAACTCAAGGTAAAATTGTATCGGCGTGCGTTGTATGCGCTTTCTGGCGTATCGGTATCAGCAAAAAATGGGCTTTTAGAAGATGACATGTACACATTCTTTCCGCGGCTAATTTCGAGCAACGTCGGTTCTCAATAAGGCGAAAATAGTAGACAAAGTGGCGCGAAAAAGCAAGAACTTTATCGGATTAGCAATGGTAAGAGTATTGTATTCCCGCAAAAATATCTCCGCAAACGTTTGAAAATGGCCTATACTACTATAACCAGCCTGGTTACAAAAATGTATTCTGGCTTATTCAATAGGGTGTTTGGCTTTTCACTATGAATGAATTGGAGGGTATCATGCGATCCCACTCGACATTTGCCATTGCCATACTAGCGCTATTGCTTCCACATTTGGGCTTCAGTCAAAGGCTGTCAAATACGAATTACGCTTTGGAGTTTGACGGCAATGACGATCTCGTCGAAATCAAAGATACCAACGGTTCTTTGGATTTGAATGATTTCACCCTGGAAGCATGGGTTATTCGTCGCGAAGAAAACAGCACCGGGGTCATCATTCATAAAGGGGCAGGAGGAGAAGATCCTTCAACCAACACCAACTTCGCGCTCTTCTTTCGTGGTGACAACGTTGCTCATGCGCTTTGGGAGCACCCCGACTCGCGCAATGAAGAATTGGTCGGAACGACGGTTATTGAGTCAAATCAATGGTATCATATCGCCGGGGTTCGATCCGCTACCGATAACACCTTAAGACTTTACGTCAACGGCGAACTAGATGCTCAGACGGTGACCTCAGAAGGCGCGCCGAATATCCAAAACATTCCGGTCAGGTTTGGCTTTAATGATGTCGGATTCCCTGCTGATGAACATTTCAAAGGGATAATTGACGACGTACGCATCTGGAACATTCCCAGAACACAAACCGAAATTCGCGCCACAATGTATTCCACGCTTGCCGGAACGGAGCAGGGTTTGGTTGGATATTGGCGGCTTGATGAAGGAGAAGGACAAGCGGTTAACGATCTAAGCCCGCTTGGCAATCATGGTTCGCTGGGAGTCAATAGCGCTATTGAAACAACCGACCCCGAGTGGATTGCATTCGAGCCGCCGACCGAACCAGGTGCAGGAGATTATGCCCTGTCTTTCGATGGCAGCGACGATTTCGTTTTGGTTCCCGACTTGAATAATTCTCTCGATTTGACTGCTTTCACACTTGAATGCTGGGTTCAAATCAAGGCTACTGGAAAAATTCATGAACTAATTGTAAAAGACGCCTTCGGTGAAGAGCCGAGCGTCAATTCAAATTATTCATTTGATGTTTGGTCGGATCAAAAACTCCGCATCGTCTTCGAGAACGAAAATCAGGACAATCAAGAAATCTTTGGCGAAACGCCGCTGGAAGTCGGCAAGTTTTACCATGTCGCTGCCACATTCAATGCGCAAACTCACGCGCTCAGTTTATATTTGAATGGAGTATTGGAAGCCGGGCCGGTTGTCGTTAATGGCAACCCCAATCGCCAAAACCAACCGTTGCGCATTGGCACGGGCTACGAAGGCGGCCCACGCACGACGACGCATGGCATCATCGATGAAGTGCGCATTTGGAATATCGCCAAAACTCAAACTCAGATTCAGGCAAATATGTACACGAGTTTGCAAGGCAATGAGCCTGGTTTGGTCGGGTATTGGCGATTTGACGAAGGCGAAGGCCAGGCCGTGCACGATGCCTCCCCTTTTGGAAATCACGGGCAGCGCGGCCACTCGCCGAGCGCGGATGCGGCAGACCCGGTTTGGGTTTTGGCAAATCGCAATAATGGTAACGGATCCTGCGGCATTCCTCTTCCCGCGGCCGAAGCCTACGGCAACCTTCCGGGCGGCGATCAAACGCATGCCGACAAAGTTGACTATTGTTTTGAAGGCCAGCCCGGCGCTTTGTATCTCACCTTTGAAGCCTATGACATTGATCTGCAAACCGAAGTAAAAGTCAGGTTGAACGGTGAAAGCATTTTTGACCTGCCCATAACCTCGAACAACGCCTGGAGCGGGTTGATCGGCGTGTTGTTGCCGGATGAATTGATCAACGATTCCGGCCCAAACCAATTGAGCTTCGACAACCTCAAAAATCCCCCCAAGAACTGGCGCTGGGGTGTGCGGCAGGTTTCAGTCGATCCGTTCTATGCCCTGCCTTCCGCGGCGGCGTTCGGCAGGATTCGCGACGGCGATCAATCTCATCCGGATAAAGTGGTTTACTTTTTCTCCGGCCAGCCCGGTGATCTCGATCTGACTTACGCAGTTTATGACATCGATAATATTCATGAGATTGATATTCTGCTCAACGGCGTCAAAATTCATGATGAAGCAGTCACGGCCAATGAAGCGTGGAGCGAGCAGCGCACGCTGCTGTTGCCGGACGGCCTGGTGAACGATACCGGCATCAATGTATTGATCTTCAACAACACCAAGAATCCCCCGAAGAATTGGATTTGGGGCGTGCGCAACGTGAGCGTGTCGCTGGCGCAGGCAGCAACGCTTGCGCTGAATCTGTCGCAAGGATTGAGTTTTAGCGGCGTGGCGCTGCAGCATGCCTCGAATTTGTTCGACGGCCAAACGCGCCCGCCGGCGCGGCCAGAGGGCGATGACGATGGTGCCGCGGATTCAACCCTGGCAGGCGTGGCGACCATCGGGCCGGAAGGTTATTTGATTGTGGATTATGCGGCCCCGCAACAATTCGACGCGGTGATGATTTATCCGGAATGGAATGCGCAGCGTTATTTTCGTTATCGCATCGAAGCCTCGCTTGACGGCCAGAATTGGCAAACGTTGATTGACCGAACAGCGGCGGCGATGCAAGGCACGCAATTCGTGCCGCTGCCGCAAACTCTGGCGCGCTTCATGCGCCTCAGCGGCGCGAGTAGTTTTGTGGACGAGGCGTTTCTCCCTGCCGGCGTGAATGAGCAAGAGTACTGGCAGGCACATGATGCGTTGATCGAAAACGCCGCGCCGCAAGAGTTGGCGCTGGCGGAGCTGGCCTTGCTGCGCCAGGAAAAAATACTGCACGTCGATGCGCACACCGAGGCTTTGCCCGCAGGGTTTCGTCTGGCGCAAAATTATCCGAATCCCTTCAATCCCTCGACCACGATTCGCTTTGATTTGCCGCAACGCGAGCAGGTGAAACTGGCAGTCTACAACACGATGGGGGAGTTGGTGCAGATACTCACGGAAGGAAGTTTGCCCGCAGGAACACATATATTCACGTTTGAGGCGGCCGGCTTGGCTTCCGGGGTTTATTTGTATCGCTTGCAAGCGGGCGCGTTCAGCGAGACGCGCAAGTTACTGCTGATGAGATAGTTGAAATCGCGATCATCGGGTTGAGCGCCCTTGCAACGGCGTGCCGTTGCACAAAAATTTCATCGATGCACGATACTCGAAGCTTTGAAGAGTTCGGCAGCAGCAAGTTGCCGTTGGGCTTGCGAAATTATCCGTTGCAATTCAATCACGGCCCAGCAGGCAGTGGAAATCCCGCAGAAGCAAAAAAGCTTTTTGTGGGATTTCAATTTTGTGGGCGAAAACTTTCGGAATTTTATTCCACCTTTGCAAAGCTAATCGCCCGAATTTGCCTGAGCCAATGCTGCCGAGGCAACCCTCGCTGTTTCTGCCAGCACGGCCGCGCCGATGAAAATGCTTTCCTCTGCCGCATAAAAATGCGGGGCATGCGCCGCCACGAATTTTCCTTCCGGCTCGCAAGCGCCAATGCGCAAAAAACATCCCGGCATTCTTTCCAAATAAAACGCAAAATCTTCTCCCGCCAGATTCAAAGAACCGAGCGGCACAACTGCTTCTTCCCCAAGAATATTCCTCACAGCCTGCCGTGCCCAACTTGCCGCTTGCGATGAATTGTTTAGAACCGGCGTGCCTAAAATGATTTCGACGTCCGCACGTAAACCGTAAGCGTGTGCAATCGCTTCGGCGAGACGGCGAACTTCATCGTGCAAAAGCTGCCGCGTCTCCGCATCAAGCGCGCGCAGCGTGCCGGTGAGTTGCGCGCGCTCAGGAATAATGTTCGCCGCGCTGCCGGCGTGCATTGTGCCGACGGACACCACGCTGGCTTTGGCGGGATTGAGCCGCCGCGAAACAATCGTTTGCAAAGCCGAAATCAACGCTGCTGCTCCGACAATCGGATCTGCAGCTTCATGCGGCCGCGCGCCGTGGCTGCCGCTGCCAATCAACTCGATTTTGAATTCATCAGCGGAAGCGGCAAGCGCTCCGGCCTCAGCCACTACTTGTCCCACCTGAAAACGCCGATCGACATGTCCGCCAAAGATGGCTTGCACGCCTGCCAACACCCCGCTTTCCAAAATTGCCAGCGCGCCTTTGCCGATTTCTTCTGCGGGTTGTAAGATGATCATGACATCACCGGCAGCGGGATTGGCGGCGAGCAAATACGCCGCGCCGATGGTCCACGTGGCATGCACGTCGTGGCCGCAAGCGTGCATCACGCCGGAATTTACTGAAGCGTAATCCAAGCCGGTTGCTTCCTGAATCGGCAGCGCGTCAATATCGCCGCGGATGGCAACGACAGGCGCGTGAGGATTCCGGCCTTTGATGCGTGCGATTACGCCAGTGCCTGCGATGCGCTGAAGTTGCTGCACCGGCAATTGTGCCAGCTCATCATAAAGCTTTTGCGCGGTGCGGTGTTCTTGGAAGGATAGTTCGGGATGTTGATGTAAGTCGCGGCGCAGGGCGAGAAGATGTGACTTTAAGTCATCAGAAAAATGTGAAACAAGAAAATCGGATAATCGGGGAGTTTTCTTCATTAAATTTTCTGTACATGCTGAAGTGAAATCGTCGCTTTTGAGGCAAGCGCCCTGAGAACAGATTCAATAAATCAACTCAGACAAAATCAGCGTGAATCGGCGTTGATCTGTGCTCGAGGTTTTGGTTCTAGCCCGTTCACATTGAAAGGTTTTCATTTGGATCTTGTTGCCGCAATCGCCTCACACCTCACCGTCAACTCATCCACCCGATCCAAATTCACGGT
>QEVD01000574.1 GCA_003576975.1 Candidatus Zhuqueibacterota bacterium
CGGCATCATGCCAAAAGCAAGCTTGCCACTTCCTATCAGCCCAAACAGGATTGGTTCAAATGATGATCTTCGAGATTCATCATACCTGATGAAGTCCCTTGCATAACAAAACTCGTCACTTGGCCGCTATTGGAGAAAAGCCGGCAAGCGGCTGCGCTGATTTTTTGACAATCGAAAGAGAAACACAACAAACCGCATTGTGCTTGAGAAGTTTTTCAGCAGATCCAAAATTGCACGGGGAGGTTCACTGTGATCCAATCCGAATCACAATCATCCCGCCGTGAGGCCGCTCTCAAAGCGTTGCAAGAAGAAAATCAGCGTTTGCAGCGCGCGGTGGGCGAACTGGCGCTGTTGAACGATCTTGCCCGTGAGATCGGCGCTTCGCTCAATTCAGAAGAGATCATGCAAACCATCATCCGGCGCTCGTTGCGCGCTGTCGATGCCGAGCAGGGCGTGATTACATTGATCGACCAGCACGCTTCGACGCCGATGAAAACCCTGGTGCGCACGCGCGTCAGTTCCGGCGGGCAACAGGCGTTTCATCTCGAACAAAGTCTGCAAGGCTGGATGCTGCTGCACAAAAAGCCATTGCTGATTAACGAACCGGCGAATGACGAACGCTTTCACGGGGTGGCGTGGGAACAATCCATTCGCTCGCTGCTCTGCGCGCCGCTGCTGATCAAATCAGAATTGAAGGGCATTCTCACGCTCTACAATAAGAAAGGCGGCCAAGAATTCACCGCGGAAGATCAACGCTTGCTGGGCATCATCGCCGCGCAATCGGCGCAGGTGATGGAGAACGCGCGGTTGTATAAGCAACTCGAACAATACAATCGCACGCTGGAAGAGAAGGTGCAACAACGCACCGCCGAGCTGCAGGATAAAAACCTCGAGCTGACGCAAACGCTGCAACGCTTGCGCGAAACGCAGAACCAGCTCGTCACCCAGGAAAAGCTCGCCTCGCTCGGCCAGCTCACCGCCGGCATCGCGCATGAGATCAAAAATCCGTTGAATTTTGTGAATAATTTTGCGGTGTTGTCGATCGAGTTGGCGAAGGAACTGAGGGAGGAGATTGTAAGACGTAAGGCGAAAAACATAAATGAGGATGATTTTACGGATATTGAAGAGATTCTCTCAACGCTGGAACAAAACGCGGAGAAGATCAATCATCACGGCAGGCGCGCAGACGGCATCGTGAAGAGCATGATGCAGCACGCGCGCGGCTCTTCCGGCCAGCGCGAGTTGGCGGATATCAATCAGTTGCTGGAGGAAGCGGTAAATCTCACCTATCACGGACTGCGCGCCAATGATGCCTCGTTCAATGTCACGATTGAAAAAAAGTACGACAGCACCATCGGGCCATTGAGTGTCATTCCGCAGGATTTGAGCCGCGTGTTTCTCAACCTCTTCAACAATGCCTGCTATGCCGCGCATGAGAAGAAGAAACTCCATCCCGCCGGCTTCGACCCCGTGATCTCGGTTTTTACCAAGAACCTGGGCAGCCAAATCGAAATCCGCATTCGCGACAACGGCAACGGCATTTCGCAAGATATTCGCGACAAAATTTTCAACCCATTTTTTACGACAAAACCGGCCGGGCAAGGCGCAGGTTTGGGATTATCGATCAGCCATGAAATCATCGTGCAGCAGCATCGCGGTGAGATTGAGGTGGAAACGGAGCCGGGGAAGTTCACGGAATTTGTAGTGCGGCTGCCGAAAGATCGCAGCGTTCAAAGCTAACGCAGGAGGCGTGAAATATTCATGGCCGGCGCCAGCGCAACAATTCAAAACGCCGGCCTTCATTCGCGGTCGTGCTGGCGCCTCAACGAACGGAAAGCAACAGTTTCACGCCACACGAGACTGAAGAAACCGGAAAGATAAATCATGATCGGCCAAACAATTCTTCACTACAAAATCACAGAAAAACTCGGCGAAGGCGGCATGGGCGTGGTCTACAAAGCCGAAGATACCAAGCTCGAGCGCCTCGTCGCGATCAAATTCCTGCCGCGCCAGATTGCGGCAAGCGATGACGAGCGCGAGCGCTTCAAAATCGAGGGGCAGCCTAGTCATCCCGGTATAGCCGGGATTCAGCTATTGCAGGAATCGACCTCAAAAAGTTTGTAGTGATGGAGTTCATTGCAGAGATGTGACTAGTTGCACAATTCAGATATGCTGGTTGACCAAACCGAGGAGAATCAATGAAAGCCCACGTTCGTGCAACGTGCTGGATCGTTTGCTTCGCTTTGCTTCACGCTTTTGCGCCCGCATCAAAGAGTGCGCCTTCCGATGCCGGTTCACACAAGCCCGCAGTTTTCACCGACCCCGACCGCTCGGAAAAAGTCAAATCCACCGCGGCGGCCGTGGCGGGAATCTTCAAACAATTCATGGAAAGCCGTCATCTGCCCGGACTCGTCTACGGCGTGGTGCTTGATGGCGAACTCGTCTATTCCGGAAGTTTTGGCTATGCGAACCTCGAGCAGAAAACACCGGCGCACGCGCAATCGCTTTTTCGCATTGCGTCCATGAGCAAGAGCGTCACCGCGCTGGCCATTCTGCAATTGCGTGATGCTGGCAAGCTGCATCTCGATGAACCGGCCTCGAAGTATATTCCGGAGATGAAGAAGCTGCGCTATCTCACCAAAGACGCGCCCGAGATAACGATTCGCGATTTGATGACGCACGGCGCGGGTTTTCCGGAAGACAATCC
>QEVD01000575.1 GCA_003576975.1 Candidatus Zhuqueibacterota bacterium
GCCCAGAAAGCCGCCGAGCGGAATGCCGATGAGGAACCACAAGCGCCAGTTGTTGGCGGTTTCATATTCGCCTTTATGGAAAAACGGCGCGCTCGAAACGTAACTGCACACGTTGCCGAAACCGGTGGAAGCGCCGAGCGCGTTGCCGGAAAAGATCCATTGCAACAGGGCGTAAGCGCCGACGGCCAGGCCGCCGACCCAACCGCTCCAGACGATGACTTCGGTCATGATGAAATCTCCAAAAGTGTTGAATGTTTTCTTAACGATACACTGTACGTTCTGCAAAAGCTCTCACGCAAAGTCGCCGAACCGCAAAGGTTCCGCAAAGAAATGAACCCGGTATGTTCTTCGCGCCCTTGCGTGAGGTGTTTTCTCTTCGCTCCGGCTTATGCTATTGCACAACTTCGCCCTTGTTTTGCTGCCAGGAGACGAATCCGCCGCTGAGATGTTTGACGCGATAGCCGTGGCGCTGCAGCAGAGCTGCGGCAATGGCGGAACGGTTGTCCGTGCGGCAGTGCAGCAGAATTTCACGATCCTTGGGTACATCCGCGAGGCGCTTGGGCAACTGCGTATACGCGATGTTCATGGCGCGCGGCAGATGCCCGGCCTCGAATTCCGCAGAACCCCGCACATCGAGAACAACCGCGCCGTCATGAGTTTGGCCGCTCAATTTTTCAATCGGCACGGAATCGGTTTTGGCGACTTTGCCGCCTTCGGATTGATATTGCGCGAACGTCTCAGGCGTGGCATACCCGGCGACATCATCCAACCCAATGCGAATCAGATCCGTCACCGCTTCCTTCATGCGCTTTTCTTCGACGATGAGATAGAACGGCTGGCCGGGTTCGAGATAGGAGCCGGTGGCATTGGGGAAGTAATTTGACAGCGGCGCCCACAATGCACCTTCCACGTGGCTCTCGCGGAATTGCGGCCACGGGCGCGTGTCAACGATGATCGCCTTCTCGCTCACCAGCTTTTTCAGGGCTTTGGCGTCTAGCGGTTTGGGCGCGGGCAGCTTGCCCAGCAACGCCGGGCCTTCCTTGTTCTCACGCTTCATGCGCGCGAAATACAGCGGCGGCTCGGGCTGGCCTTCGAGAATGGCCTGCACGAATTTCTTTTCATCGTTGGCATCGGCAATGGCCGCGTTGAAGCGTTTTTCATAGCCCACGGTCGATTGCGGCACCGCGCCCAACGCTTTGCCGCATGCCGAGCCGGCGCCGTGGCCGGGCCACAATTGCAAATAATCCGGCATGCCCTTGAACCGCTGAATGGTTTGATACAGCGTTCGCGCGGCCGGTTCTTTTGCGCCGGCGTGGCCGGCTGCGCTTTCCAGCAAATCCGGGCGGCCCACATCGCCGACAAAGACGAAGTCGCCGGTGGCAACGCCCATCGGCTCGTTTGCGCCGCCGCCAAGATCGGTGACCATGAAACTCATATGCTCGGGCGTGTGACCCGGCGTGTGCACTGCCTTGATTTCGATGTTGCCGACTTTGAATTTATCGCCGTCTTTCAACAATTTATGATCATAACTTCCGCCGCTTTGTTTTTTATCGAGCCAGCGGTATTTCCAATTTTCATCGCCTTCATCCGAAACGTACAAGCGTGCGCCGGTGCGTTCTGCCAACTCACGCGCGCCGGACAAATAATCGGCGTGGATGTGGGTTTCAGCAATGGCCGTGATCTTCATGCCTTCGCGGGTGGCCGCTTCGACATAGCGTTCGACATCGCGTTCAGGATCGATCACCAGGGCCTCGCCCGTGCGTTGGCAGCCGATGAGATAGCTCGCCTGCGCCAGTTTGTCGTCGTAAAGCATACGGAACAACATGAGGGAACCTCCTATGAATGTTTTTTTAATTTCTCGTTTATTGAAAAACCTCGCAAATCGCCCCGAAAGCAGCGTTATTGTAAGCCGCTTTGCGGAGAATATCAAGCCAGAAACAACTCTTTGGTAACGATATAAGCGCCCATAATCAAAACAAACCAGCCGAATGCCAGCTTCAATTTGCCGGCAGGCGCATGTTTGTTGAGATAAGTGCCCAACGCGATGCCCACCAGCGGCAGCAGGGTAATCAGCGCAACAAAGCCGTAATCAATGGCAGCAGAGGCTTGCGCCTCGCCAATGAAACCGATCAATGATTTTGCCGCGATGATCAGCAAATCCGTGCCAATCGCGACTTTCATGGGCAAGCCGCCGAGCAAAACCAGCACCGGCAAAATCATGAAGCCGCCGCCAGCGCCCACAAAGCCGGTAACCACGCCCACACCCAAACCCAGCGCAAAGATCAATGGGAATTTCTTGGCGTCGAGTTTCACGGTATGCCCGGCGGGCAGTTCCGCTTCCTGCTTGCTACGAATCATCGCAACCGAGGTGATCAACATGAAAATGGCAAACAGAACCATCACCATCATGTCTTTGCTCAAGACGAAGCTGTCGAATTGCATTACCGGATCAGGAATCGCCGGAAAAAGATAACGCCGCGTCAAATAAACGCCCAATATCGCGGGAATGCCAAAAATTAAAGCCATGCGGGGATTGGATTGCCCGCGCCGCAAATATTCCATGGCACCGGCCAGCGCAGTCGCGCCGACGATCGCCAGCGAATAGCCCGTGGCTTGTGAAGCCGGCACAGCAAACAAATAAACCAATACCGGCACCGTCAAAATCGAGCCGCCCGCGCCGATCAAACCCAAAACCACGCCCAGGGCGTCCGGCTGGTACAGGCCCGGACAGTGATTACCGGAAGTTGTTTTCCGAGTTAGTGGCAAAATCTGCAAAAAGGTTCCCGGAATGTTCGAGGTATTTGCCGGCGCCTCAATTCCGCCGCCACGCAGCGCTTCTAAATTCTTGTAGCAAAAGCTCTTGTAGCGGTTGCGGCAATTTATCGTTTTTCATATTCAAACAGACTTCGTGGGTCAAATCGAGCGTGGCAAACAAGGATTGGCAGCGTGAGCACAATTCGCCGGAAGCCAGGGGAAACGCGACGCCGCGATCCAGGGATTCCTGTTTGGCATGCAGCAAATCCAGGCAGATTTTTTGTTCATGATCCGGCGGCGGCGATTTGCGTTTTGGCAATTTCACCAATTCTTTGCGCAAGAGCAGGCGGCCGCGATGCACGCGGGTTTTTACCGTGGCGGGCTTGATCCCCAACACCTGCGCGACTTCTTCCACCGAAAACTCCACAATATCCTTGAGCAGCAGCGCCATGCGAAAATTGGGCGGCAACTTGGCCAGCGCTGCCTGCACTGCTTCTTGCGCCTCGAGGCGCAACACGTGATCGAGCGGGCCGTCATGGTCCGCCGGCAAAGCGGGAATTTCTTTATCCCCGGGCGCGGGGATTAATTCGGCCAAAGGTTGCATGCGGCGCGGCTCGCCGGCGCGCTTGCGTTTGATGCGCTTGCAGGTGCGTGCCGCAATGCTGTACAGCCAGGTGCTGGGCTGGGCGCGGCCCTCGAATTTTTCCCACGCGCGAAACGCGCGCAAAAACGTTTCCTGCACCAAATCCTCGGC
>QEVD01000576.1 GCA_003576975.1 Candidatus Zhuqueibacterota bacterium
GTTGTTTAGCTGATCGCCCGGGCGGTAAATTTTGAAATGAAAGAGAGAGTGGAGACATGGATTTCAATTTGATCGACGAACAAAAGCATATTCGCGAGGAGATTCGCCGTTTTGCCGAAAACGAACTGGCCCCGGACGCCGCCGAGCGCGACGCCCAGGAAAAATTTCCACACCGTCAGGTGAAAGAATTAGGACGGCTCGGCTATCTCGGCATCAACACTCCAGTCGAATATGGCGGGCAGGGCGCGGATATGGTGTCATATGCCATCGTGATTGAAGAACTCTCGCGCGTCGACGCCTCCACGGGGGCTATCGTTTCTGTCAATAACTCCCTGGTCTGTTATGGCCTGGAATTATTCGGATCGGATTATTTAAAGCAAACACATTTGATTCCACTGGCCAAAGGCGAATTGCTCGGCGCGTATTGTCTTTCGGAACCGGGTTCCGGCAGCGATGCCAGCAACATGCAAACCACGGTGCGGCGTGAAGGCGATTCGTATGTGATCAATGGGACAAAAAATTTCATCACCAACGGCGTGAATGCCGATCGTTTCATCGTGTTTGCCACCATTGATAAAGCCGCCGGGCATAGAGGGGTTTGCGCATTCCTTGTCGAGAAGAACAGTCCGGGCTTTTCTGTTGGCAAAAAAGAAAAGAAACTCGGCATTCGCAGCAGCGATACCGCAATGTTGAATTTTGACGATGTCAAAGTGCCGGCGGAAAATTTGCTGGGGCAGGAACGCAAAGGGTTTAATATCGCCATGAAGATTTTGGATTGCGGCCGGATCGGTATTGCCGCACAGGCGCTGGGCATTGCGCAGAGCGCGCTCGATGCTGCGCTAAAATACGCCAAAGAGCGCGTGCAATTTGACAAACCGATCGCCGAGTTTCAAGCGATTCAATTCATGCTTGCGGATATGGCGACGCACATCGACGCGGCGCGTTTGCTGGTGTATCGCGCGGCTGCGACAAAAGATGAAGGCCGGGATTATGCGACGGCGGCAGCGCAGGCCAAATTGTATGCCTCACAAGTTGCGGTGGATTGTGCCGTGAAAGCGGTGCAGATCTACGGCGGCGCCGGCTATTTGAAGGATTATCCCGTGGAACGCATCATGCGCGATGCCCGAATTACGGAAATTTACGAAGGCACTTCGGAAATTCAGAAGCTTGTCATTGCGCGCAGTTTATTGAAATAAAAGTTTGCTCTAAAGCGAGACTTCATTATATTAGACCGGTTTTCGAGCGTTCGAATTATAATTGTGCTTTAGGGATCGTTTGATCTGTAACTTTATTCTTTGTCATACATATGTCACCCTTGAGTGATCGGCGTCGGGCGCGAGAGTTGGCGTTGCAGGCTTGTTATGCGCACGAGTTGTCGGAAAACGAGCCGGACGCGATTGTCGCGGATGTGATTCTCAGCCAAGAAGAGCTTGCGCCGGTTTTAAAATTTGCGGAAGATCTGTTTCGCCAGACCGTCGCACATCGTGAAGAGTACGACCATCTCATCAAACAGAAAGCGGTGAATTGGGAGTTCAGCCGTATCGCGATTTTGGACAAACTCATCCTGCGCATGGCGATCTGCGAGTTTTTGTACTTCGAAGACATCCCTCCCAAAGTGTCCATCGACGAGGCGATCGAGATCGCCAAAAAATTCAGCACGGAAAAGAGCGGGCGTTTTGTTAACGGCATTCTCGATGCCGCTTTGATCGATTTGCGTAAAGCCGGCCAGATTCGCAAGAAAGGCCGAGGCCTGAGCGAAGGCGGCCGCAAAGACAGGTGACGGTAAGAGGATAACACGAAATTTGATTCTTCAACCAGGCGGTGCACTATGGCAATCGAAGTGACCCTTACATTGCCCGAGAATTTGGTCGAACACGCAAAGCGCTTTGGGTCAATGACGCGCCGGGACGTTAAGACGGTATTAGCAGATGCTTTGGAAATGATGTGGCCGACATTGGGCCGTTTGCCGGAGCGTGACAATTATCCTCCGGCCTCAAGCTTGTCTGACGCGGAAGTTTTGCATTTGGCCGATATGAAAATGGAACCGGCGCAACACCGGCGCCTCACTGAATTGCAGGCCAGGGGAAAGCAGGAAGAGTTGGCGGCGGACGAACGCTATGAGTTGTTGGCGTTGATGCAAATTTATCAACTAAAACAACTGCGCAAATCAGAAGCTTTATCTGAGGCGGTGCAACGAGGTTTGCGAAAACCCGCGCCGGCATGACTAAGCTTTCTGAAAGCACCCGCCAAAACGTGCGGCAACGGGCCGGCAATCGTTGTGAATATTGTCACAGCCCGCAGAGTTATGTGTTCGGGTGGTTGCAGATCGATCATATTTTGCCCGTCGCGAAAGGCGGGAGTGATGATGAAGGCAATCTCTGTCTCGCTTGTGAATTCTGCAATCAATATAAATGGACGCAAACGGAAGGTATAGATTATCAAACCGGCGAACAAGTCCCATTATTCAATCCACGCCAACAGCGTTGGGAAGATCATTTCTCTTGGAGTGTGGATGGCGTTGAGATCATTGGCATAACTGCCATTGGGCGCGCCACCGTGTTGGCATTGCGATTGAATAACGACCTGGCTTTGATTGTTAGAAAAAATTGGATCCGGGCCGGCTGGCAGCCGCAATGAAATTGCAGAGTTGCGAATCATCCGTGCAGCGATTGAGATCGCCAAAAAATTCAGCACGGAAAA
>QEVD01000577.1 GCA_003576975.1 Candidatus Zhuqueibacterota bacterium
GATGATTTTTCCGGCGAGACGATGAACCAACAATTGCGATGCGGCGATTGAATCATCGTTTCACATCGACCGAGGTGGAGAGGAAAGTAGTTGCGCCGGCTGCGGCAAGCTCGTTCGGCATTATCGTTTTACCCCGGTACAGGAAAGAGGACGTGAACATGGAACACGATTTATTGTTACAGCCGCAACAAAGGCAGAGGCCAATGCCCCCGCACATGGAGAGCGGCGCCGCCGATTCTGTCTCGCCCGGGCGCAACGAAAGCGATCAACCCGGCCGATCGGATAAAAAGCGCTTGCGCGTGCTGCAAATCGTCGACGGTTTCCGCATGGGCGGCGCTGAATCCAAATTGCTGGAGCTGATTGCGCATCTCGATAAGCAGAGATTTGAGGTCCTGCTGGCCAATGTCGGCCCCACCGGCCCGCTCGAACAAAAATTTCAGCAACTCGGCGTCGATATTTTTCAATTCGCGCGGCGATCCGCTTTCGATCCGCTGCCGGTTTGGCGGCTCTATCGTTTGATGCGGCAACGCCGGATCGATATCGTGCAAACCACTTTGCTCTGGGCGGACATCATTGGCGCCCTTGCCGCCAAGCTCGCCGGTGTGCCGGCGATTTTTTCCTGGGAAACCGTTTCTCACGAAGGTGATCCGTTTCACAATAATTTTCAGCGCCGCGCCGGCTATCGCTTGGCGATGAAATGGGTGGATCGGATCATTCCGGTTTCGCATGAAATCAAACGTTCGTTGATCAAGCGTCGCAACATTCCGGCGGAGAAAATCCACGTGATTCACTACGGCGTGGATTTGGAGAAATACCGTCCCGCCGATCGCCAGACTGCCCTTGCCAAGCGCCGGGAGCTGGGCGTTCCCAGTGATGCGATTCTCATCGGCGTTATGGCCAGGCTGGAGCCGCCCAAAGGCCATCGTTTTTTTATCGAAGCGTTTCCGGCGATTGTCAAACAATTTCCGCGGGCGCACGCGATTTTTGCCGGCGAAGGCTCGCTGCGCGCGGAGCTGGAGACGCAGGCGCGGGCGCTGGGAATGAGCGGCCATATCACTTTTCTCGGCGCGCGCAACGACGTCAATGAAATCCTCGGCGCTCTGGATCTTTTTGTGCTGCCTTCGGTTTCCGAAGGCTTGCCGAACGTTGTGCTCGAGGCGATGGCCGCGCAAAAACCGGTAGTGGCCACCGCAATTGGCGGCATTCCCGAAGTGGTGAGCCACGGTGAAAATGGTTTTCTCGCGCCGCCGGCAGATGCTTCTGCTTTGCAAAAGCTGCTGCTGCAATGCTTGAATGAACAGGAACGATGGCCACTGCTGGCGCAGGTAGGGCGCCGCACAGTGGAGACGGAGTTTTCTTTGGCGCATCAAGTGTCGAGCTTCGAGCGCATTTTTGCGAACGTTTACGGCGCCAAAACGCGCGCGGCGCAACTTACTTGAGCCGGCCGGGTCACATGTCCACGCTGCAACGCTTTTTTCGCAATACCTCGGTGCTGATCCTGGCGAATGCGCTGCAGCCGGTGTTGTCGTTCTACTTGATCGTGACCATCAGCCGGAAGCTTCAAGTTGAGGGCCTGGGCGCATATGCCACGGTTTTCAATTACCATGCGATCTTTCAAATCATCTCGGCATTCGGCCTGAAGAATCTGCTCACGCGCAACGTGGCGCAGCAGCCGGAAGAAATGTGGCGCTATCTCCGCCACGGCAGCGTGATCGCCCTGCCGTTTTCGCTGTTGAGCATGCTGCTGCTCGTGGCGCTTGTCGCTACATTGCAGTACGGCGATGTGGTGCTGTGGGCGACGGTTATTGTGAGTCTCTCGCTGCTCGCCGCAGCATTGTGCGACGTGTGCGAGGGCGTGCTTGCGGGGATCGAGCGTTTGCACATCGTCGGCTACACGGCTGTGCTGGAAAATGCGTTGCGCGTGCTATTCAGCTTGATCGCCTTGTGGCAAGGATTCGGATTGCTCGCGCTGGTTTGGGTTTTTGTCGCCTGCCGTTTTGCGCGCGCGGGTTTTTATTACTGGTATCTGCAACGCCACACGGCGAAACCCGTACACGCCGGCCGCTTTCATTTTGATCCAGCCTTCGCCCGGCGCATCGTCGGCCAGGCGCGGGTTTTTGCCTTGACGATGATTTGCGTGACGATCTATTGGAAAGTCGATATCTCGATTCTTTCCAAAATGCGCGGGATGGACGACGTCGGGCTGTACAGCGCCGCTTACCGGTTTTTGATGTTGGCGATGGTGGTGGTGGATAGTTTCGTCAACTCGCTTTTTCCCATCATCTCGCATTATTACCATGCTGCGAATCCGGCGGTGAACCAATTCGAGCTGGCGTGCAAAAAAGGCTTGCAAGTGCTGCTCGTGCTCATTCTACCCGTGGCCGTGATGCTGTCGCTGCTTGCCCCGCAGTTGATCGCCCTCATCTATGGCGACGCGTTTATGGAGGCGGTTCCGGTTTTGCGCATTCTCATTTGGGTCGTCGTGCCTTATGCCGCCTCGCAGATTTTTGCGTATGCGCTTGTCGCCAGCAACAATCAGCGTTATGATTTGTTCGTGAACGCCGTCAGCATGGCGGCCAGCATTGTCTTGAATGTTTTGATGATTCAACGTTTCGGCTACCTCGGCGCGGCGTGGGCCGCGCTCGGCGCGATTTTCATCTATGTCGCGCTGCAAGCGCCGTTCGTCTTCCGGC
>QEVD01000042.1 GCA_003576975.1 Candidatus Zhuqueibacterota bacterium
CCCGATTCCAATTCCGCCAGAGAATCAAACCGGAATTGCCGGTGCAGTACAGCGCGCCCGCTTTGTACGATTGGAATCGCGATGGCCTTCTCGATTTGTTTATCGGATTGTATGAAGGGCATATCCTTTATTATGAGGGAAGCGCGACGCCGGATTCGTTCATTTTCGTGGAACCGGAGTTTGCGGGCATCAATGTCGGCGTGCATGCCAAGCCCGCGTTCGCGGATTTGAACGGCGACGGCGCGATGGATGTGATCGTTGGCGAGAGTGCGGGCGGCCTCAGCATTTATAAAGGCATTCCGGGTAACGCGGTTGCACAAAGCCGCATGACGCCTGCTTCATTCGAGTTGCAAGCTTATCCCAATCCCTTTCACACCCAGGTTCGAATTGCATTGCGCACGCCGTTGGAGCTTACCGAAGCCCCAACCGTGACAATTTTTAATCTGCTCGGAGCGCGGGTGGCAGAGGAGGTGATGCGCCGATCCGGCAGCGGGGTTTGGACTTTTACCTGGCGGCCGGCAGCGGCTGCGTTGGCGCCGGGAGTTTATTTTATCAAAACAGGCATGCAAGGATTTCAGCAAATCCGTAAAATTTTGCACGTTAAGTAACTTTCTAATCATGACATACGAATGTGACAGGGCGGAAAAAAATGTTGCCTTTTCAAAATAAATTATCCATATTAGCGCGTCAAAAACTCTTGGAGGAGAGGAAATATGACGTTTTACAGTTTATTTAACCTGGAAATAATCAAATTCTAAGGCGCATCAGCGTGGGCTGATGACGCCTTTTTTTATTGCACGAGCAGTAAGGAACACGAAAGTTAATTTATTGCTAAAACTCTTCTAACCTTGCGTTAACAACACCTCTTTATCTTCTCTCGATGCTACAAAGCCAGCATTTTCGAACAGTCGCATAAATTCTATCAACTCCTTAACCAAACTTACGGAGGGTTTCAGATGCATTGCAACAGATGTAAAATCTCCATGCTGAAGCTCGGACTGTCCGCCGTCGCGTTGCTGCTCATCTTCGGCTTTGCCGGATCAGCGCGTGCGCAAGGTGTGACAACCGCCGCGATGAACGGCATGGTCGTGGATCAGAACGGCCAGGCGCTCGTTGGCGCCAATGTTGTGGCCGTGCACAATGCGAGCGGCACGGTTTTCGGCGCGGCCTCGCGTAACGATGGCCGTTTTAACATTCCCGGTGTGCGTGTTGGCGGGCCTTATACCATCACCGCCAGTTTGATCGGGTACCGGAAGGAAAGCGCAGAGAACATTTTTCTCGGCCTCGGTGAAGACCGCCGCTTGACTTTCAGATTGGTGGAAGAAGCACTGCAAGCCGCGGAAGTCACGGTTGTGGCTGAGCGTGATGCGGTGTTTAGCGCTTCGCGCACCGGCGCCGCGACGTCCGTGAGCACCACCGCCATTCAAGCGCTGCCGACCATCACCAGAAACATCACCGATTTTACCCGCTTGACGCCCCAGGCCGGCAGCGGCAATTCTTTTGTCGGCATGGACAATCGCCTCAACAACATCACGGTTGATGGTTCTTATTTTAACAACTCGTTCGGTTTGGCTGGCAGCCCGGGCGAACGGACCAACGTTGCGCCGATTTCTTTGGACGCCATCGAGCAAATTCAGGTGAATATTGCGCCGTATGATGTGCGCCAGGGCAACTTCGTCGGCGCGGGCGTGAATACGGTGACCAAAAGCGGCACCAACGAGTTTGTTGGCTCGGCCTACTATCTTTTCCGCAATGAAGGCCTTTATGGCGAAGATGCCGGTGATCAGAAATACTTGCCAGGCACGTTCGATTACAAACAACTCGGCCTGCGCCTGGGCGGCCCCATCATTAAAAACAAATTGTTTTTCTTTGCCAGTTTTGAAGATGACAAGCTTACCCGGCCGGGAACGGATTTCACGGCCAACCTCGGTGGTGAGACGGTTGGCGGAAACAAAACCCGCGTGCTGGCCTCTGACTTGAATGCACTCAGCAGTTATTTGCGTTCCAACTTTGGCTATGAAACCGGCGGTTATCAAGGCTACGATTTCGAAACGCCGGCCTTACGCTTCATCGGAAAACTGGATTTCAACCTCAACTCGCGCAACAAATTCAGCGTGCGCTACAACCATTTGAATTCCGATACCGATGTGTTGATGTCAAACTCGTCGTCCTTGGGTTTTGGCAACCGCAGAACCAATACCAACTCCATGAACTTCCAGAATTCGAATTACAAGATTCTGGAAAACATTCGCTCCGTCGTCGGTGAATGGAATTCGATCATCGGCGAAAATATGGCCAACAACCTTCTCGTTGGTTACAATTACAGCGACGAAAGCCGCGGCTACGTGGGCGACTTCTTCCCCATGGTGGATGTTCTGAGAGACGGCTCCGCGTATACCTCTTTCGGTTTCGAGCCGTTCACGCCGAATAACGAATTGCGTTACAAGAGTTTCCAGTTGCAAAACAATTTCACCATGTACAAAGGCGATCACAATCTCACGTTCGGAGTGAGTGCGGAACGCTATGAATCTGAAAACGTGTTCTTCCCGGGCTCGCAGAGCGTTTACGTCTATAACTCTCTGGAAGATTTTTATACGGACGCCAATGATTATCTTGCGAATCCGAACCGAACCGTTTCTCCGGTAACCTTGCGCCGTTTCCAGGTGCGTTGGTCCAACATCCCCGGACAAGAGAAACCGATACAACCGTTGAAGGTATTCTATGCCGGTTTGTATGCCCAGGATGAATGGCAAGTCAACGAAAAGCTCAGACTGACTTTGGGTCTGCGCGTTGATGCGCCGAAGTTTAGCAAAACCGGTTTCACCAACGCGCAAGTTGACGGCCTCAACTTCCGTGATGAAACCGGCGCCACCGTGAAGTATGCCACAGATAAACTTCCGGATACCAATATTCTCTGGTCGCCGCGCGTGGGTTTCAATTTGGATGTGACGGGCGACCGCAACACGCAAGTGCGCGGCGGAACCGGCATCTTCACCGGCCGTCCGGCATACGTATGGGTTTCGAATCAGATTGGTGAAAACGGCGTGTTGACCGGCTTTGCACAGTTGGATAACACGACTGCCAGGCCATTCAATCCGGATCCCAATCATTATAAGCCCAGCAGCGTGACCGGTGATCCGGCCGCCAGCTACGGTTTGGCCTTTACCGATCCGAATTTCAAATTTCCGCAATTGTGGCGTAGCAACCTTGCTGTTGATCAAAAACTGCCATGGTGGGGCTTGATTGGTACGGCCGAGTTCATTTATGGCAAAGACGTGAACGGCATTTATTACATTAATGCCAACCTGGCGCCTGCCAACACCAACTTTGCCGGTGTGGATAACCGTCCCCGCTGGACTACCAGCAACAGAATTAACAGCAACATCACCAGCGCCATTGTTCTGAAAAATCAGAACGAAGGTTACTCCTATAGCTTGGCTGCGTCTTTGGAAAAACCGTTCGAAAACGGTTTGTATGCCAAAGCAGCGTATAGCTACGGCATTTCGAAGAATACGGTTGATCCGGGTTCCATTGCCTTTGGGTCGTGGAATAATAATCAACACCCCGGCGATCCGAACAACCCGGGCGTAGCATTTTCTGTCAACTCGCCCGGACACCGGGTTTTGGCGGCGGTATCCTATCGCAAGGAATACTTCAGCTTTGGCGCCACGACCGTGTCCTTGTTCTGGGAAGGTTCTCGCAATTTTCCCGCGGATCCTTTCGTAACCTTTTCTCGCACGGCCAGCTATGCGTATAGTGGCGACCTCAACGGCGACGGCGGCACCAGCAATGACTTGATTTATATTCCGAATGACAGGTCTGAGATGAACTTTGAAGAGTTCACCTCCTCGGGAAGAACCTTCACGGTCGCCGAGCAACAAGATGCGTGGGAAGCCTTCATTCAGCAAGATCCGTATCTGAGCAAGAACCGCGGCAAGTACGCCGAGCGCGGCGCGATTTCTCTTCCCATGGTTTACCGTGCAGATTTCAGCATCGCGCAGGATTTGTTCACGAATGTCGGCGCCACACGCAATGGCTTGCAGTTCCGCGTCGATTTCCTGAATGTCGGCAATCTCATCAACAAGAACTGGGGCGTGGCGCAGCGTCTGGTCACCACCCAGCCGTTGATCGCGCGCGGTGCTGACGCTCAAGGCCGGGCGCTTTACCGCCTGCGCAACATCGGCACCAACCTGATTTCCAAAACCTACGAGCCGACTGCGACCGAATTCGATGTTTTCAGAATTCAGTTCAGCTTGCGCTACAGCTTCAACTGAGAATCACTCCAACTGATTCCAAAGCCGCTCCGGTTACCGGGGCGGCTTTTTTTATTGTCATTTATTTTCAAAAAATACGAGGCTTTGGAATCAGGTATCTTGCATAACGGCAACCCCGCGTTAATTTGTTGCCTCGCATGGATTTTTTCCTTCCTGCATCACTCCAGCCGACGAAGTTGTTGGCGGCGACAACGGTTTCAAATCCTCTCAAAATTTTTCTGCACAAGGGCGTATTATCTTCTACACTAGATTTCTGGCAAGCATGAATCTTCAGCGTGTAACGCAAGGATTATTGTCTCTTTTCAGATACGTTGTCTGTCAGAGCTGACGCGCGAACAGACCTTCGCAAAAACGGCGCCTCATCGGGATCGTGTTACCGTTCTGTCTTAAGAAACGGCAACTCGAAAAGCGCTATTTTGAGATCATGTTCCTGCAACAGTTTAGCCGTTGCATCAAATTCTCAAGGGTGGAGCGCCCCAGGATTCATTGCGTTAAGCGTGGTTCGTTCGCTATCCGCGCTGGACATTTCGAGATTCACGTTTTGCGCACAGGCAGCAGTATGATCTCAAAGAACTTTTCTTGGCTGATTCCCATGACTTACCCTCCCCAAAGCACAGTCACCCCAGCTAGCATGTTTAAACATGTCATGATGAAAATGCCTTGTTGCGAGGCAATCCGAACAAACCTTATGCAAAGTTGTTTTAATCAGGTCGAGTACTCTAACTTGTCAAATCTGGATAAGCGTAATCTTCGAGGCAACCGTAACTCAATCTTACGGAAGGGTGGGGCAGTCCGTCTCGCCGCCGCATTTTTGCTGTTCCTAACCGTCAACATGCACGCGCAAACGAGCGCCCCAGATTCAAGCACTGTTTTGAATCACATAATTGGCGACTCCCTGCAAAACCGTGCCGGCGAATCAGCGCCTGCAACTCCTGAGAGTCAAACTTTGCTACTCGACGCCAACCCGGCGCCGGATACGGCAGGCCTGTCCGGCTTAGCAGATCATTCCGGCAATCGGAGCAGGACTGAAAAAAAGCTAGTGGATCACAAGCATCTTGAGATTGAATATTCTACCGGTTTGGCGGCGAGGCAACGGCAGCATTGGACCTATGCCGCTCTCGTGTTTGAAAGAATTCTTGACAATGATCCCAATTTCAGGGACACGCGCGCGCAATTGACGGAGGTCGAAGCTTACCTGAAACAGATGAGCACAGACAGTGTTCTGGCAGGTTTTTATGATGATGCGTTGTACGCGATGGATCGCGTCGATCTGGGCATGGCCCGGCGCGCATTACAGAAAATTCATAGCCTCAACCCCAACTATCGCGACGTTGCTGAATATTTGGCGGAAATTGAAATGATGCTGGGCTGGAATCGCGGCGTGGCGCCCTCACAATTCGTTTCGAACATGACCATCTCGCTGCGCGATTCCTTGAATCGCGATGTCTTGCACGCGCTGCGCCACGAAGATTGGATGCGCGCCACCATTAGTTTTGAAAAATTGAAAATCATTCACCCGAGTTATCGCGATGTCGAGGATCTGCTGCAGGAACGCTGGGAAAATATGAGCGGCGACACGCAACAGAAAACCGCCGTCGAACCCGGCCGCCTGGATGACGTCTGGCCTTATCTCGGCGGGGCGTTTGCTGCTGTTGTGGTGTTGTTCATGTTCAGTATTGTCGGCTCGGCGCCGACGCTGCGCGCCCGCTATTTTCTCTGGCGCGGAAATTTTCAGCGCGCCGCGATAATTTATGAAAAAATCCTGGAGCGCGACCCGGCCCGGGTGAAATATTTTATGCCGTTGGCGGAAATCTATCTCGGCCTAGGCAAGGAAGACGAACGCGCGGTCAAGCTCTACAAAACCGTATTGCAATTGAATCTCGTCACCCACCAGCGCGATGCCATGAAAACGATCATCGCCCAGGCCTATGTGGCGCAAGGGAGCACGGACGGCGAGGGCATCGAATTTTTGGAACATGCCCTCGAGACGGAAATGCGCAAACAAAGCCTCATGCTGGCGTCCGGCAAGGAAGCCTGAACCGAATGAAGTCGAGAAAAGTTAGCCCTCCACAAAACAATTGAAATTCTCAAAAACGCCCGCTCCGCATGCGGAATAATTCTTTCAAAAGCGAATTCAAAATGTCATTGACACCATAAACCGCGAATGAACGTGAAAACGTTTTAGTCGCGTTCATGCACCCTCCGTGGTTGCCGCTTGTCAGCATTGTGTTCTCAGAATGAATGAATTCCCCAACAGTCTTGGGTCGCAAAATTTTTCTTGATAATCTGTAAGAATTTTCTATCTTAGCGGTCACTGTTTTGTTCATTATTTCATTTTTGACGAAATCGACCTCATCGCCGGGGTGGTGAAACTGGTAGACGCGCTGGACTCAAAATCCAGTGGGAGCGATCCTGTGCGGGTTCGAGTCCCGCCCCCGGCACCACAAACTTTGAATTCTGGTCAAGCCAGACATCGTGATGAATCAAGCTGCTGGGTTGCGTTTCTGGCCCGGCGCACTGCAGGCGAGCAACTGAGTGGCTCGCTTTTTTTATTTCAGCCAACCTGAGGAGGGCTTGTCGATGAAGCATCTGATTACCTTTTTGCTTGCGCTTACCGTGCTGTCCTGTTCGAAGGATTCTGCGCCAATCAACCGCGCGAGCGTGGCCGGTTTGGCGGCCGATGACATTCAATACCACGTCAATTATCTCGCTTCCGATCAACTCGAAGGCCGGCTGTCAGGAACGCCGGGAGGGGATCTCGCCGCGAACTACATTGCCGCTGAATTCAAGCGATTTAATTTGCAGCCGTTGGGCGAACCCGCGTCCTACTTCCAAAAATTCGATTTCATCGGCGACATGGAGTTGGGCCCGCAAAATCATTTGCGCTTTACCAACGCAAACGGCGACACAACCTGGAAGTTAGGTGTTGATTTCATTCCCGCCGGATTTTCGGGAACTGGCAATCTCGAGCTTGATTCCGAGGTTGCGTTTGCCGGCTACGGCATTTCTGCAACTGAAAAAGGTTATGATGACTACGCCAATCTCGAGGTTTCCGGCAAAGCCGTGCTGATCATGCGCTATTCGCCGGGTTTGAACGATCCGCACAGCGGTTTTGCCAAATTTGAGGGCATGCGCTTCAAAGCCACAACCGCGCGCGAGCATGGCGCAGCAGTGTTGTTGGTCGCCACCGGTAGCTTGAGTGATTCCAACGATGTGTTGCCGAAATTGAGTTATGATCGTTCCGCGGGAGATGCCGGGCTGCCGGTTTTGTTTATCAAGCGAGAAGTTGCGAATTGGCTGCTGGCCGGTGCAGGCCAATCGCTCGATTCAGTGCAACAGCAAATCAACACGACGCAGCAATCACATTCCCTGCTCATTCCCGCGACAAAAATCTCTTTGCAGGCAGAGGTCAAACCGGTTCGCCGGGTTGCCGCAAATATCGTGGGCGTGTTGCCGGGCAGCGATCCGCTGTTGCAGAAGCAGGCCGTGGTTATTGGCGCGCATTACGATCATCTTGGCCGCAGCAGCGAAGGCAGCCGCAGCCCGGATAGCATCAACGGCATTCATAACGGAGCGGATGACAATGCTTCCGGCACAGCCGGCTTGTTGGAGCTGGCGCAATATTTTTCAACGCAAGCTGAGAAGCCCAAGCGCTCGCTGGTGTTTCTGGCATTTGCCGCGGAAGAGTTGGGGCTGTTAGGCTCGGCGCATTATGTGAATCAACCCTTGTTTCCGCTTGACAGCACCATTGCCATGATCAATATGGATATGATTGGCCGCATGAAAGACAGCACGCTCGTGGTGCAGGGCACCGGCACTTCGCCGAGCTGGCCGGCGTTGTTGGAACGCTTGAATTCCGATCGCCGCTTGAAACTGAAATCCGTCAAAGACGGCCAGGGTCCGAGTGATCATGCCTCGTTTTACAATAAAAATATCCCGGTATTGTTTTTCTTTACCGATATTCATGAAGACTATCATCGCGTGACCGACGACGCCGATAAGATCAACGCCCGCGGCCAGGCCGAGGTGTTGAATTTTGCGGCGGAAGCCGTTTTGGAAATCGCCAATTCGGACTCTCTGCCGCTATTTACAAAAACCGATTCGGAGCGCCGTCAGATGAGCGCGTTTCGAGTCAGTCTCGGCACCATGCCGGATTACGCTGCCGAGGTGGAAGGCTTGAGGTTGAGCGGCGTGCGCGAGGGCGGACCCGGGGCGCGGGCCGGCCTGCAAGCGGGCGATGTCATCATTAAATTTGGCGAGATTGACATCAAAAACATCTATGACTATACTTATGCCCTCGGGGAGCATGCGCCCGGGCAAGAGGTGGATATCATCGTGTTGCGAGACGGTAATAAATTGACCTTCACGATCAAACTCGAGCCCAGCCGTCGCATGTGAGACAAACCGGCCATCGACTGTTATCGTAACAATTCCCGCCGTTGGCTGAAAAATCCAGCAGCATGACATCTGGTTGTGGTCATGACAGTGTAAACTTTGGCATAATACTTGTTTGAAGTTTCCCGAGTTTTTTGGCTAAGATGAATTCGCTGTAGAATTGAATAAATTTTACCACTCTTTTTAATCATCATTGTATCACCGTAAGACGGCGATTTACAGGATTTGTGATGGCTTTGCTCGATTGCGTGCAAACAAACGCGATTCTATAGTTAGCCCGCTTTTTCCTCTACCAAACTGGAAATTGCAATTACGGTTTCGAAATCTTTTATCTTGACGCTTTGCAAATGTTGGAGCTAGGCACGTGGATCATTTGTACGACAGCGCTCAACTCGAACAAGCCCCTAATCTTTCCGCACCGCCCGATGATCGGCCTTCTTCGCCGGCGCGCGCGCCGTTCGATGATGACGATGTGATCACGACTTTTCCGAAGGAATTCAACCGTCATTTCTGGGAGACGCTTGACCGGCGTTTTCTCGTTATTCTTGTATTCGTGTTGATGGTCGAGCCGTTGATCATCATCTACAATTTGTGGAATCATCAGCCCGGCATGAATGAATCCGAGATGGCCCGTTTACAGGCAAAATATGCGGAAACCTTCCTGTCGGAATTCGAAGTGGAGCAACCGGCGCAGAGCAGCATGACGCCGAATGAATTGTTGCTATATGCCTCCGAATATGTTCCCTCCATCGTTGATGAGGCTTTGGGTGGCGCTGGCGTACCGACGATGAGTCCGTCCTCGCGGCCAGGCGCAGGCACGCCGGAAGCGCGCGGCGCTACACGCGAAGCGAGTGAAGTGCATCGCCGCATCTCGTTGGCCGCGCGCGAGAAGGCGCGCCAGGCATTGTCGGAGGAAGTCGGGCGTATCGGCTTAATCGGTTTGCTCACCAGCAACAGCAATCTTGCCGAACCTGGCGGCCAGTTTGTTTCTTATGAACCGGTGCAGGATGTGCTCGAACACGGAATCGCGCAGGCCAATGATTTGGAAGAGGTGCTGTCCCAGGTAAGAACGCTGCGTGTGCCGCGCGTCGGCCAGGATTTCTTTGGCGCGCCGGTCGGCGGTGCAAGCGGCGGATTGTTGGGGTACGGCGGTTTTGATCCCAGCAAAGTGATGATCGCCCCTCGCGACATGCGCGGCGAGCGGCATACGGCCTCAGGCGTGCAAGCCGAAGAAATCGTTACCAACCTTGCCCCCGCGCCCAAAAAAGAAGTGAGAGCTTCGCGCACATTTGAAAAAATCGAGCCGGTGGAAAGCCTGGTTGAAGAAGCCGCCATTCCAGGCATTGGCGCATTGGCGCGCAAACGCATGCGCGAAAAAGCCTCGCGTGATCCCGAGAGGATGCGTGAAATCGTATTATCCCACAGCGCCGCGATTCAAGACTGCTATCGCCAGGCCCTCAAAAATGACGCGACGCTCAAAGGCAAAGTCACCGTGCGCTTCACTGTTTCTGCCGCTGGCAAAGTTAAGGAAGCCAGCGTCGTCTCCTCCACCTTCAACCTGCCGGAATTGGATGTCTGTATTCTCAGAAAGATTTTGCGTTGGAACGACTTTGGACGGATGGATCCTTCCACCGCAGATGTGACGCTGAAACAGGTTTATGTTTTTGGTTATTGATGTTTGTATGACGAAAGCCGGGCTAGCGCAGCAATCCTCATGGTGAAGGCTGAGGCGGATTTCTGCGCAAGTCCGGCTTTACTTTTTCCCGCCGAGTCGCTATCTTTCCCGCGATTATCGTTCTCGCGTTTTAACAGGATCAGATGGATATTGCTGCACGCAAGCTTGTGGCGCTTGCGATGAATCAGAAGGATCCTGACTTTTGTCAGCATATCCAAAAAAATTTCAACGCATGACAATCCCGAGCGATTTCCAGCTAAAATTAATGAGGATATCAAAATGATCGATCTTACCGGCAAAGTCATGTTGATTACAGGCGCGTCACGCGGGATCGGCGCCGCTGCGGCGCGCATGGCGGCTCGGGCCGGCGCTAGCGTAGTCATTAATTATGCGCAAAGCAAAACTGCCGCTGAGCATCTCGTTGCAGAGATTTCCCAAACCGGCAAACACGCCGCATGCGTCCAAGCAGATGTCAGCCGCTACGCCGAGGTCGAACGCATGGTCGAGACCGTGCTCAAGCGCTTCGGCAGAATCGACGTGCTGGTGAACAACGCCGGCATCTGGACGTACGGGGCAATTGATTCCATGCCGGAAGAGGTTTGGGATGAAACCATGTCCGTCAATCTCAAGAGCATTTATAACTGTTGCCGTCTGATCACACCGCATATGAAAGCGCGGCGCCAAGGCACGATCATCAACGTGTCGAGCACAGCCGGCCAGCGCGGCGAGGCCTTTCATTCACATTATGCCGCAAGTAAGGGCGCTATCATCAGCTTTACGAAATCGCTTGCGCCGGAATTGGCGCCTTTCAACATCACGGTGAATTGCGTCGCGCCCGGTTGGGTGGCGACCGATATGTCAAACGAAGCCATTGCCGCAGAAGGGGAGAAGATCACCGGCATAATTCCGCTGCGCCGGCCCGGCACCGCAGAAGAAATTGCTGGCCCGATTATTTTCCTGGCTTCCAATCTGGCCTCTTATCTCACCGGCGAGATCTTGAATGTGAATGGCGGAAATGTATTGGCGGGATAAGGCTGTTTCGCGCAATCCGGCGCGTATTCAAAACGTTTTTTGATAGTATTCATCAAGAGAACGAATATCGATAATCTCTTGTGTGATCCTTTCTTGAGCATGTCACGCCCAGGCAAAAACAATCGCATGGCTCACAATCGGGCAAATGCGCGCGATGACAACGAATCGGTAATACAGCTTTGGCGATTTTTGCTCCCGCGATTACGGCGAAACGTGTCGACGCATAAACACCAACAACCCGATCGAACTGAGATCACTTTAGATGATCGTTCATTCATCATCAAATCCGATTTCAGTGATCTCGCCTCCGGCGCCGGCGCATATGCTGTTTATGCGCTGGCGAACGCGCTCGCGTGTTATGGCGGCGAACCGAAAAGCTGCTGGGCCACACGGTTTTTGCCCCCGGACATGAATCCTGATCAGCAACCCAACGCCAGTCTCGATGCCATTGGCCATGCCTGCAAAATGCTCAACCTCACCTGGCAGGGGGAACAGGTTAGAACTCTTGACGGCCTCACACAGCCGCTTCTCGCAAGTTATATGCTGGCGGCAGCAACCCCGGATAATCGCTGTGTTCCTCAAAATATCAAGCCGGATGATCGCCTCATTCTCACGACAAACCTGGCAACGGCGGCCACCGCGCTGATCGCGCATATACATGAAGCAGAGTTGGCCAAAGCCTTTGATTTACGATTTGCGCAGCGCTGCCGGCGTTTGTTCAATGAAAATGATCTGAATCTCGTGCCGGCTGCAAAAATTGCCGGGAAAATTCAAGGCATTCATGCGATGCAGGATCTGTTTGAAATCAGCCTGGCAAATGCATTGCACATGATGATGGACGCCAGCGCCTTGGATGTCGAAATCGACCTGGCCCAGATTGATTTGCTTCCCGAAGCAAAAGTCGTGTGTGAGCATTTTGGCCTTGCCCCGCTCGGCCTCATCGCGCCGGGCGCGCTTGTGATTGCCGGCGAGAGGGAGGCCTGCGATGCGTTGCTCAACAGATATCGTCTCGCCAAAGTCCCGGCAAAAATCATCGGCCAGGTGCTTAAAACAGGAGAGGGACGATGGCTGGTGGAAGGCGCTGAACGGACGCGCTTGCCGCATTATCACACTGATGAATTAATGAAGCTGCCTGTTCTTCTCGAAGACAAGCCTGGGGTTGCGCCTCAGCAACCCCAAATTCCGGCTTGACATTCACGGCTGAAGTTGTCTACTTTTTATTAAAGGAACTCTAAAGCGATTCGCAGGTTGAAAAGCAATGAATGCAGCAGAACATATTGCCTATTGGCAGACCCTGGCAGAATCCGATCTCGAGGTGGCGCGACGCTTCCTGCAGCGTGGAGAAAATTTGCATTATTGCCTGTTCTTTGGCCACATGAGCCTGGAAAAGCTGCTGAAAGGCTTGATTGTAGCGAGGACGCACGAGATGCCTCCCAAAATTCATGACTTGTTGCGGCTGGCAGACAAGGCGACGTTGCCTTTGGAAAAAGACGTTGAAGAGAGATTGAAGATATTCAACTCCTTCAATTTGGAAGCGCGTTATCCTGTTGAAGAGGTATACAAGTGGATAAAAGATCAATTCCCACGAACATCATCGTAGATATCAAAAGATTGATTGTAGAGTTGGAAAAGGACAATATTCGCATTGACCGCGCCATTCTCTTCGGCTCGCATGTCCATGGAACAGCCTCAGAATATAGCGATATTGATGTCGCTCTCGTTTCTCCCGATTTCACCGGCATGCGATTTTTGGATAACCAACGTATCTGCAAAACGACATTGCGTGTGAATCGTTGGATTGAAACTCATCCCTTCACGCGCGAGGATTTTCTCGACTCGCCATTTGCGCAAGACGAAATTCTGAAACATGGCATTGACGTAAAATAACCTCCGCCGTCCATCCGCCTCCGCCGCCGTCTATTGAGGAATTTTAACTTGACTAAATATGCGTAAAGACTAAATTCTCACGAATCTCCGCCAATCGTTAAAAAACCTTCCTCTGCCCGGGACAAAACTGTTCGGAGCATGCATGAAAAACCGGTTGCTTCTGCTGCTTGTCTTGCTGGCCTGGATGGCCCCTGCACAAGCGCAATATTATTTTGGCCGCAACAAAGTCCAGTACAACCACTTTCAATGGCAAATTCTCAAAACGCGCCATTTTGACATTTATTTCTATCCGGAAATGCGCGAGCTTGCCGAGATCGGGGCAACCTACGCCGAGGAAGCCTATGCGCGCTTGGAAAATCTCGTCAATCACAATTTCAACCATCCCATTCCGCTGATTTTTTATTCCAATCATTTTCACTTTCAACAAACCAACACGATTCCGAATTTGATTCCAGAGGGCGTGGGCGGCTTTTTCGAATTTCTCAAAGGCCGGGTGGTGATTCCGGCTACCGGCAGCCTGACGGATTTCGAACATGTCATCAATCATGAATTGGTGCACGTGTTCACGCACGGCAAGGCCAATCGCGTTTTGAAAGATCACAAGCGCACGCAGCATGCGGGCCTGCCGTTGTGGTTTACCGAGGGCATCGCAGAATATTGGTCGGAAGGCTGGGACAGCGAGGCAGAGATGTTCATTCGCGATGCCGTGCTCGCTGGGCATCTTGTGCCGCTGAGCCAGATGTATCGCATTTATGGCACGTTTTTGATGTATAAAGAGGGCCAGGCAATCTGCAAATTCATAGCCGAACGCTACGGCGAAGAAAAACTTTTGCTGTTGATTGAAAATCTGTGGAAGGCCGATAATTTTTCCGATGTCATGCGGCTGACGCTCGGCGTTGATTATCGCGAGTTTGACAAGGTTTGGCTTTATCATCTTAAGAAAGAAAAATATCCGCTGTTGGAAGATAACGATGCGCCCGGCATGATCACCCGCCATCTCACGGACAAAGGCATCAGCACGAAACCCGCCTTCGTCAGTTATGACAACCAGCGTGAAATCGTGTTCATGTCGAATCGCGTGGGCTATTCGAACATCTACCGCATGCCATACGGCGTCGAGCGCGCGGAAAAGCGCCATCTTGAAACTTTGATCGACGGCGAGCGCACCTCCGAGTTCGAAGCATTCAATTTATTGCGCAGCAAACTCGACGCGAACAGCCGGGGCCTGCTGGCGTTCGTTTCCAAAAGCAAGGGACATGATGCACTTTATGTGTATTCTCTGAGTCAGAAGCAAGTCGTCAATCGCTATCAATTCAATGACATCGTCACCATAAGCTCGCCGAGTTGGGCGCCGGACGGAAATCGCTTGGCGTTCGCCGCAACGAATTTTGGCGGCATGCGCGACCTTTACACACTCGATCTGATCGGTGGAAACCTGCGCAAGCTCACCAACGATTTTTACGACGATCGCGATCCGGCCTGGTCGCCGGACGGAAACGTGCTGGCGTTTTCCTCAGATCGCACGGAATATGGCCGGCAAGGCGCCTACAACATTTTTTTCTATCATCTCGAAAGTGATGAGATCGAATACGCCACGTTTGGCCAGCATCGCGACTACGCGCCGGCCTGGTCGCCGGACGGACAGGCGCTGGCGTTGACTTCGGATCGCGACGGCGCATTCAACATTTGGATGTTGCAAACGCCGCGGGAAGATATGCAGGTAGCCATGGCCGCAAATGTCGAAGGTTTGATCGCGAACGGCAAGGTCACGCCAAAACCAGCGTATCCGCGCGCCATCAACGGCATCTCCTCGATGCGGAAGCTCACGAGTTTTACCACGGGCGCATTCGACCCGGAATGGACGGACAAGGGAAGCTTGTTGTTTACCGCTTTCGAACGCTTCAATTTTCAAATTCGTGAATTGGAAAACGTGCAAAAAGTTTATGACGATTCGCCTGTCGTCGCAGTCGATACCTTGCACGCGCGCGCCACACCCTGGACGATTACCAAGCTCGAAGGCGAAATGTCGCCGACGCAATTTTCCTACAAGCGCCGCTTCAGCCTGGACATTGCGCAAAGCCAAATCACGCAAGATCCGATTTTTGGCGCAGCCGGCGGCGCGCAGCTCGCCATGTCGGATATGCTCGGCAACGAGCAGTATCATTTTTTGATTTTCAATAATGCGCAAACCCGCAGCGAGTTTCTGGAGAGCTTCAATCTTGCCATCAGCCGTTTCGATCTTTCGAAACGCGCCAATCATGCCTTCGGCGTTTATCATTTCGCCGGGCGTTATTACAACTACGCGGAAGGTTATTTCTTCGAGCGGCGCTACGGTGGATTCGGCGCCATCAGTTATCCGCTCAGCGTTTTTCAGCGCGTTGAGGCAAGCGTCAATATTCGCCAATCGGACAAGCGCTGGGAAGGGTTTTCGGATAAACTTGAGGGGCTGCTGGTTTCCAATTTTGTGTCGTTTGTGAAGGATAATTCTTTGTGGGGTCCATCCGGCCCGGTTGATGGCGAGCGCTTCAATCTTTCGCTGGGCTATACTGTCGATGTGCGGCAATCGAACATAAACTTCTACACGATTCTCGCCGACTATCGCAAATATTTTCGTTTGGGATTGCGCAATGCCTATGCGATTCGTTTGCAGACGCAATATAACCAGGGCAAGGAGGCGTATCCCTTTTTTATGGGCGGCAGTTGGGATTTGCGGCTGTATCCGCGCTGGCGTATTTGGGGCCAGAAAACATTTTTGGTGAGTCAAGAGTTGCGCTTCCCATTCATTGATGGTTTTGTCGTGGCGTTTCCCTTTGGCGGCCTCGGTTTTAGTTCGATTCGCGGAGCGTTGTTTGTGGATGCCGGCAATGCCTGGGATCAAAAACTCGACCGCATCCTGGGCAGCACCGGGTTTGGTGTACGTTTGCGCGTCGGCGGTTTTCTCGTGTTGCGCTACGATATCGGCCGCCGCTGGTATTGGAACGAGATTGATCGCGGCCTCTCGCCCAACCGGCTGAAACTTGACCGTGAGGTTTATCAGCAGTTTTTCTTCGGCTGGGATTTTTGAAATCGAGTCGATCGCAAACATGCTACGTACCCAGAGTTGACCAAACCATCGAATCTGCAATGACGCCTAGAATACACACACTTTTTTTTACCTCTTTGCTTGTTCTGTTTGCCGGCTGCTCCAAAGCCCCGTTGCAATTGAAACCGCCGTCAAACTCTTCTGCTGACTGGCGCGCCATGGGCTTTGACGCGGGCCGGACCTCGGCGGTGGAGGAGACGTTGGCCCTGCCATTGGTTGAAATTGCCAAATTCAAATTTTCATCCGCGGTTTCGCAAAATGTCGTGATCAGCCGAGGGCTGATGTTCGTGCCCACGCTTGACGGCCGTTTGTACATGGTTGATTTGGAAAAACATGAAATCGTGCGCAAGAAAAAACTGCCGCAGGGCAATGCCGGCACATTGGCGGCGACTCCCAACTCGATCATGATCGCGCTGCGTTTCGGAAAAAATACACTCTATCATTATGACATCGTTACCAACAAGCAGTTGTGGGGGATCGATGCCGGCGATATTGCCAGTGAGCCGTTGATTTCCGATAGCGTGGTGTTCATCACCGCGCTGTATCAGCATGTTGATGCCTATCATCTCAAAGACGGGCAGCGGCGTTGGCAATTCAAAACCACCGGGCAGTTGCATGCCTCGCCGGTGCTGAGTGAAGGCATACTAGTGGTTGCGGCGAGCGATGGTAAAATCTATGGTCTACGTGCGGAGACTGGTAAAAAAATTTGGGAAACGGATCTACAGCAACCGATCCTCGCGACGCCGGCCGTTCATCGTCAAAGAGTTTTTGTCGGAACGGCGCGCAATCAATTGGTGGCCTTGAATCTTCTGAACGGCGCTGTAATCTGGCGCACAGCCAATGAGGGCCGCGTTTTTCATTCGCCGGCTGTAAATGACAGCCTGGTCGTTTTCGGTTGCGCGGATGGCCGCTTGCGCGCCCTCGTCCCGGAATCCGGCCGGCTGAAGTGGGAGTCGCGCGCGCTGAGCGTGATCGGCACCGCGCCCTTGCTGGCGGGCGACAAAGTTTTCTTTGGCGCGCTTGATCGTCATCTCTATGCCCTGCGCGCGCATGACGGCGATTTGATGTGGCGCCAGGAACTGCGCGGCCGCGTGCGCACCAATCCCATTTTATGGAATAATCAACTCATCGTCGCCTGTGAGGATCGCGATCTCTATATTTTCGGCCAAAGCTCCAACGGCGGGCAAATGTCAGAAAATTTCAGAAACTAAAGCCGCCGCGTTGAGCGTTAAAAAAATGAATTCGAATCATCTTTTCGAGGTTGAATGATATATCTCAAAAAATATTGGCCGTTTCACCGGCTTCTCGTCTTGAGTCTGGGAGTTTTGCCGGTCGCAACAAACCTCCATGCGCAAGCAGAGAAACCCGATTCTGCGCATAGCGCGGTTGTGTCGATTTTATGCCGGCACGTGGGACTGTCGGTGTTGATCGACGACATACAAGTCGGAACGACGCCTTTGCAGCATTACTTAATTGCTCCCGGCAAACACGAATTTTCCGTCAAGCGTGAGGACTCGCAAAGCTGGTTCGATGCGGATTGGGTCACACAAGCAACCGTTAGCGCCGGCGACACACTTGAGTTGGTTGCCGAATTCTTGCGGGGATATTTTATCAATTCGACGCCGTACGGAGCACAGGTTTGGCGTAACGGCAGGGTGGAAGGCACAACGCCGCTCGTCTTACGTTTGCCGGAAGGAGTAAGTGCACCGGTTGAAATCACGATGGAAGGCTATCGCCCGCGTTTCATTGAGGTGGGCGGCTCACCGGCCACGTTGATACCCGAAGTGGCGCCGCGGCGTTATGAAATTGTGCTCGAAAAAGATTTGACCTACGCCACGACGCAGGAGCAGGAGAATATTCGCCGAGGCAGCCGCCGGTCGCGCTATCGGCGTTTGAGTTACATCGCGGCCGGAGCGAGTTTGGCGGCCAGCGTTGCAGCCATTTATTTCAAACACGAGGCCGACCAAGCCTATAGACAATATCAAAACTATGGCGATCCTTTTGTGCGCGAGCATTTTTATGATCGCGCCAAACGCTATGACGGCTATTCCGGCGCTGCCTTTGCAGCTTTTCAAATCAGTTTTGCGTGTTCATTTTATGGATTTTTGCAATCCTTGCGGAAGTAGCCTGAACGGGCAGAGGCATGACTGCATTGCAGATGAATTTCATAATAAAAGGCCCGGCAATGAATGTTGCCGAGCCTTTTTGTTTTGAGCAAAAATCAAATTTCCGCGCGCAGCTTGCAAACCTATTTGTTCGGAATCTTCAATTTTTGGCCGACTTTGATAAGATCCGGGTTCGTCAAAATATCTTTGTTGAGATTGAAAATTTCCATATAGCGCTTCGCATCACCGAAGTGCAGCTTCGACAGCTTTGACAATGTGTCTCCCGCTTTCACCGTATAAATGCCAAAAATATCCGTTCGCTCAACTTTGATGTCCGCGGCGATTTCGTTTTCCCAGTTGGGATAGGTTTTGATTTTATCCCACAGCAAGTTCTTTTCCAACTGATAGGTTGTCGTGCCTTTGATGTGGAGTTTACCGCCTTCTTCCCGAACATCACCGTTTTTGACTTGCAGCTTGGTCCCCAGATCCAGCAATTCCTGATACTTTTCTTTTAACGCCATTGTCCTTCTCCTTTCGTGAATAGTTAAATGACGTTCGTGATACGCATGTTGCGTCCATCACATGACTGTAACAAATGTGCGACTAAAAGCGCCAAGATGCAATAAAAAATTTTTGGGCTCGCGATTGGCGCGCGGCATTACTCAAGCAAATCAAGCGCCGCTTGCAACTCGCTGGCAGCGTGCCCGTCTCCGGCCTGGCGCGCGACGCCCACGCCCTCACGATAAACGGCAATCGCCTCAGCCCTCCGGCCAAGCGATTCCAGCAACTGCGCGTATTGATAGTACGTGGGCACATACGCGGCATGTTCCGAATGCAATTGGTGGAAATGCGCCAACGCCTCTTCCGGTCGATTCAGTTTGACGAATTCCAGCGCCACCAGATAGCGCGTAAAGGCATCTGCGGGGTGGGCCGCAAGGCTTTTTTGCAGTTTTTCCAGTCTTTTGGTGTCCATGAGCTTTGTCGCCTTTTTCGGTTTTTGCCAAAGAATCTAAAGGGCTTGCGCGAGATAAGCAAGGTCAAATTCGATGCGTCTGCAGCACGTAAAATCAGCTTGGTTGATATACAATTTTTTTTATCTTGTTTTTGAGCGACAATTTTGGGCATTGCGCGGTTACACAATTTTTTTCTTGTGCCTGTTATATCCAGATTCTAGCGAACCAAGGAGCGGCGTCGTGATTATTAGACCGTCACGTATTTGGCGAAATCTTGTTTTCGCCTCGGCGATTTCAGCCTTTTCGCCTCGGCGATTTCAGCCCATTTGCACGCGCAGGCGGATTTTTCTTTTGAAGAACGCCTGCAAGGCTACAAAATAGACGGCAACGAAACGGTTTTTATTTTTGATGAAGAGGTTTATGGCGTGACACCGACGCGGGTGCAGGTAACCGGCGAAATGCGCGGTTGGAGTCAAGACATGGAGGCAAGCGCATGGGCGCTGCACCGCGAAAACAACAATCCCAAGCTTTGGAAGTTGATGCTGGTGAATCCGCGGCTGGAAAAAATTGCGCCGGGGCAACAATTCAAGTTCAGAGTCGATGACGGCCAGTGGCTCTCGCCGCCGGCTGACGCGCCAAATCAGAAAGGAGGCAATTTGGTTTTCGCGCATACCCTCAAGCCGGTAAAGGTGCGCGCCGAGCTGGTGAATTCGTATTGCATTCGCGTTATGATCACCGGCGCTGCGTCTGAACTCTCACTTGCGAGCGCTGATTACCGCCTGTCATTAGCCGACGGCGCCACGATTCCGATTTCCGCCGTATTGCGCATCAGCCCGGAGGAGCTTCAACTGCATCCCGCTCGGGCGCTCGATTTGGCGCGCGTGCATTACGTTGAAGTCCTAAAAATGAACCATAAGGTCGTCGCTTCGTTCGACGGCTATTTTCGCTATCTCTACTCCGCCAAAGAATTGGGCGCAAACTATGATGCGGCAAAAAAGCAAACCGTTTTCCGCGTATTCGCGCCGCGTGCTACCAAGATCAGGCTTTATGTTTATGAGACGCCGGAATCACCCGCGCAGGAAACGAAGGACATGACGAGGGATGAACTCGGCGTTTGGGAGGCGGCATTGCCCGGCGATTTAGCCGGCAAATATTATGATTTCACGGTTCATGGCCCGAATGATCCCGGCAATTATTTTTATGAACAGCGCCCGGTGCATGTGAATGATCCTTACGCGCGCGTGAATGTTGATGCGCAAGGCCGCAGCCGCGTTTGGCCGCGTGTAAAGCCGCCCGCGCCCCTCGCCAACGGCCGTCCGAAAATGGCAGATTTGATTGCCTACGAAGTTCATGTTCAGGATTTTACCGGCGCGCTGGCCGGGCTTGCAGAAAGCAAAAAGGGTACGTTTGCCGGCATGGCCGAACCCAACCTGCGCAATGCTGCCGGAGAAAAAATCGGATTCGATCACCTGCTCGACCTCGGCATAAATGCGGTGCATCTGTTGCCGGTGCAGGAATTCATGCATTATCCCGATGATGAATGGCAGGAGGCATTTCGTAACGATCCCTACATGATCGAGCGCGGCATCAACGAGTATAATTATCAATGGGGTTATCGCATCTCGAATTTTTTTGCCATAGAAAATCGCTATCGCATCAAGGGCACGGAACACGGCAGCCAGAATCAGCAATTTCGTGATATGGTCGAAGCGTTTCACAAAAAGGGCATTGCCGTAATTCTGGATTTTGTCTTCAATCACACCGCCGAGAATATCGATAGTCGCGACTACGTGTTCAACTTCAAAGCATTTGATGCGCAATATTACTATCGCACCGACAGCAACCTCAAACTCATTGGCGCGTTCGGCAATGAAACCAAATCCGAAGATCGCCCGATGGTGCAACGCTGGATCATCGAGCAATGCAAATTTTTTGTGGACGAATACGGCGTTGACGGATTTCGCATCGATCTTGCGGGCTTGACCGACAAGCAAACCCTGCTCGCCCTGCGACAGGAGTTGGGACCGGATATCATTCTTTACGGTGAGCCGTGGATTGATTCAAGCGATCCCAATTTTCAAGCCAATCCCGATTGGGATTGGTACAAAGTCGATGCTCCGATCACCTATTTTGATGATGATTATCGCAATGCGATTCACGGCCCGCCGAGCGCGCCTAAGAACAAAGCGACTGATCGCGGTTATGCCGGCGGCAACCGCAAGCGCGCCGACGCGATGCGCGCGGTGGCCGCAGCGTTTGAAACCGAGCACACGCCGGTGAGCGGCATCAATTATCTGGACATTCACGATGATTGGGCGATGGCCGACCGTTTTGCGCATGAGGATTGGGACGGCCGCAAGGGCGTTGATGAAGGCCCATTCAAAATCGCAGCCGCGATGCTGTTTACCTCAATCGGCCCGATTGTCTTGCATGGCGGCACCGAAATCATGCGCAGTAAAGCTTCCGCGCCGCTTGAGGAAGTGGTGAAGCACACGCGCAGCGGGCCAATCTACTTGCACGGTAAGCGTGACAGTTACAATCTACGCCTTGCCAACGAATTTCAATGGGAGACAAAAGGCAAAAAAAACGGTGATGAGGGCGGCGCGATCAAAAATAATTATGGCAACATGTACCACTATTGGCGCGGGTTGATTGCCTTGCGTCATAGCAAATACGGCCAGGTTTGCCGGATTTCAACCAAACCTGCGGACAATTACATCTCATGGTTTTTACCGGCAAATGAAATGTTGCTCGGTTACCTGATCGGTGAAACGCTGCTGGTGTTGGTCAATACTGATATTGAAGATGCGACATTTCACGACGTAAAATTGCCGGCCAACTCACGCTGGCGGCTTGTGGCTGACGCCGGGCAAGTCGATCATGTTAAGGGTGTGATGGGTCGGAAGGATAGTGAATTGCGGCCGCTCTCTGCGATCGCTTTGGACGTGCCAAAGCAGAGTGTGAAAATTTGGGTGAGGGAGTAACAGATCGCGGGACTACCAAAACTTTTCCCAAAGAGTCATAACTGCAAGGAAACATCTTGAACGAGTTAAACGCGCAAACGCCTGGTTCCAGAGTCTATCCCAATCTCCCGCAGGCCTTCGGTCTCCTGGGCATTGTCATTTTATTGCTGACGTTGTTAAGCGTACCCATTCAATTCATCGGCACAGCGCTGGAATTTTCCGCGGCGCAACAGCCGCTGGTGTTGGCGATAGCCAATACTGTTGCCATTGGGTTGACATTGCTGTGGGGCGTGAAACGTGCCAATGCTTCCTGGCGAGAAATTTTTCCATTGACGCCCATCAACAGTTCTCTTTTGCTGCCGATGATGTTGACCATCATAGGCATGAATATTCTGCTCTCTGAATGTGACAATCTGTTACGCCTCGTGTTGCCGGTACCAGAATGGCTTGCCGATTTGATGAAAGGCCTTTTTGATCCGAGTAAGGGCATTTGGGCATCAGTTTTGGCTCTGGTCATCGTCGCGCCCGTGACGGAGGAGTTGCTGTTTCGTGGTCTGATTTTACGCGGGTTGCTCGGCAATTTTACCGTGCGTCAAGCCCTGCTGTTTTCAGCGCTATTGTTCGCGTTGCTGCACATGAATCCCTGGCAATTCATCAGCGCGGCCATTGCCGGTGTTCTTTTTGGCTGGTGGTTTGTTGAAACGCGCTCGCTTTGGCCTTGCTTGTTCGGCCATGCACTGCACAATGGTTTGCCGGTCATTGCTATCTCGCTTATGCAACTAGAAATTCCCGGCTACACCACGGAATTGACCAGCACCGTCGAGTTTCAGCCGCTTTGGTTTGATGCGCTTGGCGTGATTCTTACGTTTGCCGGGATTTCATTGACAAAAAATTATTTTCAAAAACTCCGCGAAGCGCGCGCCGAGTCAACGAACACGTTTTTTCGTGACTCCGGCCCAACGCCCCGGTAATCATTCATAGCTTCATTAGCAATAAAGCTTTTAGGAACGTTGCGTTTCATTGAGGAAATCAGATGCAGAAATGGTTGCAAATGCGTTACGCTTTTATTGTGTTACTTGTGTTTTCCCCGTTTATTTTTGGGCGGCAATCGCTTACACCATGCGCTGGCAGTTTTTCGTCTTCACACAACAAATCTGCCGGTTTCGCTGCTGAACATAAGAAATTATCTTTTGCAAAGCCCACGCTCGCAGAGCGGAAATTGCATGCCTTGATCAATGCTTATCGCGCCAGTCACAAGCTTCCGGCCATACCGCTGTCAAAATCCCTGTCGTATGTCGCGCGGACGCATGTGCACGACCTGAATGCCCACCCGCCTGAAAGTCCGTGTAACGCGCATAGCTGGTCCGAACACGGTGTTTGGAGTTCTTGCTGCTATACGCCCGACCATAAGCAGGCAAAATGCATGTGGGATAAACCTGCCGAGCTGACAAACTATAAAGACTCCGGTTTTGAAATCGGCTATTGGACGAGTGCGGAAGCCAATGCCGAGGAGGCGCTGGAAGGATGGAAAACCAGCGCGGCACACAATGCCGTTATCATCAATCAAACGATTTGGAAAAATGAAGAATGGAGAAGTCTCGGCGTTGGGCTTGCCGGGCAGTACGCCGTGGTCTGGTTTGGCAAGAAAAAAGATCCGGACGGCTATTGGGATGAGAAGGTAGAGTAACCGACTGAAAAGCATTATACAATATGCGGGTTGGCCCTGACAAAAAATCGGGTTTTATCATCCGAACCTTGCATTTGCATTTTCAAATTCGCATATTGCCCGACCCCAAAAACACCGGGTGTCTGAGAAGCATAACTTCGAGCTGGAGATATGAATTTTCGCTATTCTGAATGGCGTGACGAGCAGAACAAAAGCCGCTTGACGTTCGATGATTTAATGAAGTTGTTCAGTCAACTGCTGCTGCAGAGCGACGGCAATGTCGGGCAGGCGCTGCAATGGCTCACGTATCTCGACCAAAAGCATCGCTTGTTTGATGATGAGCCGGGCAAAGGCCTGGGCAATTTTATTGATTGGATGAAACAACAGGGCTATCTCGACGAAACCAACCGCGAGCTGCGGCTGACGAAGCGAGGGGGCAAGCGCATTCGGCAGGATTCACTCGATCAGGTGTTTTCGTCGCTGCGCAAAAGCCGGATGGGAGGGCAGCACAGCATTCCCAAATCCGGCGAGGGCATCGAACGGCTTTCCGAAACGAAGCGCTATCGTTTCGGCGATGCGCCGAGCAACCTCGATTTTACCAACACCATCAACAATGCGCTCAAACGCGCCGGTATTGATGACATCAATATTGCGGAAGACGATCTCGAGATCTATGAAACCGAGCATATGACGACGTGTGCGACGGTGTTGATGATCGACATCAGCCATAGCATGATTCTCTACGGCGAGGATCGCATCACACCCGCGAAGAATGTTGCGCTGGCGCTCTCCGAGTTGATTCTTACCAAATATCCCAAAGATAGTTTGAATGTGATCGTGTTCGGCGATGATGCGATGGAGGTCAAGGTCGAGGATATTCCGTTCATTAACGTCGGGCCGTTTCACACCAACACCAAAGCCGGATTGCAGCTCGCGCGCACGATTTTGAAGCGCAAACGCAACGTCAACAAGCAAATTTTCATGATTACCGACGGCAAGCCCTCGGCGATTTTCGAATACGGCCGCATTTACAAAAATCCCTACGGCCTGGATCGCAAGATCGTCAACAAAACTCTCGACGAGGCTATGCTGTGCCGCCGAGAAAAAACCACGATCACAACGTTCATGATTGCCGACGATCCCTGGCTGGTTGATTTTGTCAATAAAATGACGGAAGCCAATCGCGGGCGCGCGTATTTTTCGTCGTTGAATACGTTGGGAGAGTTTGTGTTTGTGGATTATATCCGCAACCGGCGGAAGCATGTGCGGTGAAAAGTATGTTTTCGACGCATGGTAATGTAGTCGTCAGCATCATAAGCAGAGATACATTATGAAAAAAGATTACACTGCCGTGGTCAAGAAATCCGCTAAATGGTGGATTGGCTGGATCGTTGAAGTGCCTGGAGTGAATTGCCAGGTGCCAACGCGCGAGGAATTGTTGGAAAGCTTGCGCATCACTTTACGTGAAGCGCTTGAACTCAATCGGCAAGAGGCCTTGGACGCGGCTGGCGAGGGTTACGTGGAGGAACCCATTGTTTTATGAAGCGGAAAATATGCAAAGACTTGGGTATTCCATTTGTCAAATGACACAAGTAATTGCAGGAATGTTTATTTTTATCATTAAATAAGCTGGGTGAGTTCGTGTTTGTGGATGATATTCGTAATCGGCGGAAGTATGTGCGATGAAGACATGCTTTCGGCGACTGTTATGCTGGGATTGGCATTTTATACAGAAGAATCCGTTATATAAGGAATTCATTAGTGAATGAGCATACCCATGAAACCTTACAATTTCACAGTCGTTATCGAGCCCGATGAAAAAGGTTTTCACGCTTTTGTACCCGCGTTACCTGGCTGTCACACCTTTGGGGATACTTTGGATGAAGCTCGTGCTAACATTGCCGAGGCTATGGAGCTTCATATCGAGAGTATGTCTGAGGTATCGAGAGTATGTCTGAGGAAGGGAAACTTATTCCTGTTGAGCGTGAACCTTTATTTATTACCCGTCTCTCGGTTCCCGTGGCAGCATGAGTGATAAACTCCCCGCGTTGATTGCCAAGAGCTGCTTCACGCGCGTGAACGAGCAGGTTTCGCGAAGAAACGACAAAAGGGAAGTCATTTGCACATGCGGCGTGAATCCGACAAAAGCGTATCACCGTCCCTGTTCATCCCAGCAAGACGCTGCCAACCGGCACATTGCGCGGCATTCTTCATGATGCGGACATTAGCATTGAAGAGTTTCGCAACTTGCTTTAATCGACTGAAAACTAAATGACAATCAAATCACTTCTTGATCTCCGTACCCTCGGCCAGCTTCGCGCCGCGGAATATAAAGTTCTCTCCGTCAAGGATGAAATCCGCAAAAACCTGATTACGAA
>QEVD01000578.1 GCA_003576975.1 Candidatus Zhuqueibacterota bacterium
TCGATGATCGTTTTGTTGAACATGCCGGCATACTCCATCACCCGCCGCGTCAATTCAGCCGTACGAATAGAGCAGCCGTCATCCGAAAACGCCACAGCGCCGGCATCGACCAACTCTGCAATCTCGGTAGGCTCTTTGCCGTTGCGGCCTTTGCTCGCAGCAGCAATCGGGTGGACATCAACCATCGTTTGCTCGCCTTGCCGGATGATGGCTTTAACAATTTCCGCCTTGTCGGTTGTAGGAGAAGTGTTGGGCATGGGACAAACGCCGGTGAAGCCGCCAGCCAGAGCTGCCGCACAACCGGTGATCACCGTCTCCTCGTCTTCGCGCCCGGGCTCGCGGAAATGCACATGCATGTCGAACCAGCCGGGTGTGAGCACAAGTCCGGAAGCGTTGATCATCTCAAAATTGTAGGGCGCTTGAATTTGAGGCGCCACTTGCTTGATCACACCGTTCTCAACCAACACGTCGAGGGTTTGTTCGAGGCCCAAGCCGGGATCGACAACATGCGCGTTGCGAAACAGCAGATTGGGAGCAGGGGTGGTGATGATTTCTCGAGGCATATTTTATCTCACAAAAAGGGAAACGCTTCGTCTGCAGAAAAAAAATCTACAAAAAAATCTCGACCGGATAATTTTTTAGCCACCGATGAACACGGATTTTCACCGATTTTTGTGTTTCAAAATTGCTCTTTCATTGAGCCTTGAAATTATGCCACCACTTCGTGGTTTCATGAAGAAAAAACGCCAAATGACTATAATCATGACATCCCTTCGGGATTTTCCAAACCGCGAATCCCGAAGGGATGTCATGGAAGGGATGTCATGGTTATAGAAAGATAGCCAAAAAGAACAGGGGATAACCCTGCAAGGGTGGCATATTTACTGCACCAACTTTGGGGAATTGCACCCGCTCATTGCATATTCTTGAAAATTATCCGGCAGCAACTTTTGCAATTCCTGACCCGACACTTTTCTTTAGCCACGGATGAACACGGATCCTAACCGATTTTTTGTGTTTTAAATTGCCCTTTCATTGAGTACGAAATTATGTCACCACTTCGTGGTTTCATGAAGAAAAAACGCCAAATGACTATAATCATGACATCCCTTCGGGATTTTCCAAACCGCGAATCCCGAAGGGATGTCATGGGGGAATTGTACCAAAAAATCTTTGAATCCGTGCAAACCAGTGGCTAAAAAATTTTCTCTTAAAAAACTTGCGCCTCAATCGCCGCCGTTCGCCACTTCCAAATCGCCGCCGCTTTTGAGATAAAGCACGGCCATGCGCACGGCCACGCCGTTGGTCACTTGATCGAGAATGACGGAGAATTCACTGTCTGCCAGATCACTCTCTAACTCCACGCCGCGATTTATCGGCCCGGGATGCAGGATGGTCACCTCCTTCTTCGCCGCCTCCAGCCGCTTGCGCGTGATGCCGAAGTAGTTGGTGTACTCGCGCAGCGAGGGCAGCAAACCGCTGGCCTGGCGCTCCAATTGCAAACGCAACACATTGAGCGCATCCGCCCAGCGAATGGCGTCATCGACTTTGGTGAAAACTTCGACGTCATTGCCAAAGGCTTCCCGCGGTTCGCGCGGCAACAAGGTCGCCGGGCCGCAAATTGCGACTTTCGCGCCCATGGTACGCAAGCCGTGAATGTTGCTGCGCGCCACCCGGCTGTGCGCCACATCGCCGACAATCGCGACTTTCAAGCCTTCGAGTTTGCCGAATTTATCCTGCAACGTCATCATGTCGAGCAGCGCCTGCGTCGGGTGTTCGTGCCGGCCATCGCCGGCATTGATCACGCCCGCCTCGATCATGGTTGCCAAAAAATGCGGCGCGCCGGAAGCATGATGGCGCACGACGACCATGTCGATCTTCATGGCCTCGAGATTGCGCACGGTGTCGAGCAAGGTTTCGCCTTTTGCAACAGACGAACCCGAGGCGCTGAAACTGACCGAGTCGGCGGATAATCTTTTTTCGGCTAATTCAAATGAAATGCGAGTACGGGTGGAATTTTCGAAGAAGAGATTGACAATGGTTTTACCGCGCAGGGTGGGAACTTTGGGAATGGGACGATTGAGAACTTCTTTAAAAAATTGCGCTGTTCGGAGAATCAGTGAAATTTCCTCGCGCCGAACGCCCGCCAGCCCTAACAAATGCTTGGAAACGATCATAGCATCCTCACCTCTAAAAGGCTTCCTGATCGCGCCCGAGGTGAGCTACGCGCCAAGCTGTTCGGATCAGGTCTGCGCCTGTGATTATTGCGATACCTCGACCAAGAGTACACCATCAACTCCATCCACATTGGCTAATTGTACGCGAACTTCCTCTCCTGTCGTCGTAACGACTTCCTTGCCGACAAAATCGGGCCGAATCGGCAACTCACGATGGCCGCGATCGATCATCACCGCCAAACGGATTTTTGCGGGCCGGCCAAAATCCATCAACGCATCCATGGCCGCGCGAATCGTGCGGCCGGTATAAATCACGTCATCCACGAGAATGACGATTTTGCCTTCCAGATCAAACGGAATATCCGTGGCCTGAATGCGTGATTGCTTTGTGCGGCTCAACAGCGCGTCCTGCCGGTAGGCCAAATCGTCGCGGTATAGCGTGACATCCAGCGAGCCGAGCGGCAGCTTGCGGCCCTCGATGCTTTCAATGCGTTCGATCAAGCGTTGCGCGAGCTGCACGCCGCGTGTGCGAATGCCGACCACAACCAAATTTTCGATGCCGCGATTCGATTCGAGAATCTCGTGGGCGAGGCGCGACAGCGTGCGGTTCAGGCCCGCGGCGTCCATAATTTCACCGCGAATCTTTATTGTCGGCGCAGATGCTGGCATAAGCGATAATCGTGTTGGCCCCGATGGCCGATTCAAACAGGCATAAAAAAAGCCTTTCCATTCAACTCAGGCGTTGTTAACGATTGAGAGAATCGATAAAGGCTTAATTGCGATTTCATCGTGGCTGATGATACAACATTTTTGTGCGCGAGTCAAGGAGATTTTCCTTGAAAGCGCTTCATGCACAAAATTATTGTCATTTCATCTTCATTCTCAGGACGAAAAAGCTACTGTACAAAAGTTGAATACTTTCCAATTTGGCATAAAACCATATGAATATAGACGAATCTTTCTCTTTAGAAAACGCGTGACGCGGCGCGAGGCAAGCGGCGATAAAGACTGAAATATAAAACACAGCAAAACGATTCACTCGCGAGATTGCTGAGCGCCGGGGCGAGTGCACCGTGGCCGGGAATCAGCAGATAATTCAATATCACATTCAACAATAATGTTGCCGCCAGAATGCCCACATTCCACGCAGATTTATCGGCTTGAAAGAAAACGTAAACCAGCGTCGAATACAACGCCAGCGGTATGATCGACCATACCTGCACGCGCAGAACGGTTGACGCGGCGGGGAAATCATACGTCCTTGCGATGAGCCAATCGGCCAACAAAAAAATGATCACCGCCAGACTCAAGCTGAACGCGAACTGCGCCCACAGTGTCTTCGCTGCCAGCTTGCGCAGTTGTGGCGAATTTTTCTGCATGCCTGCAATTGCCGGAAAGAACGAGGCCACGATGACCGAGGGCGCGATCCGCAGCACTTTCACGAAACTGCTTGCCGCGCTGAACACACCGACTTCCGCGTTGTCGCGCAGCGCCGCCAGCAACATCACATCAACGCGGGAATGCAGAATGCCGAGCAGGCCCATGACGAAAAACGGCAGCGCCGTTAAACGCCGGTCCGGAAGAGAAGAACCTGAAGTTTTCCTCGCAGCGATACAGCAGCCATAGCAAAACCGTCTTGAGGGTTTCGAGCAAAACCAGCAGGCCGATGATCGTTGGCAAGGCATAACCCGCGCGCAGCAGCCCCCAGCTTGCGAACACCAGCAACGCGCCATGCCCCACATTCGCCCACATGAGAAATGCCATTTTGCCCCCAGCTTGCGAACACCAGCAACGCGCCATGCCCCACATTCGCCCACATGAGAAATGCCATTTTTTGCCGGCTGCGAAACGCGGCTTCGAATGTCGCGCCGAGGCCGCGCGGCAACAGCATCAAGCCGAAAATCAGAAACAGGCTGCGTTCCTCCGTTTTCTGGAAATAGAAAAGAGAGAAGAGCAGCAGCCCCGCTGTTGCCGCCAGGCTCAGCAGCATTTTCAACAGCAACGTGTTTTTTAAAATGCGGTTGCCGGCAGCCGGCGCGCGCCCCATCTCCTGCACCAACGAGGTTGATTGCCCGAGATCAACGGCATATGAAAACAACATGAGCGTGGCTGTGAACAAGGCATAAAGCCCGAGCGCTTCCTGGCCCAGCGTTCTAGCCAACAGCACGGAGAACACGAACAGCGCGCCCAGCGTGCCGAGATTCATGACGAGGAGATAAAACGAATTTTTGAAAAGTTTGGGGAAGGTGCCAGACATGAGAAAATATCATTCTGCAAGAATGGTGGCGGGATGGGATAAGCTCAATAGCATCTGACCGTGTGAAAACGTCTATTTTTTTGAGTAGGCTGAGCTTGTCCTAGGCTGAGCTTGTCGAAGTCAAGCTCAGACCTCTCAAGTTTTCACGCTGTCTGATTCTTACAGAATGACGAAGTTAGAAATATCCTAAAAAACGATATGAGCAAACTCACGCGCGGCCGCGCATCTTGGCAAACCACCAGCGCAATCCCACAAACAAAAAGCGCCAGTCGCGCAAAAACTCCGGCGGCTTGCCTTCAAAGGCATGTCCGACGAACTGAAAAATCCAACCAATGACAAACAGCGCCAGCGCCGCCAGCCACAAATTCGCAACGAACGGCGCAGCAAGGAACAGCAGCACGGAAATCGCAATTAGAGGAATGCCTATGGTGTGACACGCGCGATTGACGGGATTTTGGTGGCTCTGCGCATACTGGCCGATCCATTCATCCCAGGTTTTGCCGGCGAACATGGTTTGCTCTCCCTTCAGGTTGGATTCATTGGAAGCAAGATCGTTCGGCGCTTGTTAGCGCCGACATGCACCGGAAAGATAGGAGGAATACGGGCTATGACGCAACACCTTTTTGGCGGAATTCGCGCCAAGAAAGCAAAAATTTAGCCGTCGGAGGGCCCCCAAAACCTGTTGGCCGCCTTCCTCCGATAGAAAGCGCCTATCACTAAGAATTGTGAACGCCCTCGGCGCAACATTTTATCCTCGCAACCCGATACCACCCCTCCTATTCACAGGTTTTTACCGCCAACGGGGAGAGGAATCCAACGGATGCAACCCGTTGGATTCCTCTCCCCGTTGGCGGTTTCTTTCATGGACAATTGGTTATTGATAGTTTGTCGTCGGTCACGAGCCGCAACTTATTTCACTGAAGAAAATGGCGTGGGGAGATGGGCAAGGGGCAAGCAGCAAGGCGCAAGTGGCAAAGGGCAGGCGATAGCGGAACTCTGTTGTTGTTGTTGCTTTTGCTTTTTTGCCCCCCTGCCTTTTGCCCCCTGCTCCGTTTC
>QEVD01000579.1 GCA_003576975.1 Candidatus Zhuqueibacterota bacterium
TCAAATTTGGTTTTTGATGCCATTGGCGTTTTTCATATACTTGCTGGCATTGCTGGCCGTCAGGCTTTTTTCGAAGCAGGATTGGGCGCTGGCAACGCGCCTTTTGAAATAACGCCCGACAATTTTTATTGAATGCAATCATGCCGTTCAACGAATCCCGAAAACAGCGTATTCCGGTGCTGCTTTATCATCGCATCGATACCGAAGCGGATAAAGCCTGGCAGCCTTTTTGCGTATCGCCGGACGACTTTGCCCGGCAGATGGCCTGGCTTGCCCAACAAGGTTATCGCACGATCGATTTGCATGCACTGTTGAATTATTATGAGCGCGATGAGCCTGTTCCCGAAAAAGCCCTAGTGATCACTTTTGATGACGGCTACTATTGCAACTACAGCCGCGCGTTTCCGCTGATGGCAAAATATGATTTCACCGGCACGGTATTTTTGGCGGGCAATTTGATGCGCGCCGATGATGCGCCGCCGGCGGAGAGCCGGCAGGGATTCATGTCGTGGAACGAGATTCGTGACATGCACGTTAAAATGACGGACCTGAGCCGGGAACGGCTGCATCGCGAGATTTTCGAATCGCGTGAAGTAATTGCCGCTCAACTGGGCGCGGCCGTGGATTTTTTTTGTTATCCTTTTGCGGCCTTTGATTCTGGCATCAGCGATTGCGTGCAAGAAGCCGGCTATCGCGGCGCGTGCGGCGGGCCGCCGTTTTATGAAGAAGGGCCGGCAAGCCCGTTCGCCATTGGCCGCACTGAGATTTTATGGAACGATTCCTTTGCGCAATTCCGTTTTAAAATTGAAAACGGGTTGAGCTATTATTTTTTCGCCAGAAGGCAGATGGGAAAAGTAAAACGTGCGTTGCAGCGGGAGTAAGGCGTGAGTTCACGGACACCCTAAAAATATTCACCTAGTCATCCAGAAGGGTGCCTGTGAAGTCGCAGGCAGAATGCCAAATACCTCACAAGATTCCCCTGAATGACGGCTTCGATAATCACATGAAAACCGCAATACATTCGCATAAAACCTTTATCGTTACGAACCAAGCAAGGAGTAAAATCAGTTATGAAAGTGCTGATCACGGGTGGAGCAGGATTCATCGGGTCGCATCTCACGGATGCGTTGTTGAAGCGCGGGCACACGGTGACGATCATCGACGATTTGTCGACCGGCAAGCTGGAAAATATCGCGCATGTGCGCGCGTTTCCGAATTTTCATTTCGCCATCGAGACGATCATGAACGAGGCGGTGATGGATCGCCTGGTGAGCGAATGCGATTTGATCTTCCACCTGGCCTCGGCCGTGGGCGTGGAATTGATCGTGAATCGCCCGGTCGAAGTGATCGAGCGTTGCGTGCTCGGCACGGAGATCGTCTTGAAAACCGCCAATCGCTACAAGAAAAAAGTCCTAATCACCTCCACTTCTGAAGTCTACGGCAAAAGCTCAAAAGTGCCGTTCAACGAGGAAGACGACCGCATTCTCGGCCCGACAACGAAAAGCCGTTGGAGCTATTCCTGCTCGAAAGCGATCGATGAGTTTCTGGCGCTGGCATATCACAAAGAGATGAAATTGCCGGTGGTGATCGTGCGCTTGTTCAACACCGTCGGGCCGCGGCAAACCGGGCAATACGGCATGGTCGTTCCGCGTTTCGTGCAAGCGGCGATGCGCAACCAGCCGCTGCGCGTGTACGGCGACGGCACGCAATCGCGCTGTTTCGGCTACGTCGGCGACGTGGTGCAGGCGCTGATCGCGCTCGCGAATCATCCACAAGCCATTGGCCAAATTTTCAATATCGGCAGCAACGAAGAAGTGACGATCATGGAACTGGCCGAGCGTGTCACGCAAATTCTGGGCAGCACTTCGGAAATCGTCAAAGTGCCGTACTCCGAAGCCTACGAGGCCGGCTTCGAGGACATGCAGCGCCGCATGCCCGATCTCACCAAGATCAAGAATCTGGTCGGCTACGAGCCGACGGTGAAGCTCGAACAAATCATTCGCCACATCTGGGAGTATTTCCAGGAGCAGGAGAAAAACGGCCGTCTGAACGGCAGTGCAACGCAGCCAGAAGCGGCTTTTCTGGAGCACGCGCGCTTATAAAAGCACGCAACAAAATCATCACTCCGCGAGCGCCGGGCCGTCGCAGTCGCTGTTCTCTTTGGCTTCTGTGTTGATGGATCAACGATCGCGGCTCTTTTCTTCCATCGCCTTTCACTTCAACTTTGCTAAACACCATGGACGAAGGCAGATATCAGAAATTGCTCGCCGTTGAGGTCGGCATGATCAAGCGGCGAGTTTTTTTTAGGGGCATGCTCGCCGGTTTTTTGCTGGCGTTCGGCGTCGCCGGCGGCGCGGGTTATTATCTTTGGAGCAACCGAATGCAGTATGTTGACTCCGCCGTGGGCCTGGTTGCCGGTGATATGGCCTACAATTTTTTTCGCCATTTCCCGGATGCTTATGTGAGCCTCAATCGCGACAAATTTATCGATGCTCTCGACGCATTCACCAACGCCGCTTCCAAGGGGCAGGTCAATGAGGCGGATTTACAGCGCATTGCTGCGCGAATGATGGAGTATCTGAGTGAAGCCCGCCAAAACGACCGAAGGCTGGAATACAAGGAAGTGGATGAAATTCTGCTCTTGCTGCAACAAGCGGCAGAGAATTCCGATCACAACGGCAGTCCGTGACCGCCTTCGCGCGCGGCGGGCGCGATTCGAATCCGAACATTTGTTTTGTACAATGAAGTCGTCTGGTTTTACCAATCAGGAGGTTTGCGTTGAATAGCTCAAAGGCCACCCTGGCGATGGCCTGTTTCGTGTTTGGGTTGGCGGTTGGCGCGTTTGCCGCCGTGACGGTTGTCCGGGAAGCCGTGCCGTTGCGGGATCATGCCTGGATGATCGGCATGGCGCTGTTGACCGGCATTCCGATTTGCGCGTTGCTGTTCGTGTGGTATCGCGCCCTTTTGCGCTCGATCCGGACAGTGTTGGGGGAGAAAGGCGGAGGCATTATAAGCTCAATCATGACATTTCAGCTTGTCACCATCGTCATTCTTTTTCTATTGATCGTTTCGATCTT
>QEVD01000580.1 GCA_003576975.1 Candidatus Zhuqueibacterota bacterium
TCGAGCGTGTCGCAATCGTTTGCGCCGGGCTGCAGAATGTAGAGCACGCCGTTCTGTTCCGGGGCGTAGATTTTGCCGTCGGCCACCACCGGCGAGCCTTTGCCCACCGTGCCGATTTTGAGCTGCCAAAGTTTTTTACCGGTGGCGGATTCCAGGCAAAAGAGATTGGCGGAATTGTCGATTAAATAAAGTTTGCCGTCGTGCAACGCCGGCGAGGCATAACCTGCTTCGAGATTATCAACGCGCCACACTTCATGCGTTTTCGTGACATCGCCCGCGCCGGTGGCGTCGATGCACACGACGCGGCCCATGATGGCATTGTCGAGATTTTCCTCGCTGTGGCTCGCAAAAACGTGATTGCCCTCGATGACAATGGCGGAATTGATCGCGGTTTTGGTGAGTTTGAATTGCCACACATGCTCGCCGGTGCGCACTTTCAACGCATGCACGGCGCCGTCGCCGCCGCCGACCACAAGCAGGCGCACGCCGTTAACGGTCGCAATCGCGGGTGTGGAATAGTTCGTATCCAGCGGGCGATTGGGAAGCCCGGCCATCCACACGACTTCACCGGTGCGCTTATCGAACGCCACGAAACGATGACCCATCGGCGCCTGCTCGCCCCAGCCGGTGTTGAGAAAGCTGACGATGACAAGATTTTCATCCACTACCGGCGTTTGCGTGCGGCCGCCATAGCCGGAAAAGCGTCCAAACTCTTCGGTCAGCGAGCGCGACCACAAAATCTTGCCGTCACGGTCATAACAAATGAACATGCCGCCCACGCCGTGCGCATAAACATTGCCGGTTTCAACATCGCCGGCCGGACTCGTCCAGCCCACACGGTTGAACGGCACCGTGGTTTGAAACACGTTGAAGCGATGCTCCCACAGCATTTTGCCGGTTCCCGCGTCGAAGCAGGCGACCTGTTCCTGGCGCGTTAGGCCTTCGCCGGCGCGGCCAATGACATAAACGCGGCCGTTCATGAGAATCGGCGTCGAGCGCCCGATAAAGTCGGCTTTCCAAACCAAATTTTCGCCCGCGAGCGACCAACTCGAAATCAAACCGGTTTCCGTCGAGGCGCCATTTTGATTGGGGCCGCGCCACTGCGGCCAATCTTGCGCCAAGACAATTGGAACGCCGGCGATCAACAAACAAAGCATTGTCGTATAAATTGCAACCGTGAAGTAATATCGCATTTTTACTCCTTCGTTATTCAGGTTCTACAGGGCTCGATCATGCAACAGCAACTTCACATATCAGACATCGAGAATGCTTTTTTGTTGCAGGGCAATTAGAATAGACAACTCTCCCTGAAAAGTCAAGCAGGGATTTGCAGAATGCTGAGATTTCATGCAGGTTTCGACAACTGCATCTTCCATTGTCAGCTCGCGAAGTCATCGCCGGCTGCCTTGACTTTGCAAATGAATTTCGCTATCGTTCGGCCACACATGCACGCACCCAAGCCGACATTGCTCGATGAAGACGATCTCTTCAGCCAGCTCGATGCGAAACAAGGCTCGTCGCTTTGGCTGGGACGTTACACAGAAGAAAATGTTCTTGCAGCCCTAGAAAAAAGCGGTTTTCTGCCGGCGCTGCGTGAGCAGGGTCTCAACGAAGTCCTCCTGCAAATCGAGCCGATCGACGCATTCTTGCAGTCGCTGAAGCTGTACCATCGCCAGGTTGCGCCCGAGCATTTGCTGGCGGAATTTCGCGTGCGCGAAACCACCTTGTCGCCTCGCGTGCGCCGGCACGATCCGTTCGGCGCTCACTTGCCCGGCGTGCTCGCCATCGAATGGTTGTTGCTGCAAAACCCGTATGCCGAGTTTAGCCCCAATCGTCCGATCCTGCCCGGCCAGCAGCATCCCGGATTAGGCCAGGCGAGGCGCATTCTCAAATTACTCATTCATCTTGCCAAGCGCCTCGGCCTGGAAGGCGTTACAAATTTTCCAGAATATTATCACAATGCCCATCTTTATCAGCACGATTTTCATTTCTATGATCCACAGCGCGAGGGTTTGCTCAAGGCGCTGACGCGCGATCTCGGCGGATATGCGCTGGCCGACATCTCCTGGGCGGTCGATCAGGGCTGTATTCAAAGTCTGCCTTCCCGGGAAAAATTTCGCTGGGAATCCGATCTGCAAATACTGCCGCTCTCGCCGCGGCTCACACACTATTTCGAAACGGCAGAATACCGCCGCCGCGCGCGTGAGGCCGAGGCGTTTTATCGTTTTCAACTCGATGTACAAAAATTCAAAACCGTTCAACCGCAAACGCCCGGGAGGCTGCACGAGCAGTACCTCCAGCATTCGTCCATTTCAAACCAAACTTCCGGCGGAGGGAGTCGCATGACGCACAAATCGATTCATGAGTTGTTCCACGACATCAGCACAAAAAATGCGAACAAAGTGGCTTATCGTTACAAACGTGAGGGCCAATGGCGCGACGTCACCTGGGCGGAAAACGAAGCGCGCTGCCAGCAGATTTCAAAAAGCTTGATGGCGCTGCAAGTCAAGAAAGGCGACAAAGTCAACATCCTGAGTCAAACCCGGCTGGAGTGGGTGCAATGCGATTTCGGCATTGCCAATTGCGGCGGCGTGACGGTGGGCATCTATCCGTCCAATCTCGCGCCGGACTGCGCCTACATCGTCAATCACAGCGATGCGGAGATCATTTTTGTGGAAAATAGTGTTTTGAGTTGGGAAGAATTTCTGCAAAAAGGCGAGACGATTACCGATGCGCAATTCCAGGAACGCGCGGCGGGCTGCGAGCCGGATGACTTGGCTTCGATCGTTTACACCTCCGGCACCACCGGCGTGCCCAAGGGCGCGATGCTCACGCACCGCAATTTGGTTTTTACCTCGGATTCCGCCAGCCAGTGTCTG
>QEVD01000043.1 GCA_003576975.1 Candidatus Zhuqueibacterota bacterium
GATAATATCCTCTGCTTTGACTTTTTCCGATTCCGCGAAGAAATTGGTGAGCACACGATGGCGCAACACCGGCAGCGCAAGCGCTTGAATGTCTTTCACCGACACGTTGACCCGGCCGCGCAGCACCGCGCGCGCTTTGCTGCCGAGAATGAGATATTGCGAAGCGCGCAAGCCGGCGCCCCAATTCACCCAATTTTTCACAAAATCCGGCGCGTTTGGCGTTGTCGGGCGCGTGGCGCGCACGAGTTGCACGGCATAGCGCGCCACTTCTTGCGACACAAAAACCTTGCGCACCAAGGAATGAAACGCGCGCACTTCCTGGCCGCTCACGACTTGCTGCAAAGTCGGGTTGAGATTGCCCGTCGTTGCGGTTGCCACTTGCACCTCATGCTCTTCCGGGAGGTAATCCATCACGAGATTGAACATGAAACGGTCGAGCTGGGCCTCGGGCAGCGGATACGTTCCTTCCAACTCGATCGGGTTTTGTGTGGCCAGCACAAAAAACGGCTCTTCGAGATGATAGGTCACGCCGCCGGCGGTGATGTGATGCTCTTGCATGGCTTCCAGCAAGGCGGCCTGCGTTTTGGGCGGCGTCCGGTTGATCTCATCGGCTAAAATGATGTTGGCGAAAAGCGGGCCCTTGATGAATTTCATGATGCGCTTGCCGGTCGTACGATCCTCCTCGATTACGTCGATGCCGGTAATGTCCGCGGGCATCAAATCCGGCGTGAATTGAATGCGCTTGAAATCAAGGTCGAGAATCGTCGCCAGCGTGCGAATCAACAGCGTTTTGGCCAAGCCCGGCACGCCGGTAATGAGGCAATGCCCGCCGGTGAACAAGGCAATCATGACCAGTTCGATGGTTTCATCCTGGCCGATGATGAGTTTGCGGAGTTCGGTGAGAATGGCGTCACGCGCTTGCTGCAAACGCTCGGCGAGTTTATTGTCGTCGAATGTTTCGAGAGAAGTTTTTTGATCCATGTTAGAGGTTGGTTTTGAGATTTGTCCAGGAGCCGGGCTTGCAAGCAGGCGCTGCTGAAATTTCACGCCTCCTGCGGCTTGAGCCCGTGCGTCAGTGCGTCATTGCGTAAATAACATAGTTGATGCCCAAGCGATGCCCGACCAGGGAATATTTCTTGGGATATTTCGGATCGGCCGAGTGTTCCCAGCTATCGCCGATGTCGACATTGAAATTTACCAGAACCATAAGGCGGTTGTTGTCGTCAAAAAAGCCCCAGCATTGCGGCTCGATGCCATCGGATTCGTAGGTCGTGCCGCGAATAATCGGCCCCAAACCCGGAACCGGCGGTGGCGCCTGATCGAAATCAAAGTAACAATGAAACACGGGATGATCCGGCCGCAGGCGCACGGGTTGGCGATCGGGGAACACTTTGCCAAATTCATACAGGAAGTTTTCCCATTGCGCGGTGCCGTGAAAATCATCGATCATCAAAAAGCCGCCGCGCAAACACCATTCGCGCAACGTATCGGCCTCGGTTTGCGAAAGCTGCATGTAGCCGACTTCCAGGATATAGGCAAACGAATGATCAAAAAGCTGTGGATCGGTTAAGCCGACGGCCAATGCCTGATCGCTGGCAGGCAGCTTCGTCACTTCTTCGAAGACGCTGATAAAATTTTCTTCGGCAGTGGGGTAATCGACTTCCCAGCTATCCCACATTTGAAAACGCAGCCGGAAGCCGTAGGAAAATTTGCCGGAATTGTATTTTATGCGCACGAAGGTAAACGCCTCTGGTTGCCGCGTTTGCGCGGTGACCGGTTCAGGGAGGCTGATTAGCAGAGTCAACGAAAGAAAATACAGCAAAATCTTTTTCATATGCAAGGCTCATCAATAAACGCGGCATAAGCTCGGCGGCAAGCCGTTGTCTGTGCCATAATTTTTGCTGTCGTGATCAATGCGTCATCGCATAAATCAGATAGTTAATGCCAAGCTTAAATGCTTCGGTCGAAAATTCGCGGTCGGTTTCCGGCCATTCCCAGCCGTCGCCGATGTCATTGTTATAATTGATCAGAGCCATCATGCGGCCCTCGGAGTCAAAAATGGCATAGTAATGCGGCGTCAGGCCCCAATAGGGCGAATGCAGACCCAACTCGGTGAAATCAAAAAAACAATGAAACACCGGATGATCGAGTTCGAGCAACTGCGGCGCCTCCGGCACGATGCGTTGCATTTGCCGGACAAAATTACTCCATTCGAAGTCGCTGCGAAAATCATCAACGATTAGAAAGCCGCCGCGCTTCAAATATTCGCTCAAGAATTTGGCTTCTTCCTCATCCGGCGTCCAATAACCCACTTCGCAGATATAAAGCAGGGGAAAATCAAAAATCGCTTCATCCCGCAGGGAAAGAATTTTGTTCTCGAACGTGATGGGCAATGTCGTCAAGGCATCGAGTGCAACGTAAAGATTTTGCTCGGCGGTGGGATAGTCATGCGCCCACAGCGGGCCTCTGCCGCCAAAGCCGCGCCCGAAGCCCGTGCGCCCGCCTTCCCACTCGACACGCACAAAGGAGAAGGCCATGGCATCAGGCGCGTGGCCGTTGGATTTGCCGTTCGCGGCATCCAGGTTTTGCGCCAGACTGCTGAACGTCAGCAGACACAGGATCAGCCATGTCACACCAAGGCATTTCATTGTTTTCTGCCAAATCATGAAAAGCGCCCTCTTGAGGCGTTTGATCTATTCCACCGCGCGCAATAAAATTTCTTGCGCGTGTTCGTAGTCCGCGGCGATTTCGAGGGCCAAGCGTGCGTGTTTGCGCGCCAAGTCGCGTTTGCCGAGAAGAAGATAGGCTTCGGCAAGGGCGCAATACGCGCTGGCGCGATCTGGCGGCTGCATGCCGAGCACGGCGGCAAAAGCCGGCACGGCTTTGGCTGGCTGGCGCAGGGCCAGGTAAAGCTCGCCGAGCTGGCGTTGCCGCTTCAGGTCATAAGGATAAATTGCCACGGCGCGGGCCAACGCGCGCGCCGCATTCGCGCTGTCCTTGCGCGCAAGCTGCCAGTCCGTTAATTTTAACGCCGCCTCAAGCGCTTCGCCGTTGCGGCTGGTGAGAAACTCCAGTTCCGCCACGGCCTCGGCCTGCCGGCCTTGTTGCCAATACAAATCTGCCAGCACGAGGTATGGATTCTCCTGGCCGACATGAGCGGGCAACAAGGCTTTTGCCTGCTTCAGATACTTTTCAGCTTCTCCCGGCTCTTTGTTTTCTGCAAGGTACTTGCCATACAGCAAAGCTGCGAAATAATTATTTGGCTCATTTTCGGCAAGCGCGCGCAGCTTTTCACCATCTTTCGTCAGCGGCGTGTTGCGTTGTTGTCCGAAGATTTTACCGATGACTTTATCGGAAGATTTCGCCGCGTGCAGCTCTGTTTGCACGCGCTCCGGTTGAAATTTTTCACGCAGAAAAAATTGAAAGTTTTGATCGAACTCCGCGCTGGTTTGCTGGAACACCAGCTTGATCGCCTCTTCGGTTTTTTTGCCTTGTTTGAAATAAGGCAAAAGCGCAAGCACTTTTTCAAAGCCATAACGCTGCGAAATGTATTCGACGATTTGCGAGGCTTGATAATATGCCAGTGAGACCAGTTCGGGCCGGCGCGTGAAGCCTTCATCCAGGTCGCTTAGGGGAAAAACATGGCCGTCGCGCAACGCCCGAATCATGGCCAGTTCCATATTCATGCCCCATTCGCTGCGCGCCTGCGCCGCCTCGTAAACCGCCAAGCCCTCGGCAAACGAGCGCGGGATACGGTTGTTCGTCAGCTCCAGATGCATAACGTGCGCAATTTCGTGCCACAGCGTTTCCTGCCAATTGAAGTCGCCGCGATCACGCGCGCGCGGCGAGTTCATCGTAACCAGCGGGCCGAAGCAGATGCCCAAAAAGTATTCCGCGCCCGGCAGCCCAAAACAGCGCACGGCAAAATCGTCATGTTTGGGAAAAATTTCGACCGTGATGGGCAAGCCCGGCGTAACGCGATAACGCGGCGCCATTTCCTGATAAGCGGCCTCACACAGGGCGGCGGCTTCCGCGCCGATGATCGCACGATCATCGCGATGCAAGCGAATCAAAAAATGCGCGGTACGAATGGTGTCATACTTGACGTATTCATCGAACAAGTTCAGCAAATTGACGGTGGGCACATTAAACGGGTCGTGCTTGTATGCGATTTCAAGCAGCCGTTTTGCTTCTTGATCCTGCCCGAGGCGGGAAAGGCTCGTGCCCAACCCCGCCACCGCGGTCCAATTTTCCGCATCCAACTCCACAGCGCGGCGATAGTATTGCACGGATTCTTTAAACAGATAACGCCGCGCCGCATCTTCTGCGAGCCGGATTAGTACGGAAGGATCTTTGGGATTGAGCGCCGCGGCCTGCGCAATGATTTGCGTGACTTCAGCCGCCTCTTGTTTGCGATCCGCCAACACCGCCTTCAGCGCGAGCGCCGAACCGAACTGCGGAAACGATTGCAACACTTTTGTGACATGCCCGGCAGCTTCAGTTTCTTGATTCGCCGCCAGCAAGAGCTCGGCAACCTGAGTGCGCGCCGCAGGCGATTGAGGATTTTGGGCGAGAATTTCTTGAGTTTTCTCCAGCGCGGCGCTCAGATTGTTTGCCGCTTGCGCCCGCGCCAAACCCAGCAACGCCGGGACGCATGTCGGATTTTGTTGCAGCGCCTCACTGAAAACCGAAGCGGCTTCGCCGTCATTATATTTTTCGAGAAAGAGTTCGCCCCAGGGAAGATAAAGCAGCCAATTGTGCGGTTCCTGCTTTACGGCTTTCTCAAACAAGCGATTGGCGTCATGGAACCGTTCGAGATAAATGCAAGCACGCGCCACCAGCGCAATCTCCGCGGCTGTGGGTGAGGGCGCTGTGCGATAGAATTGTAGCAGCGCTTCAAAACCGCGGCGCGCTTCCACGCGTTCGCCGAAATGCCATTGCAGCAGGGCATGATAAAATTGGCTGGGAAGATATTGCGGGGAAAGCTGACGGGCCGAGGCAAAGTTGTCGCGCGCCGCGCGCTGTTCGCCCAGGAATAAATTCAGTTCGCCGAGGCGTTGCCGCAGTTTTGCCTCCGGCGTTGCAGCCAGCGCCTGTGTGAGCAAGGCGCGGCTTTCCTCGTAACGCCCCATTTCCTGCAAAGCCAGGCTCTGACCGATGATCGCATCAATGCGATGCGCGGAAGACGAGGCGCGGGAAAAAATCTCCGCGGCGCCGGCATTGTTTCCGCGATAAAAGGCTGACCAGCCGGCGGCAAGATCGGTTTGCGCCAGGGCGGTAAGAGGGCGACTTAAAAGAAAGAGTAAAAAGAGGAACGTCAATCTCATGTTTAGCTCAAGATCTCGAGGGGTATCACCTCGTCCTTTAGGTGCGAGAACAGGAACATGAATTCAATGAGCGGCGCCGGACGCGGGGATGACGCTGGAATTTCATTGCCTCAAATTCCGTTGAAGCAATTTCGTTCAATCAATCAGATACGTCATTTTTTCGCCGCCGCTGCGCTGGATTTCCGTGAGCGTAATGGTTTCGCGGTCCCGCACTTCGGTGCGCGAGTGTTTTTGTATGACGCCGGCTTTGAGTCTCTTCGCTTTGGCGGAGGAGGAAATCAGGTTGACTTTCTTGACGACAAAGCCTTCACGATAGGCAAAATAAAGCTGGCCCTCGCTCACATTGCGGGACCAATAATTCTCCGAGACGTCTTCGTCTTTGATGGTGGTATCATTCGAAGCGTCATAGGTTTTCAAGAACTCGAACTCGCCGCGAAAATCAATGACCGCGCAATCGAACTCGTTAATGCGCTTGAAGTCGCGAAACGTGTAGCGCGCGACGACCGTGGTCGAGGTATCGGGCGGCACGTCAATGTTGAAGCGCTGTTCCCAGGAATAACCCGGGGAAATCGCTTTGGTGGGAAACACCGGCTGGCTCGGCAGGTAACTGCTGGCATAATAGAAGGTTCGCTTGTCGCTCGGATTTTCCACCGAAATAATCTCGCCGTTCGGGCGCATGCGCAATTGATATTCGAAACTGAGTCCGACAGGAGATTTACGCTTTTTGAGCCACGCCAGTTCCGTTGCGCTGAACATGGAATCGCGCACGACGGCAAACGAGATGTTGAGATGGCGAATGGCGTTGGAGTCGATGCGGATAAATTTCATGATCGAGGTTTGCTCCTGCACATGCTGCACCGTGTATTTCAGGCTGTCGCCATAATAATCCTGCCACTCGACCTCGTCAAAAATTTTATAGATGTATTTATCACCCGGCTGCTGTTTGAATTCAAAAAAAATCGGGCTGGAAGAGATGGAGCTTCTATCACAGCCCGATAAAATGAACGCCAACAGCGTGAGCGCGAGACGCCAGAACGGGAACCGGCGTATCATCTCTGATTGCCCTCCAGTGTAACCATCAAGGCGCTTTTCGAAATCGGATCCATCGAGCCGGTGATGCCGCGTGAAATATTGATCAACTCGCGTTGCCGCCGCCACTCGTTTGGCATGTGTTCATCGTCCGAGAGCGGATAGTTCACGGGATGCACTTGAAATTGGCGCACCGGCGGCAACTGGCGTTCGCTCCACACCTCCGGCTGGCGAGATTGGTTGTAGCGCGCCGACACGAATATGCTCACAAAGGCCAGTACAATCAAAGAGGCGGCAACCAGCAAGGGGCGCCAGGGCGATCGCAAGATCCGCGACCACGCCGGGGAGCGGAGCATGGCGGCAGCGGGCATCGGCAAAACGCGCGCTTGCGAACGCGCCCGAATTTTTTCCCAGGTTTGTTCCCAGTATTCCGCCGGCGGTTCCGGCACGGCGCGCAATTGCAGCAACATAGCAGTCGTGCGGTAACTTTCCAGTTCGGCGCGGCATTCGTTACAGGCGCGCAGATGCTGCTCGACCTCCTGCTGCAAGGTCAGGGGCAGTTCGTTATCCAGGGAATCGAGCAAATAATCTTTTACTTCTGTGCAAAGCATTTAATCAGTCTCCATAATTCCAACCATGATCGGCTTCATTCGAATCATCCATCCCATCGTCCGTCACGCTTTCAAATACATATGTAGCCGCTTTCTCAGCTTTTTGCGCGCGTGGTGCAAATTTGTGCGCACCGTCACCAACGAACATCGCAACACGTCGGCAATCATTTTTTTCGACAACCCCTCGACTTCATGCATGATGATGACGGCTTTTTGCTGTTCCGGCAAATCATCGATCGCCGCCGTAATCTCGCCCAACAATTCCTTGTTTTCGAGCACTTGATGCGGATTGCGCACCCACTTGGTAGTGGCCAACTCGAACAGCGAAGCCCCCTCTTCGTCGTTTTCCAGCGATTGCCAGCGCGCCCGCGCCCGCATCTTGCGGTGATCCATGCAAAGGTTTACCGTGATCTGATAGACCCACGAGGTAAACGCTTCCGGACTGCGCAGCCGTGTGATGTTCTTGAAGACGCGAATGAAGGTTTCCTGCAACACTTCGTCCGCATCCTGATGATTGCCGAGCATGTGATAGGCCATCGCATACAGATTGCGCGCAAAGCGGCGATACAATTGTTGAAACGCGGCTTCATCTCCCTGTTGGGAGAGAATCACAAGCTCAGTTTCATTGTACTCGTTGCGGCTGGCAGGCGAGCCGGCGACATTCAGTTTGAGAGCGAGATTCGTATTCGTGTTCATGCAGATAGAAAGACGCGATCCCAGGTTTTTTGTTTAAGCGAAATATAAGAAAATATCTTGCGAATGCTAAAACTTTTTTTGGTGGCGTGCAGTCTATTGCCTCGACCGCCAATGTTGGAAACGATCGCATAAGTATCCGCCTCATGCGGATGCGATCAAACTTGAACTTCATCAAAAGCTTTGTTTGAAGGAGAGGCTCATGATCAAACGATTTGTTACAAAAAAATTCATCATGGCCGCCGGGGCGTTTATGCTCGTCATTGGTGGTCTGTTGGTCTTCACGTTGCGTGAAAGCCAGGCCAGCGAAAAATCCGGCAAGGGCTGGTTGGGCGTCAGTGTGCAAGAAATGACACCCTCGCTGCGTGAAGCGATGAAAACCGGCAATCAAACCGGCCTGTTGGTGACGAACGTCGTTCCCGACAGCCCGGCCGATGATGCCGGCCTTCGTGAAGAAGATGTCATCATCGAATTCAACGGCAAAAAGGTTGAAAAATCCGAAGAATTGACCAAGTCCGTGCGCCAAACCGAGCCGGACAAGAAAGTCAAGCTCGTTGTCTTGCGCGCAGGCGAACGCAAAGAGTTCGAGGTTGCAATTGGCAAATATCGCAGCCGAAGTTTCACTTCGATGCCGCACCGCAGTTTCAGTTGGGGCGGCGAAGCTCCCAACGTGATGATGTTTTCCAATCGCCCGCGGCTCGGTGTGCAAGTTCATGAATTGGGTAATGATCTAGCGCCGTACTTCAAAGTCGAGCCTAAAAGCGGCGCATTGGTTTTGGAAGTCACCAAAGACAGCCCGGCGGCAAAAGCGGGTTTGAAGGCCGGCGATGTCATCACCAAGGTTGGCGATGAAGTCGTGCGCGACCCCGATGATTTGATCGACGCGCTGCGTGATTTTGAGGAGGGCGACAAAGTCGCTATCACTTACGTGCGGCAGGGTAAAACCGCGACGCTGGAAGCTGAGTTGGAGCAGGCAGAGGCGCAAGGATTTCGCCACTTCACGCCCGAACGCGATCGCCTGCGCTGGCATCGCGGCGGCGAGGGTTGGGATGACGCCGAATTGATGATCCCGCAAGCGCCCGATCGCGCCAAATTAGGACGCGCGTACGATCTTCTCAACAAGTCCCTTAAAGAAAAAGTGTTGGTTGGTACAAACACCATCTGAGCGTCAGTCTTGTTGCTGCGATGGGTCACTCCTGACGCGGTCCAAAGTGCCAGAGACATGGAACGTTTCTGGCACTTTTTATTTTACCCTAGCAATTCTCCGCGCAAAACGGTAATCGCCTGCCCGCCGAGCAGAACGCGGTTATGCCGCACGCCCACCTTCATCACACCTCCACGACGGGAAGCCTGATAGGCCAGCATATCAGTTTTATGCAAGCGTTCGCTCCAAAATGGGCCTAAACAGCAATGCGCCGAGCCGGTGACCGGATCTTCGTCGATGCCCGCCGCGGGCGCGAAGAAACGGGAGATGAAATCGAATTCGCTGTTTTGGCTGCGGCTTGTGACAATCACGCCGCGTGCAGGAATACCGGAGAGAAGCCTGCAATCCGGTTTAAGTTGGCGTACCTGCTCTTCATTTTCGAGTTCAATCAAATAATCAAACTTGTTTTTGCCGGCGAACACGGGCTTGGCGCCCAGAGCCTCTGCCAAGCCTGGCGGCGCTGCCGCCGGCGCCGCAGGTGTCGCGGGGAAATCGAGTTGAATCCAATCTTCTTGGCGTTCCGCAGTGAGCAAGCCGCTCAACGTGTGAAACCGCGCTTGTTCATGAGAGGAAATTAAACCGGTTTCCCACAAAACATGCGCACTTGCAAGTGTCGCATGCCCGCACAACGCAACTTCCGTCACCGGAGTGAACCAGCGCAGATTGAATCCATCTTCGCGGCGTGTGAGAAAAGCCGTTTCCGAGAGATTCATTTCTGCCGCAACTTGCTGCATCCAGCGCTCTTCGCGCGCTGCCGGCAAAATGCAAACCGCCGCGGGATTGCCGCTGAAGGGCTTGCTGGTGAAGGCGTCAACCTGAATGAGAGTGAGTTTCATGAGAGCCGTCCTTGGTTTTGTGACAAAATTTATAAGTAATCAACACTCAACTTTCAGAATGTTGTTCTGCGTATGAAAGGTTGAAAGCCTCAGATCGAATATTGCCCGTGATGACGTTACTGCTCTTCCGGTATTCCGCTTGTCCGGCTTTGCGCCAGGTAAAAATCCACTATTCCTCGAAACAGGGCCGGCAAATCGCGCTCCAGCAATTCCGGCCGGCGGCAAGAGAGCGTTACGCCAACCGCGGTTTTATTCGTGCGCGTGACTTCCGGGACATCGGTGTTGCGGCGAAGAACGGTGCGGGTGTTGGGCCGTTTCGCAAACGCTTGATTGAGCGCGATCGCAATACTCTCGCCCATTTGATTGCCGGGATAAATCGTGGTTTGCACCAGCAACGAATCGGAATTCCATTTGCGATAATCACATTTCAAATACCAACCCTGCGGAATTTGGTTGGCGGCGGCGATGCGCGCCGATACGGGCAAATCGGTGTCGCTGGCTTGGCGCAGCAGGATTGCCTGCGCGCCCGCCCATTTCAGGCTATCGGCTAGATGCGACATCAGCGCAAAATTTGCATCGGCGGCAGTGAGTCCTTCATCAAAACGATCTCCGGTTTCTGCGCCGCCGAAGCTCGCATCTAAAATAATCGTTTGTTCATGCAACAGGCCGTTGAGATTAGCGTGCAGAACGCTGCGCCGAAAAACACTTTGCATCGAATCAATCGTGATCATCTCGGTTGCTGGCGCGTAACCCGCCGCCCTCATTTCAAAACGATGGAGTCCGGCCGGCGGGCGGGCGATAAAAAATCCGCCAGCGCCATCCGTTTGCGCCCAAACCGAATCATTGAGCGCGAGTTCGGCTCCCGCCACGGCTTTGCCGGTGGAATCGTCCACAGCCATGCCGCTCAACACCCAAAAATCTCCAGGCGGCGTCAACTCAAGTTGCAGGGTGTCGCTGTGACTATCGGCTGAAGCAAAAAGATTGACGGGGCCAGGCTCGGTTCCGGCTTGATAATAAAACGTCGCACGGCCGTCTTGCAATGAATTTGGTTCGGAAATAATTCTTCCTTTATCTGCTTGCACGATTACAGAAGTGCCCTCCCAAACCGGCTCGTTTTCAGCATCGCATAAAGTCAGCGTGATCGGCATGGCCGCAACGCCGTCGGCGGGAAGTTTTGACGCCGGCGTTTCAAATGCAATGAATCGAGTGGGCGCCGCAATAATCAGCGTATCGACGCGCGGTAGATTATGATTCTTGAACAGGTTTTGCAAATCGACTTGCAGCAGATGCTTGCCATTGCGCAAAGAAGAATCCGGTTGAAACCAGAGGCGCTTTTTCTTCAAATCAATTTGCGCCGGGACGGGTTGGCTGTCAATTTTCAGGCTTGCACTTTGAGCATAAGCCAGCAATTGCCCCACGCCGCGGCCACCGCGTTCGGTAATGCCGTCGAAAAGCTGATAAACGACTTCAGGCTTTTTGTCGCGCGAGACGGCTTTCGGTTGCACAAGCTGCGCGCGCGGAATGCCGCTGGCCGCCCAGCGCGCCAGGCCGAGAAAAATGCCATAAGCTTCGCGGCGATTGTAGCGTAAATTCGTGAGCCGTTTCTCTTCTCGTGGATTTGAAAAGAAAGACGATTCCAGCAAAACTGCGGGCATGCGCGCGGCGCGCAACAAGCCAAAGCCGTCCGGATAAATCATCTTGTCGCTCAACAAGCCCTCGTTGGCAACTTGCGGCAGGCGTAATGCTTCCACCAGCCCAAAATAAATATGCCGTCCCAAATCCATGCTTGCCGGCGAATAGTCGGGATAAAGATGATAGTAAACCGACGCATAATTGACTTGCGGATTTTGAGCAGCATTGTGATGCAGCGAGATCATGAGGTCACAACCCGCGCGCTCTGCAATTGTGGCGCGTTCCTGCAACGAAACGAAACGATCGTCGCTGCGCGTCAGCACCACGGTTGCGCCCGCGGCTTCGAGGAATTCTTTGAGCGCAAACGCGACATTGAGATTCATCACCGCCTCTTCCTTGCCGGACGGCCCGCGTTTGTAGCCGGGCAAATGGCTCAAGCCGCCGTGCCCGGGATCGAGCGCGATTTTGAAGGGCGCAAGATGTTGCGCATAGGGCGGAATGGTGTAATGCTCGCGCGGAAGATCGGTCCATTCGCGCAGCGCCAGGCGAGGGCTGCCGCAAGACATAATCAAATGAGAGGCGATGAGCGAGAGAAAGAAATACTTTTTAAGCATCTGTGAACCGATCTCTTAACGTGTGGGAAGAACTGCGTGACGTGTCAGGTGCATGGTACAAATTCAAAGAAAGCTTTGTCAAGCAGAAATTCACAGGCAGACAAAATGCCCCGCGAGACGGCGCTTGACTTCAGGCGGAAAAAGTATATATTGACGCTCAGATTTTTGTTTGTGATGGCAGCCGCGTCCCGGCGGTTTGCCGCGCGTTATTCGAATGACACCGAGGAGAAAGGAATGAACCGAGAGATTCACGGTTGGTGGAGTCCCGCGTTAAACAAGCACATGGATTTGGCGGTTTATGGGCATTACGGCTTTGCGCTGCTGATGATTCCGACCGCGGCCGCGGATTTTCTGGAATATGAACGGTTTCATCTGATCGATGCCATCGCAGATTTTGTCAATGCCGGCAAAGTCAAAGTTTTTTCCATCAACACAGTGAATAATGAAAGTTGGTTCAATGACAGCATCCCTCCTCACTACAAGGCCCTCCGGCATCAGCAATTCAATGACTACGTGTTCAATGAAGTCATTCCCTTTATTCATAGTCATTGTCATGGTCGCGTGATGACGATTGCTACGGGCGCAAGCGTCGGAGCATTTCATTCCGCCAACTTGCTGTTCAAACGGCCGGATTTGCTCGACGGCATGATCGCGATGAGCGGCATCTATGATTTGAAGTACTACACTCATGGCTATTACGACGACAATTGTTATTTTAACAGCCCGATGGATTATTTGCCCGGTTTGCATGACGATCGTTACTTGTCGTTGCTGCGTGAAAAGCAGCATATCTACATTTTGAGCGGTCAAGGCCCATATGAGGCGCCGGATCGTTCACGCGAACTGGCAAGTTTATTGGCCGCCAAGGGGATTCCGCATTACCTGGACATTTGGGGACACGACATGAGGCACGATTGGCCGACATGGCGACGGATGCTGCCGCATTATCTTGGCACGCGCTTTTAATGCGTGACAAAGCGGCCGCTATGCTGCTTTTTGCATGTGAACATCCGCTTACGTGAGGGCGCAAGGGATTTTTCGCTTGACAATCAGGGCATTTTTTTATATTATTCGCGGCAATTGTAACAATCGTTTAGCAGGCAATTTTATAACGCATCACGAACTGCAACAAGATTTTAGATAACCGAGGTAATTCACTGGTGGCAAACTCTAAGACGGAGGTGTTAGGCTCATGAGAAAATCGCTCAAGTCGTACATGACGAAGGGCATGCTCGTCGCTACACTTTCCTTCTCGCTTGGCATGGTCGCTTGTTCAAAGCATCCCAACGAGAAAGAACTGCTAGCCCTGGAGGAGCAGAAGAAGGCGGCGTTGGCGGCAGAAGAGCTGCTGGCGCAAAAACGTAAAGAGCGTGATGATCTGCAAAGGCAAGTTGAGCAAAAAAAGGCCGAATTGGCGAAAGCTCAGCAAGAAAAGAACACCGTTTCCACCCGTCTGAGCCAGATGCAAAACTGAGCCGGCTCGCATGAAGATCAACCAACAGACTAGGGAAACACGAACGATGCGAATCACACAATCAACCCTGAGGAGGGGAATGATGAAAGCATTCTCAAAGATTTTGTTTATCCTCTCTTTCGGCCTTCTGCTCGCGGCGCTCTCCAGCCCCGCCGTTGCCCAAGAAAAAATGTCGATGGATGAATATCGCCAACAACTAGCGGAATGGCAAAAGAGAGAAGCGGACGCCAAAGCGGCAATTCCGCAAGTCGATGCTGAAATTGCCGCATTAAAAGCGGAATTGGCAAGCCTCGATCAGCAGATTACGAAAGAATGGGATGATATTTATGCGATGATCGGCACGGACCGCGCCGGCGTCGACGCCTATCGTAATGATCTGAAAAGCCTCGAAGCCGAAGTTGACGGCCTGATGGCCCTCTCGCCGGAAGAGTTGTTCAAGCGCCGCGCCGAGATCGATGCGCTGCAAGCCCGTCTCGACGAGATGAAGAAGAGCAAGATTTCGGTGCTCTCTGAGATGCAAGACAACATCGCGCGTATCGAAGGCAAGCTGACGCAACTGCGCTCACGCATGCCCAAGGCGATTTACAGCGAGTACAATGTCCAGCGCGGCGACTATCTCTGGCGCATTTCCGGCAAGCAGGACATTTACGGCGATCCCTATCAATGGATGAGAATCTACTCCTACAATCGTGATCAGATCAAGGATCCCGATTTGATTTATCCCAATCAAACCTTCAAGATTCAGCGCGAAGTCGGCCCGGATGAATATTTGGTTGCCAAGGGCGACTTTCTCGGCAAAATCGCGAAGGGTTTGGGCGATCCTTCCATGTGGCGCCGGTTGTATGAAGCGAATAAAGACATCATCGGTGACGATGCCAGCAAACTCTACCCCTATACGGTTTTGCGCATTCCCCGATAACTTGCTCATTCCGTTGTGCTAACAAGCAGGTCATGAGTTTTGCGAGCCAAAACTTGTGACCTGCTTTTTCTTTTTCAGGCTCGCGTGGATTTACACAAAGGATTTCGTTTTGGAGCAAAATATTTCCGAACACAGGGTTTCGATTCGCGGCGCGGATCCGCTGTTGTTGCTGGGACAAGGTGACCGCCATCTCAAGGAAATTGCCAGCAACTTCGACGCCCGCATCACCGTGCGCGGCAGTGAAATCATTCTCAAAGGCGAGGAGAAGGAACTTAAGAATATCGAACGCATTTTCACCGAGTTGATTTTAATGCTCAATCGCAACGGCGAGCTGCGCGACGCAGACATTGAAACCGTGGTGCAACTCGTGAAGCGCGGTGAAGCCTCGCAAACACCCGCCCCGCAAGCAGGCAACAACCTGCCTGCCATTGTTTACACCAAGACCGCCGCCATCAAGCCGCGTACCGCCGGGCAGCATGAATTTTATCAAGCCACGCAGAAAAACGACATCGTATTCGTTATCGGGCCTGCCGGCACGGGAAAAACCTACCTGGCCGTTGCAATCGCTGTTGCGCATTTGCGCGATCGCCAAGTCGATCGCATCGTGCTGGCGCGCCCGGCCGTGGAGGCGGGTGAAAGCCTGGGGTTTTTGCCCGGCGATTTGCGTGAAAAAGTCGATCCCTACCTGCGCCCGTTGTATGACGCGTTGAATGATATGATCCCGGCGGAAAAGCTGCGGCGTTATTTGGAAACGGATGTTATTGAAATCGTGCCGCTGGCCTACATGCGCGGCCGCACGCTGCACAATGCCTTTGTCATTCTCGATGAGGCGCAGAACACCACGCCCTCGCAAATGAAAATGTTTTTGACCCGCCTCGGCATCAATTCCAAAGCGATTATCACCGGAGATATTACACAGATCGACTTGCCCAGCTCGACCGAATCCGGCCTGGTGCAAATTCGGGAGATTTTGAACGGCATCGAAGGCATTGCGTTCGTTTATCTGGATGACAAGGACGTGGTGAGGCATAAACTGGTGCGCGACATCATCAAAGCGTATGATCAGTATCAGCGCTGAGCAAGCCGGAGTATATCTTTGAAAAAATCGCCGACCAAACCTTTTCTTCGAATACGCGCCCTTCCCAAAATCAAATGGTCGAGTATTCGGTGGTACAAGCATCGCTGGCAGTTCGTCGTCGTGGCGCTGTTCACGATGATCTGCGTCCTGCTCTTTCCGCACGCGTCGTCTTTTCGATTTGCCGATTTGCGTGAAGGCAACATTTATATCGGCGAGCCGATTATTGCACCTTTCACCTTTTCCATCAACAAAACTGCAGAGGAATACGAACAGGACAAGCGGCTGGCGCGCCAAAGCGTTTACCCCATTTTCACGCGCCGCGACAGCGTCGCAGTCGTGCAATATGGCGCGCTGCAAGATTTCCTGACCCAAATCGAAAATCTGCTCGAAGCGCTCGCGCCAGATTCCATCAAAGCCCTCAAATTGCGCCAGGCGTTCGACGAGCGCCAGAACAGCATATCGAACGACGGTATGCGCTTCCTGCTCTCGGGTTTCTCCCTGCGCGCCAACGCCAACGGCAGGCTCAATTTTAAAGAATATCGCCAAGAGCTTGAGCGCATCGTGCGCGATTTGTATTCCATTGGCATCATCAATCTCGAGCGCTCGGCTTTGCCGGAATACGTGCAAAAAATTGCGATTCGCCGCGGCTCGGACGAAGTCATCGAGGAATTGCAGAACCTGCATCATACTGGCGCGGTCAACAATGCCGCGCTGCAAAAGCTGCGCGAAGTCGAATCTTTCAGCGAGTCGGCCATCAATTTGGGATATCAGATAGCCACCTCGTTTCTGCGGCCAAATCTGTTTTTTGATCAGCTTGAAACAGACGCCCGCGTCGCCGAAGCCGTTGCCCGCGTGCCGCTGGCGCGCGGCACAGTGCTCGAAAATGAAAAGATCATCGAGAGCCATGAGAAAATCACCAAGGAACATATTCAAAAGCTGAATTCGCTGTCCGCGGCGCAGGCAGAACGGCAAATGTCCGAGGGAACGTGGCAGCGCGCGTTGCCCACGCTGGGCAAATTTTTAATGACGATTCTTTCATTGAGCATTTTGATCGTTTTTTTGCGCTACTGGCGGATGGCAGTTTATGAGGATATCGCGCGCGTCATTTTAATTGCGTTGATTTTGCTGCTGGTCGTGGTTTTGGCGCATGCCATCAACCGGATGGATGTCTCGGAGTATCTCATTCCCTTTGCCATGGCGCCGATGCTGTTGACGATTTTTTTTGACGGGCGTCTGGCGTTTGTCGGCACCACCTCGCTCGCGATCTTGTTGGGCAGTTTGCGCGGCAACGAATTCACCGCCACCTTTCTGTGCATCATCACCGGCATGGCCAGCATTCTGGCCGTGCGCAAAGTGCGCTCGCGCACCTGGATTTTTAGCGCCATCTTATATCTTGCGGTTGCCTACGTGGCAGCCGCTGCAGCGCTGGCATTTCTGATGCACACCCCCGGCGCGCGCTTTTCCAGCAACATTCTGAACGGCTTGCTCAATGCCACCATTTGCCCCATTCTCACCTACGGCGTGATGATTATTTTTGAATATCTTTTTGACATCACGACGGACGCGACGCTGCTCGAGCTTTCCGATCTCAACCGGCCGTTGCTGCGCGAGCTGGCCGTGCGCGCGCATGGCACATATCATCACAGCATTGTGGTCGGCACACTTTCGGAAGCTGCCGCAGAAGCCATCGGCGCAAATTCCTTGCTGGCGCGCGTCGGCGCTTATTATCATGACATCGGCAAGCTCGACAAACCGGAATATTTTGTGGAGAATCAAAAAGGCGGCAAAAATCCGCACGACAAGCTCGCCCCCACGATGAGCCGGCTTATCATCATCAATCACGTCAAGCGCGGTATCGAAATCGCCGAGAGCAACGGTTTGCCAAAAGAGTTGCGTGATTTCATTCCGCAACACCACGGCACCAATTTGATTGCCTATTTCTATCGCAAGGCACAAGAAACAAACGACGAAGCTGAGATTCACGAAGTCTCGTTTCGCTATCCCGGGCCGAAACCGCAGACCAAGGAGACGGGCATTGTGATGCTGGCGGACGGCGTGGAAGCCACCACACGCTCGCTGCGGGATCCCTCCGTCTCCCGCATTCGCAGCATCGTCAGTCAAATCATCGCGCAACGTTTCACCTCGGGCGAGCTGGACGAATGCCCGTTGACATTGCGTGATCTCAATCAAATCAAAGAAAGCTTTGAACGCACACTCACCGGAATTTTCCACGGCCGTTTGCAATACCCGGGCGGGCCGGAAAAAACCGCCGACAGCGAGCGCCATGAAACCTCTGAAAAGCAAACGAGCCGAACAAGCGACGGCACCCCCACGTCCCATGATTCCGACGACGGCGCCGGCTGGCCGTTTGAAACTGAAACTGGTACGCTCCCGGCTCGCGAAAAGCCGCGGCGCTCTTAAAAAGCGGTTGACGCAGCTATTGCAGGAGCTGTGGCAGGCGCACGGCGCACCCGCTGCCGAAGTCGAAGTTCATTTTATCGATGAGCCGGCTATGTGCGCGCTACATGAGCAGTTTCTCCAGGACCCCTCTCCCACCGACATCATCACATTTGATTTGGGTATGATGCCCGGGCAGCGCCGGTTGGCCTCGTTATGTATTTGTCCGGCAGTGGCGCAGCGGCATGCCCGGCGATTTAAAACCACATTATCGCGCGAACTTGATCGTTTGATCATTCACGGCGTTTTGCATTTGCTCGGCTATGAAGATCATGAGCCGGCGCTGCGGCGCCGCATGCGCATCCGTGAAAATAAAATACTCGCTCAACTCGTCCACCGGCCGCAACCAGGCAAGCTTTCAACTTGACAAAGGATTAATTATTTCCTACCATTGGCGGCTTTGAAAATTAAAGTTGTGGCCAATGCGCCAGCTTGTATGCCTTACCGCGATTTGCATCACCGCTGTGAACGTTGTCCAACCACGATCTCATCCCCTTCAAGCAATTTTTGCTGGAGAGATGCTTGTAACGCCAACGCATGATGGAGTGAAGCATATGAATCAATTGCGACGCGATCCGATTACCGGCGTATGGACGATTGTCATTCAAAACGGAGTGGGGTTGGAAGAGTTGGTGCCGGATACGCCGGCCATTCGCGCGATTCCAGGTGAAACGTGTTCCTATTGTCAAGGGCACGAAAACGAAACCCCCTCGGAAATTTTTGCCGTCCGTCCGCACGGCAGCCGCAACGACGCTAGCTGGCGTGTGCGCGTGGTGCCGGAAAGAATGCCGGTGCTGCAAATTCACGGTGATTTGAACAATCGCGGCCTCGGCATTTACGACATGTATGACGGCATCGGCGCGCACGAAGTCGTCATCGAATCGCCGGAACACAACAAACGCCTGGTGGACTTGGCGGATCACGAGATTGCCGAGGTGTTGAGCACGTATAAAGATCGCATGCAAGATCTCAAGAAGGATGCGCGCTTTCGCTATGTCTTGATTCACAAAAGCCTGCGCACCGGCAATGATCCGCATTTGCATCACGCGCACAGCAACGTGCTGGCCACCCCCATCACGCCGCAGCGCGTGCGCGACGAGCTGCAAAACGCCCAGCAGTTTTTTAATTTGAAAGAGCGCTGCCTGTTTTGCGACATTATTCGCCAGGAAATCGACGACAACCAGCGTATCGTTGCGGCCAATGAAAGTTTCGTCGCCTTGTGCCCCTTTGCCGCGCGCGCGCCGTTTGAAACGTGGATTCTGCCCAAGAAACACGAAACCTTTTTTGAATGGCAAAGCGAACTACCCAGCCTGGCAAAATTACTGCGCATGGTCCTGGATCGCATGCGCGGCACCCTCGGCGACCCAAACTATGTCATGGAAATTCACTCCGGCCCCAATCTCTTCGCAGGCAAGAACCGCGGCTACTGGAAGACGGTGGAGCGCGACTTTCATTGGCATATAGAGATTACGCCGCGCTCATGTAAATCCGATGCCCTCGGAAAAAGCCGCGGAATTGCTGCGTATCAACGCCGTTTCCTGAAGAACTCGCCGTGCAAACCGGGCGACCACCAGGACGCGTCATGAGCCGCAATTGCCAACTCTTTTCCTGCCGGCTGATCATACTTGCATTTTTAGTCCAGCTTTTCTCCTTTCTAAGCGCGCAGGCTCAAACCGTTGCCACGCTTGCGCAGGCACTCCAACCATTCACGCGGCAAAACCTGATTGCGACCGACTATGCCAAAGGCTGGCAGCCGCGTGAACGTGCGAGTTCAGTGACGATTTGCGCGGCTCCGGAGTTATTCGATTCAGCATATGACACGATTGCTTTTTCTGCAAAAGCCACGGCAACACCGGCGCCTCTCAAACATTCATTCTCGCCCCAGCGTCTGGCTTTTGTCAGCGCCATGATGGCCGCTACCAATTGGATTGCGTATCATCAGCTCAACGACGCTTGGTGGCAGGAAAAACGTGGAAAATTTCATTTCTATAAAGGCTATCGCCGCACGCGTGGCTTTTATGATCTCGCCCCCGGCGACAGCTATTGTTATCATCTCGACAAAGGCGGGCATTTTCTTTCGGCGATATTTTTTACGGAGTCACTCACATCGATCTATCAGTGGGTGGGATTTTCCGAAAGCCGCGCCGAAATGATAAGCGCACTCGTTGCCTCCGCGCTGCTGCTTGAAGTGGAGATTTATGACGGCTTTTTTCAAGACTGGGGTTTTAGTCTGGGCGATTTTGCCGCGAATGAATTGGGTGTGCTTTGGGTGTTGGCGCAAAGCCGCGTGCCGGCTTTGCAAGCGGTGCGCCTCAAAATCAGTTATGATCCGTTTGCGCCCGTGGAAGACGACTCCTGGATCAAAAGCTACAACGCCATGACGTTCTGGGCGAGTTTCCCGGTGCGTTCGTGGCTGCCTGCGGCTGCGCAAAAGATCTGGCCCGGCTGGCTCAATCTCGCTTTCGGCTACAGCACCGATCGTTTGCGTCACGGCCGGCTCGAAACGTATCTTGCATTCGATGTGAACGGCGAGGCGATTATCAAATCGCGCGCACTTCACTTGTTGCCCCTGCGCCTGCTGTTGAACTATGTTCGCTTGCCATTGCCGGCGCTGCAACTCAAGCCCGCGTTGCGCTTTTCACCGCTGCACTTCTGACACGGAGACTCTCATGCCGCTTTTGCAAAGCCCGATGGCGATTTTCGCATTGTGCGCCGGTTTGTGCGCGATCGTATTTTGGGTCAGCAAACAAACCTGGGCGCAACGTTTTTTCAGCATCGTTCCTGCCATCATTTTCATTTACTACCTGCCAACGCTGGCTGCCACCTTCGGTGTGATTCCTACGGTATCGCCGGTTTATGATTGGATGCGCGATTATCTTCTGCCGTTCAGTCTGTTTATTTTAATGGTGACCGCCGATATTCCCGCGATCATGAAGATTGGCCCGAAAGCGCTGGCCATGATGTTGTTTGGCACTCTCGGAGTGATCATCGGCGGCCCGGTCACATTTCTGCTTTTTTCGAATTGGCTGCCACCTGAAGCCTGGAAAGGCTTTGCCGCGTTATCCGGCAGTTGGATCGGCGGCAGCGGGAATTTTGCCGCGATGAAAGAGGCGGTTAGCGCGCCCGACAGCATCATCGGTCCCATGATCATCGTCGACACCGCTGTCGGCTATACCTGGATGGGCGTGCTGCTCTTTCTTGCCAATTATCAAAAGCGCATTGATCGGCGACTCGGCGCAGACGCGCATGTGCTGGATGATCTCAATCGCCGCATGAAAGACTATCAGGAAAGCCGGGTCAAGCCCATGGCGCTGTCCGATGCGTTTTTGATTATATCCCTTGGATTCGTGGGTGCGGTGGTTTGTCAAAGTCTGGCGCAATGGGTATATGAATTGACGCATGTCACCTTGCGGGAAAACCTGCCGCTGCTTGATTCGATTTTCACGAGCTTCACCTGGCTCATCATTTTTATTTCGACGTTCGGCATTCTGCTGTCGTTCACACCGTTGCGCAATCTTGAGGCGGCCGGCGCTTCCAAGCTGGGATATGTTGCGCTGTATCTTTTTCTCACCTCGATCGGCGCCAAAGCAGATCTTGCCGGCTTGCTCACGGCGCCGGTGTTGCTGCTCGCCGGCGTGGTGTGGATTCTCTTTCACATTGGTTTTCTATTTCTCGGCGCGCGACTGCTCAAAGCGCCGATGTTTCTCGTCGCCATCGGAAGCCAGGCCAACATCGGCGGCGCGGCCAGCGCGCCGATTGTGGCGGCAGCCTATTACGAAGCCATGGCGCCAGTGGGTGTGCTTATGGGCGTGCTTGGCTATCTGCTCGGCAATTACGGTGGGCTGTTGTGTGCATTGCTGTTGCGGCTGGCTGCGGGGTAAGAGCTTGATCATCGAACGCTCGCACGCTTTTATTTGACGAGTAATCAAGCCAATTAACAGCAACCTCCGCAAATTTAAAGCGTCTGTGCGGCGGTTCTCATCGATGAGTATTCAATTCTATCCCACCCCTTGCGCAGTTGTCGCGCACGGTCTGAATAATGCTAGTGAAATCGTGGTTCGGCGTCATCGGGAATGAATAAGGAATTTGATATAATCCGTAAACCCTGAAGTTAAATTTTTCTGAGCAAAAGGACTCTCTGGCCGTCATCGCCGATTTTTTGAAAGCCGAATTCGCCGCAGAGGTAGGCAAAAGTCTGGTCGTGATAAAAAGCCACATGAGAAGCGTCGCGGGTGTAATACCAATCGCGAAAGCTTGCGAGATCCGTCCAGCGCGCCGTCATCACCACCAATATGCCCTCCGGTCTCAACAGATTGAAGATTTTTTCGATATCCTGCCGCGGCTCGCGGAAATGCTCGAAAACTTCCGTGGAAAAAATAAAATCATACTTCGCATTCAAATCGTTGCTGACAAAATACGGATCGTAGTTGTCGCAGCGATAACCTTCCCTGGCGAGAAGGATCGACAAGGTTGGCGCATATCCGCAGCCGTAATCCAGGCCCAACATATTTTCTTTCAAGAAAGGCAGGGCGGGATCGACGGCCCGCCTCAGAAAATCAACATATCCTTGATGCGCGATGCCGTTGTTGTGGGTCAGGTATCTTGCTTTTTCTTCGTGAGCCGAAAGAAAATGCTCAGGCGCAACGCCAATGAGACGGCAATTCTGGCATAAATAATAAACTCTTTCATCAGCGCCGCGGACCTTCTCAGTCTTTGGTGCGGCGCATAATCTACAATTCATGACAACCCTCTGCTGCATTTTCCAGGCTGAGGGTGAGATCGTTGTGTTCAATTGAGGATAGGAATTTTACATTTTGACATTTTTCCAGCGCCATGCTATAGGCAAACTGTGTTTCTGCCAAAAAAACAAGATTATTGTTCTTGTCGAAGTAAAGATTGTGCGAGTACAGTTGTTCAAGATAAGCGATGTCTTTGCGGGAATTGTATTCCAGCCAAAACGCTTTGTATGCAGACAGCGGCAGAAACTCCACACGCGCGCCATATTCATTGAGCAGACGGTATTTCAAAACATCGAACTGCAGCTCTCCCACCACGCCCACCACTTTGGTGTTTCCCAAGTTTTGGGTAAACAATTGCGCCAATCCTTCATCCGTCAAATATTGAATGCCCTTTTCCAATTGCTTGGATTTGAAGGGATCGGCATTGCGAATAACTCTAAAGACTTCCGGTGAGAATCGTGGAATGCCCTTGAACATCAAGGTTTCCCCCTCGGTGAGAGTGTCGCCAATATTGAAAATGCCCGAATCGTATAAACCAATCACATCGCCGGGAAATGCCTCTTCCAGAAGAGATTTGCTTTGCGCCATGAAGGAAGCCGGATTGGCAAACTTGCGCAGCTTGTTCAACCGAACATGATGATAAAACTTGTTTCTCTCGAATTTGCCCGAACAAACCCGCAAGAAAGCAATGCGATCTCTATGTTTCGGATCCAGGTTGGCGTGAATCTTAAAAACAAATCCGCTGAATTTTTGATCTTCCGGCTTAACCACCCCGTTGGTCGTTTCTCTGGCTGTGGGCGAGGGGGCAATCTCCGTGAACGTGTCAATGAGTTCTTTGATGCCGAAATTATTCAACGCGCTGCCAAAGAATACCGGGGCCAGATTGGCGCTCAAATATCGCTCAACACTAAAATCATCATAAACACCGTTTATCAATTCAACGTCATGCCTTAACTTCTGCGCCTCATTGCCAAAGGTTCTATCAAGGCCGGGATCAGATAAACCGGTGAAAACGCTTATTTCTTCTTCGATTTTTCTCTTGTTGGGTTTGTAGAACGCAAAAGAGTTTTTGTAAATGTTGTAAACGCCGCGAAATCGCGAACCCATGCCCAGCGGGTAGGTTAAAGGCCGGACGTTGATGGAAAGCTTCAACTCCAGCTCATCCAACAATTCAAACGGATCCTTGCCCTCCCGGTCCAATTTGTTAATGAAAATGATAACCGGCGTGTTTCTCATGCGACAGACTTGCATCAATCTTTCCGTTTGCTCTTCAACGCCTTTAACACAATCAATGACAAGAATAACGCTGTCTACAGCGGTTAACGTTCTGTAGGTATCTTCGGCGAAGTCTTTATGGCCGGGCGTATCCAGAAGATTGATTTTGTAATCATTGTAATCGAAAGAAAGAACGGAAGTGGTTACGGATATCCCTCTTTGTTTTTCAATCTCCAGAAAATCAGACGTTGCCGTCTTTTTTATTTTATTGGATTTGACCGCGCCGGCAATCTGGATTGCCCCGCTGTAAAGTAAGAGCTTTTCCGTTAACGTTGTTTTTCCCGCATCCGGATGGCTGATGATGGCAAATGTTTTGCGCTTGTTAACCTCTGAAATAATCGACACGCGACGTACCTCTGCTTGAGTTCAAAACGGTGATCAAATTTTTTTGGTGAAAAAGAAATGGGCAGGGAAAGGGTTGTTGCAACCCTTTTTTGATCAGATTGGACTGCCGGTATAAAATCTATTTTTCATGGGACGGGAATATAATAAAATCAAAGTCGCTTTTGAAGTCTTTTTTTTGAGTTTCTGTCGACTGCCACGCCAATGTCCCTACAAATAACTGTATCATTTTTGTAACGCGCGCCTCTTCAAAACAGCGATCATGCGCGTATAGTTCATTTCGTGATTGCGAAAGGAGGTTGGCTGCTCACCAAATTGCATTGGCTCAGGACGCATCATGGTCGCTGCAACAAAATATTTGAGCTGGGGCGCCCTCATTCTTGCCGCGTGCCTGGCATGTTCTTGCCATTACCCTTCGCCCTCGGATCCAACGCCGCCGGAGCCGCCCGCAACCAACATCATTCGCGAAGAAAAGACCCTGCAGTTTCGCGATCTCAACACCTATCCGATCAAACCCAGCCAGGTGCAATTCACCTTTTCGCTGCATGAACGCGAGGGGCGAACATTGTTTCGTCCGGCGGCAGAGATTGCGGCGGCCACGCGCATTCTGGAAAACGGCGTTCCCCTCGACTCCACGGAAACCAGCTTCTTTGTTCACACGACGGTACGCCAACACCTGGAGCTGGTTCTGGTGTTGGATTTCACCCTCAGCATGGCAGAGTGGCGTGAAAATAATCTTTCCGGCGTCGAATTGATTGCGCAAAATGTGAAGCAGCTTATTGATTCTCTCGGCCCAGCCAATCGCATCGCAATTCTCGAGTTTCATGACCGCAATGAAACGCACAGCGTCATCAGCAATTTCACCAGCGACAAGTTTTTGCTCAAGCAGGCGCTCGACCGGTTTCTGCAATCCGGCATCGAATCCAGCGCTTCGAGTTGTTGGGACGCGCTGCATGCCGGTGTGAGCCTGTTCCCGGACGTACCAAAAGTCAATCCTGAAAAAATCGTGTTGCTGATTAGCGACGGTAAGGATACCAGCAGCGGGCACACGCCCGAGGCGATTATCACACTCGCGTTGAAAAAGAACGTTCGTGTTCACGCGATTGGCACGGGTGCAATGCCCGAGCACGCTAAATTCGAAAATTTAGCCCGCAAAACCGGCGGGGAATATTTTGGTGCTGCCGGCGCTTCGGGATTCGCGCAGCAATGGGCGCCCATTACGCGCCATTTGCGCCAGCAATACAAGCTCAGTTATTTAACCTTGAAGAAAACGGGCACACATGCGGTGCGCGTGCAAATCGACTGGGCGGGAGAAACCAACTATTTCGAGCAAACGCTGGATCTCGGCGCAATTTATGACGACGATCGCGTGGGCCGCATCAGTTATCACGAATCCGGCGTTCTCAATCAGCGCGCCGAGATTCGCTTCAACGCGGATCATCTGCCGCGTAACATTGACAAATTTCGGTTCCGCCTGGACACGAATTTGCCGGCGCGTTGGGAGATCATCAAAGCGCAAGACGGCGGGCTATGCGAAGGCTGGCGTCTTGAGGGACCGGACGCGCAGGGTTACATCTTGCTGGCGGCGCCGGCAGGCGCGAGTTTGCCCTTCGGCGATTCCGGCGGGCTGTGCAAAGTTATATTTGAGAATTTGAAAGAATCCGGTTTGATTCTGGGTTGCCGCTTTGACAACAGTATTTATGAAAATGGCAAGCGCTTCGACTATCCCGACACGGTTTATGCCGGTCTGCCTATCGTCGATCCCCAACCCTCCGACGGCGCGACGCCCTCGCTCGATTCACTATCATCGCTGAGTTGGAGCGTACAAAATCCCCGCAAACTGCCGCTAACCTTTTCCGTCTTGTTCGATACGCTTGACGCGACAAAAGAAATTACGCGCGGACTAACAGCAATGAATCAAGTATTGCCAAATGAGATGACGGCGAACAAAACGTATTACTGGCGTGTCATTGCCCATTCCGGAGAACGCAGTTTTATTGGGCCCAAATGGCATTTTCGCACGAATTAATTTGAAAGCTATAGACTCTTTGCCGTTTAGCAATCTGGTGAAGAGTATCGCAGATATTGCCCGTCCGAGCCGCGCTCAGCCTGTGAGCCTGTCCTTGACATTGCCATCCGAAATCCGCATTTTGATTTCGCGGTGAATGTTATGGAGAACAAAAGGCAACCAGTCATGGAGGATTCCAATGCGCGTCAAAAATCCATTGCGCACGATTGCGCGCGTGTTGATTCACAAAGCGCCAATCCAGGCGCAATTGATCGTTACCCGACGCTGCAATTTGAGCTGCGGTTATTGCACGGAATATGACAATTTCTCTCCGCCCATTCCCTTCGATGTTTTGAAGGCGCGCATTGACGCGCTGCATCGCCTGAAAGTCATCAACATTACCATGCTGGGAGGCGAGCCGCTGTTGCACCCGCAGATTGCTGAAATCGTAGCCTATGCCGATCGCGATGCTCAAGTCTCCATCACGACCAATGGTTTCCTGTTGTCGGACAAAATCATTGCAAGTCTGAACGAGGCCGGCCTCAGCAACATGCAAGTCAGCATCGATGCCCTCATGCCCGACAAAACCGGCTACATTCAGAAAACCATGAAGTCGATTATGCCCAAGCTCGAGCGCTTGCGGCGGCTGGCAAAATTCGATGTGTATGTTAATCTCGTGTTGTGTGAGAATTCCAGGGCGCATTTCAAGGAAACCGTTACCGAGCTTAAACGGCTGGGCTTTTTTGCCAGCGTCAATCCAATTCACAATGAAAAAGGCATTATCGAGATCAACGGCCCGGACTATATCGAGCTGTGGGACCATCATTACCAACAAGGCAATCCTAATTCGTTTATCGAATACGAGTATGGCAAGCGTTTGCTGGAAGGCGAACAACCTTCATGGAAATGCCGCGCCGGCGCGCGCTCGCTTTATGTCGATGAACATGGCAATACGCAATTTTGCCATTCTCAGATCGGCAGGTTGAACAAACCAATCGTGGAATACACGCGCGCCGATATCGAGGAACATTATAACAGCTATAAAGGCTGCGAAGTCGGCTGCTCGATTCTTTGCGTCTATCGGGATTCATATTTGGATAATGAACCGCTGGGCATGGCAAAAGCCGCGTATCAACTGCTGCGCCGCGGCGGTATTTCACGCGGAAACGCCAAGAGTAACAGTCATTCCAATGGCAATGGTTCGCCGCATTTACCGGAACCGGCGACACGTACATTGCCGGTAATCCCGCTGACAACAGTGGACGAGTAGCGCAAGCGCAGGCTTGCTTTTTGTTCGCTCCAGACGATACGAGACCCAAGGCATGTACCACGTGATCGCATGATCCTTTGCAAGACCGAGAGAAACTAAACGTATGTGTAATCGACTTCGAATCCCTCTTCTTTTTTACATATCCCTTTTGATTTGGCAAAATGCGAGGGCGCAGTCTCCTGAAACCCGTGAACACTTAATCCAGCGCAGCTTCGAACAATTGCAGTCCGGGCAATTTGACGATGGTTTGGCAACGTGCGCCGAGCTGCGGCGTAATTGGCCTGATGATCCCGCCGGTTATTTGCTCGCCGCCAATATTTATCAAACCATGATGCGCGATTATCGCGTACGTCTATTTGAAGCGAAGTTTGACAGTTTGATCAAGAGCGCGGTTCAGCTCGCCGACAATCAGGTGAGCAAGCACGCGACGCCTGAAATGTTGTTTATGCTCGGCACGAGCCGCGGCTATCGCGGGTTGCACCGCTTTCGCTGCGGCGAATGGGGCGCCGGTTTCCGCGATGCGGTGCTGTCGCTGCATGCGATGGAACGGGCGTTACGCATGGATCCGGGTTTTGTCGATCCCGGCTTGGGACTGGCGTTGTACGAATACTGGAAAAGCGCCAAACTCGATTTTGGCCTGGGCATGCTCAAGCACAAGCGCACGGCAGCCATTGCCGCGCTGGAAGATATTCGCCGGCGCGGCCGTTACCTCGCCATTGATGCAACGTATGCGCTGCAAACGATTCGCGTACACGAGAAAGATTATGCCGCGGCCTTGGAGATCAACTCCTGGCTATATGAACGTTTCCCGCAAAACATCAGCACGCTTTACCATCGCGGTTTGATACTTGAAAAACTCGACCGCCCGGCTGAAGCGCTGGCGGCGTGGGACACGCTGGTGCAGCGCCTTCATGATTTTTCACCGGTGAGTGACGGTTTTCTGGCGGAATGCCATCTGCATCGCGCGCAACTCAATGAACGTTTGAAACAGCTTGCGAGCACCGAGCCGGAGAACGAACATGTCTTGGTTGCCCTGCAAAGCGCGCACACCCACGCGCAACAACGGCGCGCGGCAGTAGAGTTGGAAGGCCCGCTGGCCAGCTTTGATGATATCAACAAAGCAATAAAACAAATGGTAAAAAAATACGCCACGGCTGGCGAAATTTTGGATAATTGAAATTCTTTTTCGTCGACTTCGCGCCGCGCTTTATTTCGTTTTCCCTATCACAAGCGCCAATTTCCTCGCTCGACATTTTTCAGAAATTGCTTTCGCTTCCCGCCTTCTGTGAATTCCCTGCCTCGTAATGTGCATCAGCTTTACATACGACTCTGTCAAATAACAGCCATTGCAGCCAGATCTTGAACCTGTAAATCATCTATTTCGAACAAATCCTTTTGAATCGGATGACTTGCGGTGTTACGGCACGCTGCTTGCGAAAGCACGCCGTGAACCTGCATTTACCGGAGGAAATCGCCATGAAACATCAATCAATGCGATCGCTTTTGATCACTGTTATTGTCACCCTCGTCGTGCTTACGATTGCCACATTTGCCTGGCCGCAAGTCCTGGAACCGCAGCACATTTCCTGCAACGCCTGTCAATTTGAAAATGATTGGGCAAACAAGTTTTGCGTGAATTGTGGCGTCTCTCTGGCAGCATCAAAACAGGCGAAGCTGGCAGCTCTTCAGCGCGAACAAGAACAGGCACGGATTGAAGCCCGGCGCAAATTCGTGGCAGATTCTCTTGCGCGAGCGCAGGCCGCCGAGCAACAACGGCTGGCGCGTGAAAAAGCAACAGCAGCCCAAATTTCGAGGAATGCTGCAACGAGAGTCGATACGAGCGCAGAAGAAGTTCGCGAAGATGCGCGTGTGCCGGCTTTTCCCGCCCCAAAGGACAAACGGCCCTGGTATCAAACCATGTTGAGCGCGCCCGCCGAGCTGCCGCGTTTATTCAACGTGCCAACCGCCGAGGTTTTGGGTTCTCTTGATCTCTACTTCACCGGCGGCGGCGCATTCGGCATTGAAAAAGAACGCAATTTTCTTGGTCACGCGGGCCTCGGCCTCGGTGACATCGCAGAGGTGGAATTCGCCACGCAGGCCGTGATCAATTCGCTGCAACAAGGCTCGTCCAGCGTGCCGACGTCTGCGTTCAAGATGCAAATGCTGCGCGCGCGTGATCATCTTCCGGCGATTGCCGCCTCGTTGCGCGGCACCACGAGCTGGCACTACCTGGAAGGCAATGATCCCAATATCTCATTTGAGACGCGGCTGACGAAACTTTATCTTGTCGCATCAAAACAATTCGGACAAGCCACGGCGCATCTGGGCGCGGGGTTGACGGATGTACGCGTGCGCAATCCACGCGGCTGGCGTTTTCATAATCCCGCCGAGAAGGAGTTGCAACGCAATCTCATTGCGCCCTTTGGCGGTGTTTCGATTCAAGCCAATCCCAAGGCGCTGGTGATGATCGAAATTGAAGGCTTGCCGTCATACAATTTCGTCGAAGGCGGAACTTACGACGGCAACGGCATCAAGAATATCTGGGCTGGTGTGATCGGCGTGCGTTTCTATTTCACCAATTGGCTGGCGGCGGATACCGGCGTGCGCTATCGCAGCGATTTCGACGGCATCGCTGACGCGAACATTCAAGCAAATATCAATATGCTTCTGCCGCTGGGCCGGTTGCGCACTGTAACTAAGGCAAATTAGCCCGAGGTTGATATGCGATCGTTAGCTTTTTGCCGATATTGGGTAGGCTTGTTTTTGCTCTTGATTTCTGGCGCTGCTTTTTCACAAGCTGCTTCAATCGCTTCTGCCGATACCCAAGATTTTTCGGCTCTTTCTGCGCTCAAAAACGGGCAACGGATTCGTGTTGTGAGCACTTCACAAGGCAAGCTCATCGGTGAATTTGCTGAACTGCGAGGCGATACGCTGCTGCTGCGCGCCGGTTCCAGCGCACCAACTCGTCGCGAAACGTTGCTACAATCGGCGCGGTTGCCGGGGCAATATCAGGCGCGCTTGCAGGCGCAGCGATGGCCGGCATAGCCAATCTCGACTGTGAGACGCATTGCCAGGATTTGACCGGGATTCATCTGCTGAGCGGCGCAATCGGCGGCCTGATGGGAGCGGCAGTGGGCGTGACCCTTGGCGCGGCAGTTGGGGCAACGATACCGGCATGGCAGCAGGTGTATGCAAAGAATTGAACCATGCGAGATCATCGAAAGAGTTTTCGCGGTATCAATAATAAATGCGTGTGAGGTGAAATCATGAATCGATTACACAAATTGGCCGCAATATTTTTGAGCTTCTATTTCTGCGGCTTTGCGATTGTGCCGCTTTTCGCGCAAAGCCTGCCGGCTGCACAGAATGAGGGCATTCTGTGCCCGTACTGTGGTTTCGTGAATCAAGAAACGAACAAGTTTTGCAGCGCGTGCGGGACTCGCTTGGCCGTGGAAGATGCGCAAGCATCAGCATTGGCTGATTCCAACCTGTATCGCAACTTGGAGGAAGCATCTTTGCAGGCAAGCGTAACTACGCCGGAAGAGAAGCAAGCGCAGCTTTTGTATAAAACCGGGCTTGCGTTCATCGAACAGGGCTTTTATGACCAGGCGTCAAAATATTTTCGCCGGGTGGTGAAGGAATATCCCGCGTCCACGTATGCTAACGAAAGCGAGCAATTGGCAAAAGCGTGTGAACATCTGTTTTTGGCAAAAGCCCAAAACGATCAAAAGCCCGTGAAGTCCGGCGGTTCTTCAGCAGCGGCATTTAGCGGCGCATTTATCGGCGGCGCATTGGGCACACTCGGCGGGCTTTTGCTGTTGATGATGTTGTTGGCTGGCGGTATGGATTAACCTGGCGCGGAAATGATGATGAAAACGAACCACACGTTTCAGGTCCTCTGGCTTGCGCTCGTTGGCATCAATTGCTCGTCAACCATCCTGGTTAATCACGAACAATTGTGTTACGAGGCAAGGCGATGGAAAGCCGGCAGCAAGCTCGAGATCGTGGATACCACCGGACACAAATATGACGGCAATTTGCTGGAACCCGTTTCCCGGCTTGCCGATTCTTCTGAATTTCTCGTCATCACAAGTGAACAGAAGAATATCCAAATGCAATTCAAGCTTTCCCCCGCGGCCCAAACGGAGGTGGCGCATGTGCGCCTCGCGCGCAAAGCCAACGCCGGCGAGGTTTTGACGGCTGGTTTGCTCGGACTGTTGGGCGGCGCGCTTCTCGGCTCGCATGCCGGAGAGGCCATGCAAGCAAAGCATGACGACACGCCAGCAGTGCGATTTTATGGCGGAGTGCTGGGAGGAATGGCGGGATTTGTTTCATGCGCCGTTCTCTTGAATGCGCTGCCGCATGAACAGGAATTCATTTTAGAGCGTGAGACAAAACCGTAAAATTCATGCGTGAATAGATATCGTCCATTTCTCAATGTCAGTCGCCGTTACGTGCCACAAGAGTTGTCAGGTCCCGGATTGCTTTGGTAACTAATCTTATGTGAATTTTATAGTCGCTAGTGGGTCTTCGTTACCAAAAGCTTTTTTAACTTCACCTAATTTTAGGAAGGTTTATGCGAAAATCTGAATCCCATCCAACCTCCGTGTTGGTGATTGCTGTTGCCGGCTTATTGCTGCCGTTCTCACTTACAGCGCAATCCATCTGGGTTGATCGCAGTCACAACAAAACCATCGCGCTTGAGATTCTCAAGCCCAACCTGGCAGGAGATTTTTACGACAACACGACGTTCCCCACTTCGGCGATGTTTTTATCCCTGCGCTTGCCCATCAGCAACCGGCTCAACTTCGTGAGCGAGTTTCCTCTTGCGCATGCTGGAGTTGATTACAGTTCCGACTTTTTTGAGTTTGATGAATCAGAGACCGGTATTGGAAATCCCTACGTTGGCCTCGAAATACTCAACGAGAACTCGTCGTTTTTTACTGAAATCGGTGTGCGCGCGCCTTTGACTCCGGAGAGCAACTTGGGAACCACCGTTGGTTTGTTTGCTGACTTCATTGATCGCAGCGAAGCTTTTTGGCCGGATGTTTTATCGGTGATCGCCGCCCAAAATTACCGTTACCATGCGCCTTCAGGTTTCACCATGCGATTGCGCGGCGGCCCCTCGTTTTGGATTTACACCGGCGCTGAAGACACCGATGAGGACGTGGAATTGTTCCTGCTTTATAGCGCACAGGCCGGCTATGAATCACACAACGTCAGATTGATGGGCGGCCTTTCCGGACGCATGATCGTTACGGAGAGCGACCTCAATATTGGCGACCGGACGCTTCATCAATTTGGCGCTTCTGCCAGCGTTGATCTCGGCCGCGTGCGGCCGGGCGTGCAATTCAGATTGCCGCTGGACGAAGATTTTGGTGATTTTCTTGATTCGGTTTTTGGCGTAAGTCTCGCCATTGAGTTCGACTGAAGTGTTTCCTCAATTTTTGCAGACAAACGCGCAGATTGTCGGTTGCGAGACATGGGTAGACGGTTGAAACAAAACGCCAGTTCAGGCCATTGTTTGCTTTTGAAACTCCGCCATTGGACCAATCGTCTTCCGCAGCAAAATTTCAGAGTGACCTGCGACAATATAGTCTTTCAGCTCTCCAATGATTTCATAACCGAGCCGCACATACAATTTTTGCGCGTTCGGGTTGAAAGATGACACGCACATAAACACATTCGGAAAGTCACGAAAGATTCTGGCTTCGGCAAATTTGATTAACTCACTGCCCACGCCTTGACCGCGCCAATCCGGCATAACACACACCGTTTGAATATAACCGCGAAACGCGCCTTGCAAATTGAGAATAATAAAGCCGGCCAGGCGATCATTCCCATACGCGACATACGTTTCCTTTGCAGCATCGCTGAGAATATTGCGGCATTCTTCATAGCCTCGTCCGAGCGTGAGCCACGGGTCGGAGGTTGCCATGGTTTGCGCGCATGCGTGAACTTCCTCGGAGTTTTGTAGCGGACGAATGTCAATCATAGATTGTTCCTCCAGTCAAAATCTTGAGCAAAGCGTTCACAAGCTTCGCGCAATGCATCCTCGGCATTCAAGCCCAAACCGCGGCCCAGAGAAACCAGGTTGAAGAGCAAATCACCAAAAGCTGTTTGCAGGGATTCATCGTGGACCACGCGCTCACCATTTTGATGATTAAAGGCCACGTTTGAAAAATCAAGCAGTTGTTGATGAACGTTTTGGCGATCTGCCACTGCGGCATTCGCTTTTTGCTGCAGCCGCGCCGCCTTTTGCAAGGCCGGCAATGCGCGCGGCACGCCGTCGATTGCAGACTTTTTACCTTCTTGCTGTTTGAGTTTTTCCCATAACTGCGTTTGCTCTTCAGCCGAGTCGACTTTAGCGTCGCCAAAAACATGCGGGTGCCGTCGAATCATTTTTTCACAAATGCCATCGATCACCTTGCCAATGTTGAAGCGGCCGGTCTCTGCCGCGATCTGCGCATGATACACCACTTGCAAAAGTAAATCACCCAGTTCGTTGCACAACTCCTCATCCTCGCCGGCGTCAATCGCTTCCAAAACTTCATACGCTTCTTCGAGAAGATATTGCCGCAACGACGCGTGCGTTTGTTGGCGATCCCACGGGCAACCGTCGGGCGCGCGCAAGCGGTTCATGATTTCGACGAGGCGGAAAAAATTCTCACTGCCGTGCATGCCTTTCTCCTGTTCGGTTTTTTATTGGAATTTTAGATAAGTAGATTCACTCAAATTTGAAAGAGATTTTATCCGATCGCAAAATCCCCCGCTGAAAACCGCGGATGCACACCAATAAACGCGAATTTGAAATTCGCACACACTCGCGTTTATTCACGATTCAGAAAAGTGAACAGGTCACGTTGCCAGGTTGCCGCAAAGCGCAGGCAGAGGAATCGTGCGCCGGAGCTTATCCTTGACTTTCAAATGAAAAATCAGTAAATAATCGCCGCCAAAATACAACTGTGACGAGCATGGCATGCCAATTTTGCACCACTCTGCGACGCTTGATTGGGTTATCTTTGGTGGTTTCTTGTTGCTGCTGTTCGTGCTGCTTGCCGCAGCCGAGGCGTTGCAGCGTCGCAATATCCTTACAGGCGAAACCAGCCGAAAAATGGTGCATATGTTAACGGGTCTTGCGGTGCTCCTCTCGCCCTTCCTGTTTCAAACATTACTTCCGTTGTTGATATTGGCCGTGCTGTTCACTGTTCTTAATGCCGTGGCTTTGAAATTCGGCCGGTTCAGCGGCATACATGCCACGGGACGGAAAACGTATGGCACCGTGTTTTACCCGCTGGCTTTTTTTGTGCTGTTGCTCTTGTTTTGGCGCCGCGAAACCCTGGCATTGTTGGTAGGAATGAGCTTGCTCGCAATTGCGGATGTGTGCGCGGCGCTCGCGGGCGAGCAGGCGAAATCGCCGCTGCGCTTGCCGCTGCCGGGCGATCGCAAGAGCTTGCAAGGCTCGCTGGCGATGTTTGTCAGTTCGGCGCTGCTCGTTTTCATCGGGTTTGCGTGGGCTGGCCCGATTTTGGGCTTTCATCCGGAAACCTCGCGCGTCATTTTTGCGGTGATTGGCATTGCGTTGCTGGCAACGCGGTTTCCTGACTTATTTCTATGTGAATGCCTCAGCGGCCGCGATCGGGCAATTTTTTGTGGGTGAATTGCTGGCTATGGCCGTTGCGGCGATTTCGTATCGCGTGAAGTTTTTGGATCTCAGCGGCGCGTTGGCCACTTTCGTGCTCGGTTCATTTGTGTTCGGCCTCGGCGGCTGGAAATTCAGCTTGCCGTTGCTGGCGTTTTTTGTGTTGTCCAGCATGCTCTCGCGTTTGGGCGCAGCGCGTAAAAGAGCTGCGAATAAAAATTTTCAAAAGTGCTGGCCAATGGCGGCATTCCCGGGCTGCTCGTGGTGTTGTGGTATCTTGCGCCTCAACCGGTTTGGTATTTTTTATTTTTGGGCGCAGTTGCCGCGGTGACCGCAGACACCTGGGCTACAGAGATCGGCCTGCTCTCACGCCGCCCGCCGCGCTTGATTACTTCTCTGAAAATTGTCGCGTCAGGCACCTCGGGCGCGATTTCGACTCTGGGCTTGTTCGGCGCAGCCTTGGGCGCGGGCACGATTGCGCTTCTCGGCTGGGCATTGCAATCTGTCAGTCCGGCTCATCGTTTCGGGCTTATTGGCGTTGTGCTGATTACTGCAGCCGGCGTGCTCGCGCATTTGTTTGACAGCCTGCTGGGCGCAACAATTCAGGCGCAACGCGTTTGCCTCACCTGCCGCAAGGTCAGTGAAAAGAAGGGCGAATGCTGCGGCGCGGAACGCCAGCCGCATTCGGGTTGGCGCTGGGTGGATAATGACATGGTCAATGGCATCTGCGCGCTTAGCGGTGTGCTGGCGGTGTTTTTGGGAATGCCGATGCTCAAGATTCTCGCTTAAATAACTTGCCCGTACCTCAAACCGCGAATGAACGCCAATAAACGCGAATTCTAAAATTTAGAGAATATTCGCGTTCACATAACCAAATTTGCTTCAGAGAAACATGACATCTCGCTTCTTCCCCAAAACCTCGTGCGGTATTTTGCTGTATCTGGCATACACTTACTTCGGCGGCAGTTCCGGCCTGATTCGATTTTGGCGCTTGCACCAAACGCGTTCCGCGTTGGAACGGGAAATCACCACTCTGCAGGTCCGCCAAGACAGTCTGCGCCAGGTAATTAAGCTGCTGGAGCATGATACGACATACATTGAAAAAGTGGCGCGCGAGCGCTATCAAATGGGCAAGCCGGGCGAAACGATTTATAGCATCGTCAAACAGCCAAAATCCGAGGAAGCCAAGAAGTAGTCATGACGACCACGCTGATTCCAACTCCCGAGCACAAGTTTGTTGCGAAGCTCAAGGGTTATTTTCTCGCCGGGCTTTTGGTTTTAGTGCCGATCAGCTTGACGGTTTATATTTTTTTTGAATTGTTCAAGGCGATTGACGGCTCGTCATTTTGCGACAAACCTTCGGTGTAACCTTCACCTTTCCCGGCGTGGGCTTGGTTGCGCTGCTGCTGCTGATTTTAGGAACCGGCATGGCCGCGCGCAGTTATTTCGGCCGCAAGTTGGTGGAGTTCGGCAATCGCGCCGTGACGCGCATTCCCATCATCAGCCGCATCTACGGCACCGTGCAGCAGCTCAGCCAGGCGCTGTTCGGCGGCGAGCAGCGCCAATCGTTCAAGAAAACCGTGCTGGTGCCTTATCCCAATCCCAACACCTGGCGGCTGGGTTTTTACATTCAGGAAGTGCGCGGTGAGATTCAAGAGGCGTTGCAGCGCGAAATCGTGTGCGTGTTCATTCCCAATCCCCCCAATCCCACCGGCGGTTTTTTGATGTTCTATCCCAAAAGCGATGTCATTGAGCTGGAGATGCCGGTGGAGGACGCCGTGCATCTGCTCATTTCCTACGGCACGGTGGCGCCCAAAGCCCGCGCGTCAAAACACATGATGTTGACGCGCGATCATCTTGAGACCATGCAAAAGAAATCGGAGTGAACTCATTTCGAATTGCAGATTGACGTGCCGGCGGTGCGCACCAAAGCGCGAGCGTTACCGTTGCCGCCAGGAGGGAACAAGTACCTTTGGAAATCAATTCATTGATTGATCATTGTGATTTGGCATTCTAAGCGTATCTTTGCCGCCCTCTTGCATCTGACGGCCGGCGCGCTTATTTTTTGCGCCAGCGGGCATGCGCAAGAGCCGGATCTCACGCCGGCATTGCCCGACACCGTTATCCCCGAAAAATTGCTGAACACGGCGCCCCGTTCGACTTCTCGACCACTCACCAGCCTGATGCAATTCGGGCACGATATTGAAATCTTCACTTGGCAAACCCAGATAAATTTTCAAAAAACGCTCGCAACACACTGGCAGCTTGCACTCTTTGAAAACTTCAACTCCGTGTTGCAACAACAAGCGCGCGGCGACATTTGGAAAGACGATCAAATGGCAGGCATGCGGTTGCAACGCGTGCTGCGCCCGCAGTGGCGCTTCGAAGCGGAGGCTACCTCGCGCGTGTTTCGCGATGATTTCACCCGCGGCGCGGCCGGCATAAACAACAATGACTTCAGCCTGCACCGCTTCACGCTGCGCAATGAGCTGACGCTGGCGCAACGCCTGCGCCTGACGCCCGGCCTGGGTTATCGTTGGGAGAACGTGTTGCAGCGGCAGGAATACGGCCCGCACCTTGAAGCGAAAATCGCGCTCGCGCCGGTTTCGTGGAATGATTATGTGCATCAATTCGAGGCCGCCGGCCAGTGGGATGATACGCGCGACCGGCGCAACGACGATTTCAATTTAACCTACGGCGTGTCGCGCGTGTTTGAAGGCCAGGCCACGGATTCGCTGTTCGTGCGCTACAGCCATCTGCGCCGCGAAAACTATTTTGCCGATACCACGCTGCAAGTCGACGGTCTGGAGCGCAATCGCCGCGCCATTGAAAATCGCCTGAACTATCGTTTCAGCAGCGGCTTTTTGCAACTGCGCTCGGAAATCGGCGAAACGGATATCGTCGGCACGCGGCGCTGGGTGGAACCGGCCACGCTCTCAGGCCGCCTCAATGGCCGTTTTCAAGAGAGTAATTTCGAAACGAATCATCAAGGTTTGTTGGTGTTTTATGGCAGGCGGCTTTCGAACGAAATCGCATTTGACTATTCCTCGCGTAACCGCACGTTTGAGATTCCGGATTCATTGCGCGCCAGCCCGTTTCTGCGGCGTTTTCCGCGCGAAGGTTTTGACGCGGACGACTGGACCTTCGGGCTGAGCCACCGGCTGCATTGGCAAATCGGGACGCGTGATTCCTTGCGCTGGTATGGCCGCGCGGTCCGCCACGCACACAACACCGCCAATCTGGAAAATCCGGACGACTATGATCGCGTGCAATTTCAAGCCAATGTGTTTTATGAGCACCGCTTTCATGAAAATTTGCGCATGCGCTGGGAGGCGCGGAGTTATCTCGAACATCAGGTTTATCTCAAACGCAATCTCTCCGCCGACAATCGCTGGATGCGCATTTTGCAACTATTGCCGCAAATTGTAATCACGCCTCTGCCAGGTGTGACGTTGCAGCAGGGGTGTGACGTTGCAGCAGGGGTTCGGCGTGCGCGCGACTTACATCGATTATGATTTTCCGGAGAGCATCTCGCGCCGGCGCAGCCTGGTGTTTCGTGATTTCACGGTGGTCGATTCGCTCGCGGCGCGTTTGAGCCGGCGCACGCACATGAGCCTGTACTACAAGCTCACGCTCGAAGAACGCGGCGCACTTGATTGGGAGCGCTGGTTGCAGACCCCGCAAACCACCGTGCACCGGCATGCGGCCGTGTTGACGTTCCGGCACGAGTTGGCGAAAAATTTCTATGTCGCTCCCAGCGCGAGTTACTATCGCGAAAACAATTGGAGCTTTCAACGGCGCACAACCGCACCGGGTTATCAGAAAATATTCAATTATGGCCAGGGGATCGTGACCCCGGCCATCGTTATTAGTTACTTGCGTCCGCCCAATACCTTGCTTATCTTAAGCGCACGGCGCCAAATCAGCCGGCGTTTCCGCGCACAAGGCGCAGACGCACAGGATGTGCATATTGATACGTTTCATCTGACGATTCAATGGGCGATCTGAAACGGCGCGCGCGACCATACTCGTTCATGATTCTCTGATATGCCTAACCTCTAACTCAAGGCCGTTTGCACCAAACCTCAATCAGGATAGCAAACATGGCGCAGGGCAAGAACAAATCCTTCAGTCTCGTCGCGGCCAGCGACCAACCCGACTTGATTCACGAGATCGAGCGTCTCGCCGAAAAAGCCTCGAATCATGCCGGCTTTTCCGAAGAAGAACGCGACAGCCTGGCTATTGCCGTGACTGAGATTGGCAACAACGCCATCAATCACGGCAACAAACGCGACCCGCGCAAAAAAGTGTTCGTCGACATCACCACCAAGCCGGGAGAAGTGCGGGTGGTGATTCGCGATCAGGGACCGGGGTTTGACCCCGAGCAACTGAGCAATCCGCTTGATCCCGAAAACCTATTGCGGGAAAGCGGTCGCGGCGTTTTCATCGTGCGCTCGCTGATGGACGAGGTTCATTTTGATTTTTCAAAGGGCGGCGCAGAAACCACCTTGATCAAGCGCAAAAAGTCGTGACCCCGGCGTTGGGGTGGTGCCCATGAATTTGACCTTTCTCACGCAACTGATTTATCTCGCCTGCGGCGTGGTTTTGTTTCTGCTCGGCTTCCTCATTTTCCGGGAAAACACCGCGCAACGCCTCAATCGTATTACCGGCCTGATGCTGTTTCTCGCCGGACTTGGTCCGATACTCGGCGCTTTCGGCTTGCTGCTGCGGCAAGCCGCCGGCTCTCCCGCACAAATCGATTTCACGTTTCTCGATCGCCTTTATCATGTCTGGGAATTGTTTTTTCCGCAGCTCGTGTTGTTCAGCCTGGTTTTTCCGGTCGAGCATCCCGTGCTTGCTGCGCGGCCGCGTTTGCCGGTTTTGCTGTTCGCGCCGCAAGTTACACACTTGCTGATGTCGCTTGTGCTGCCCGGTGTTGGCAGCGTGCAAAGTCTGCGGCAAAGCCTCGGCCTGGCGCAGAGCTGGCCGGCGTTGCTGCAACCGGTTAAGATTTTATTGCGCGGCCTGGCCGCCGTGTTGGAATTTGCTGTTACGTATCAGGAAACATTCTTTGCAGCCATCAACATTGCCTATGTGGTCGCGGCAGTTGTGTTCATGCAGCGCAGCTATTTTCGTCTAAAAAATCCGCGGGTGCGCGGCCAAACACGCTGGGTCATGTGGGGTATTCTTACCAGCCTCGCGCTTTACGCCCTGGCGTTTTTGATTCCCAAAAATTTTGCCTTTGAAGTCGAACGCAACCTCGCTCAAGTGCTGACCATCGCCAGCCTGCTCATCGGCTCGGGCGCGATTGCCTGGGCCATTATTCGCTATCAGTTTCTTGACGTACGCTTCATCATTCGCCGCAGCTTCATCTACTCGATCACTTCCGGTTTGCTCGTCGGCGTTTATTTGTTGATTTACACCAAAGCCAAAAACGTT
>QEVD01000581.1 GCA_003576975.1 Candidatus Zhuqueibacterota bacterium
GGATCTCGAGGTATTGACCTGGAATCCGCGCGTGACCAATTGTGCAGGAGTCGCAGCAGCCGGCGCGTCCCACAATGCCGAGGAGAACAACACGTTGCCGTCATGCACCACGAATGGTGAATGCAACGCCGTGCCAAATCCGTTAGGATCGTCGGTTGCGACTGCGGTCGTGTCGTTGGAGCGATCTTCATCAGTAGCAAGGCGGGTGAACGCCCGCATGCGATAAACGCCAGGGGCTGTGGGGGTCCAGGTGTTAATAGATGGAATGGCTTCACTTCCGCCTGGGGCGATCGTTGTTGTGCCGCGACCAACCACAGACGCGACTTGCGCACCAGTGGCGTTGTTAAAAATCGTCCCTTGCCATTGGATGTTGCTTTGAGGAACTGTTCCAGTATTGGCAACATTCAGAGTGAACGTGAGCGGATCGCCAACCTTGGCCGGAAAGGGGATGCCAACATTAACTGCCGTCACATCGTTATCTGGTCTGCCTTTCGCCTCTACTACAAAATCATCAAGATAGAAACCACGCCCAGAAGGTAATCCCAACCGATTCCAGCCATCCGTAGAAAATCTTATAGCGAATCGCACGGTCTGCCCGGCATAAGGAAAAACGCTCAAAGTACCATTGAAGTTGGAAGCATTTCCTCCCATGACGTTCCAAACCGGCGTAGAACTGCCGTTATAGCGATCGTAATCGTAATGCATTCTGACGAAGGCAAGAGGATTGTCAATCGGGATTAAGTTGGCAGCCGTGTCACCGCCGTCATCAAACAGAAAGGTTGTGTTGGCATCTTTGACTTCGACATTGTCAATGTGCCAGCCAAAAGGAGATTGATAGCTGCCATCGGATTCAAAACGCCAGCGCAAGACCGTTTGAGCGGAAGCGTGTGCTGTAATGTCATAAGTCGCGTCAACATAATCCGGCGCCGTTTGTTCGGTAGAATAGACATCAAGAACACTCCAGTTTGTGCCGCCATCAGTGCTTACTTCGAGAAAGCCAAAGTCAAAGTTATCTTCGATGCTGGCCAAATTCTTAAAAGTGAGTGTGATGGTGCCTGTGGCCCCAGAGAGATTCAACTCCGGAGACCGCAATTCTTGCCTGGTGTTATCGGGGTAGGTGCCGGTGGCATCATTACCACAAAACCAACTGGATCCTTCAAAGGCATTGACAGTGCTGGTGTGCCAGAGATTATCACCGTCGAACGGTACCTCGATCATGGCTTCCCACACATCATATACGCTACCGCCCTCTGCTGTATTCGGCGAATGAACATCGAAGGCGTACCGAATATACATAGAAGTGACAGGAACGCCTTCAACCTCAGTAGGCAATTCGATTGGTGGAGAAACGATCTGAGTTTGAGTCGGTACGGCTTCTGCGGCTGTCGCTGCGGCGTCATCGGAGACGTGCCAGCTATGGGTTGGACTGTTGGAGTTGTCACTTACCCACTGAAAAGTATTACCGGAACCGTCTACATTCAGGTTCATTGCCGTCCACTCACCACCTTCACCTTCAAAATCGGTGGAGTACACTTCTACTTGAGCAATCTTTGCATCCGGCTTTTGGCTGCTCAGTATCTGCTGGTTGATTCCAGTTTTTTTGGACTCCGGCAGCAGTTTGTTGGTATACACCTTTGGCCCAGTCTTGAATTTTTTCTTGGCCGCGTCGAACTGTGATCGAAGTTCAGGTGCAAGAAAACCGAGCGACAACGCTAAGACTGTCAGCACGCTTGCAACTTTAAACAATTTTTGCATGACTATCTCCGTTCGCGAATCATTGGTTAGCCACTTCACTGTTATCTGATTTGAAGCATGCACAGCCCCAGGTGATAAGTCTCGATTGGCGTGTGCGAGCTGCGCTGAAACCTGTTTTATGCGAGTTCCAGCGACAGATTTGCAGAGCACCACTCCAGCGTGAAAGAGGCTGTTGTAAACAATTTCCCCAAGACCTAACCACAATGCTTCAGGCCTCACCTCCTTTCAACTAAAAAGAACTGCGTTTCTTCAACTGACATCAACTCTTCAGGGTCTACACAATTCTTCTAGAAAGAAATTGTGGTATCTGGCCCCTATCAATTGAAGAGTCAAACGCATAGTTTGTCAAATTCGCTTTGAAAAATTCCTTCTGGTGACCTCCCGATTTTGTAAATCGAACTAAAGGTGTAACCGTGATTTAAAAAAATTACATCATCCGCCCTCTTGAAGAAGAGCGGGTAGAAACGGGCAGAGAGCAACAGACACCCGATTCATGGTTAGCGGCCGCGGAATTGCCCGGTTCAATCGTTGTTCCACCCATCGATTACGCCGCCGCAATGTCACGCAAATTCACCTCCTTTCAATATGTTGGGGATTCGTGTTAGCTTCGATTTCCGCCGACGAATTTCCAAGCCATTGCGCTGGCATCACTCGGCAGTGGTAAAGATATTCGATACCGGAATAAATTCAGAAATTGTCCAGCTTGAAAACAAAATGATGCAAAATATAAAACTCGAAAAGGTGAAGAGGTGTAGGCTCGGACACAATGGGGTGCAGATATGGGTAGGCGCTGGCGCCAAAAACGGCGGCGAATCGTCAGGGGTGTAAAACAGTCGTTGTGCGGCTCAGTAAAAGCAATCACGCTACTAACCCTCATCCTCCGTCCCGGCGCATACGCGGGATGGTTCGATCTCGTGAATTCGGCTTAAAATTTAACGGGCAAATATGAAGAAACGATTCGAGAATGTCAAGTCGATTCTTGCCCAATCACTTGCATTCCGAGTTTTTTTTTCTATATTTGTCGCTTGTTTGAATCCGCTCACATCGTTGTCACCGTGAAAACAATAACGCTTCCTCCGGCCATCCTGCCCTCGCGGGATCTCGTGAACATTCATCTCTGCCAGCATGCAGCACGCTTCCTCCGGAAGAGCGAACGTGTTGGCATTGGCACAATGCGGAGCCGCAACCCAAACCTCCGGACACCGATCAAAGGGGATTCGCACTGATTTCATCTGCGTTGATCCGGGGAAATCTGCGTCCAATGTGTTTGCCTTGAAAGTAACGATTTCACTTTTACTAGATCAAAAATCATTATGGCTGAAAAAGAGTTTATCATCGTCAAAGGGGCGCGGGAGCACAACCTCAAAAATATCGAAGTCACCATTCCCCGCAATCAAATTGTCGTGATCACCGGCCTGTCCGGCTCGGGCAAATCATCTCTGGCGTTCGACACGATTTATGCCGAGGGCCAGCGCCGCTATGTCGAGTCGCTGTCCGCCTATGCCCGCCAATTTCTCGGGTTGATGGAAAAGCCCGATCTCGATTATATCGAAGGCCTCTCGCCCGCGATTTCCATCGAGCAAAAAACCAGCAGCCGCAATCCGCGCTCGACGGTGGGCACGGTGACGGAGATTTATGATTACTTGCGCTTGCTGTTTGCGCGCATCGGGGTGCCGCATTGTTACAACTGCGGTAAAACCATCGAGCGCCAAACCGTGCAGCAGATGGTTGACGCCATTCTGGCGCTGCCGAGCGGCGCAAAATTTCAAGTGTTGGCGCCGGTGGTGCGCGGCCGCAAAGGCGAATATCGCGAGATTTTCGATACCGCGCGGCGCGATGGCTATGTGCGCGTGCGCGTCGACGGCGAGGTGA
>QEVD01000582.1 GCA_003576975.1 Candidatus Zhuqueibacterota bacterium
TTTGGGGCTGCCAGGCGTATCCACCCAATGCTTTTTCAAGAAAGGAATTTCTTTATGAAACGCTTATTCACTTTTATCGCTGCAACAGCTCTGCTGCTCGCCGCTTTCAAAATTACAACCTCGCATTCGGAAGCAGCCCCGTCCGCACCAGTGCAGTTCCAGGGTTTTGTGACCTATGGCAATGGCAACCCTGCTCCAATAGGCACAAGAGTCAGAGTCTACCTCGGCGGTGAATTAAAAGGAGAAGTGTACATCACCGTAACCAACGGCTTTTATCAAATTACTGGTAACCACAACGATTTTCCCACCGGCAACTACGGGTTGAATGCAAATGATTTAATCGGTGCGGTGGGAAGTAAAAGCTGCTTCAAAGTCAACGAGACAGAGAATCAGGAATGCGATATTGTTATGGACCTTCACTATTAACCTGATTTTTCTTGTGCAATCCGTCCGTAATTAATCTAATTCACAGCGGTCTGTCGTCCTTTTAAAGCGATCACAGGCCGCTGAAATCCGAGGATGCGAAGAGCCGGAATCTTTTCATCCAACGGTTTCGGCGGGCATTGCAGATGCTTTTCTCACGCGAAGGCTTGCGAAGATTCAGCAGGCCAAATCCAACTTCTTTGCGAGCGGTATGACATCTTCGAGTTCATGAAAACGAGCGACAAGGAGATCTTTCATGCTTCCCCAATGCCGATCGCAGCGCCGGCCACGGTTTCAGGTTCTTGTCATGCTCTGGGTATTTGCTGCCTCCCAGGTTGAGAGTCAGCCGCAACCCACGATTGCCGCGAATTTTCCCATTTTGCTGGAAACCGGGGCCGGTTTCCAAGCCACCGAAGGCCCGACTTTGGCCGATCTCGACCAGGACGGCCGCCCGGATATCATCGTGGGCAGCGCCAATAAAGTTTATGCTTTTCGTTTTGACGGCACGCAGTTGGACGGCTGGCCGCAAACCACGACCTATGCCGCCTCTAATTCGCCGACAGTTGGTGATTTGGACGGCGATGGCAGATTGGAGGTGGTTACGTTCGATCGTCTCGCTTTACCTCGCCGAAGTTTTCTTTATGCCTGGAACAGCTCGGGCCAGCTTCTGCCCGGCTTTCCGGTGGCGCTGGGCCTGGGAAATTTTGCCTTGACTTTGTATGATCTTGATAACGATGGGGATTTGGAGATTATTGGAAGCTTTGACTATAAAGCTTACGTCTTTCATCATGATGGCAGTATTGCACCAGGTTGGCCCCGGAATATCGAGCCTTTTGCAATACTTTCAAAAGCATCTGTGGGCGATCTGAATGCCGATGGACAGCCGGAAATTGTATTCACGGCGCAATTGGATGTGCTTCCATATGATCCGAGCTTGCAAGGACGCGTGTATGTTTGGCAGGCGAATGGTGAGTTGCAGGAAGGCTGGCCGGTTTCCACGCCAAATCGTTATCAATATGTCGGCGGGAGCAACCCGGCCCTGGCCGACGTTGATTTGGACGGTTTTCTCGAAATCGCGGTCGGTGTCTATAGTTTTATCCGCCCCAATCAATTTTCATTCGCCGCGCTATACCGCCATGATGGCACAATGATGCCGGGCTGGCCGCAATACACCGCAGGAGAGGATTCTTTGGACAGCATCAGTGCAGGCCCGGCCGTGGCGGATTTGGACAACGATGGCCGGCCGGATTTGATTTTTGGCGACATCTGGGATACCGTCGTTGCCTGGCGAGAAGATGGCACCCTGCTGCCGGGATGGCCGGTATCTTATGGCAAGGTGGATTCAAATTTGATTTTCCGGTCTCTATTAATTGCCAATCCGGCCGTGGGCGATATTGACGGCGACGGTTACCTGGAAATTTTCAGCAATGTCAACCAAGCAGATGTGGTTGACGGGATCTGGCGCGGCCGCATTTATGCCTTTAATCATGACGCCACCAGTTTACCCTGGTCGCCGTTGCGCCCGCAACAATTTGCCAGCTTCAACACAGTTGCCATGGGCGATTTGAACGGCAATGGCGAACTGGAGCTGGTCACGATTTCTGGCGACTATTTTGACGGCGAAACCTGGCTGACCGTGTGGCAAGTGCCCGGCGTACCTTATGTTGAAGAACGTTTTCCCTGGCCCATGTATGGCCGCGATCGCTGGCATACTTCACAATACGGCTTCAAACTCCCGGATGAGCCAACCGTTCATGTCGCGGAGAGAAGAGATTCGAGCATTTTGCCTGCCGCATTTGTATTGCATCAAAATTTTCCCAATCCGCTCTCCAACCAAACCGGCATTGACTCCCGCACGCAAGCCGGCACTTATATTCGCTATGAATTGCCGGAGGCGGCTGACGTGCGGTTGCATATCTTCGACATACTCGGCAAGGAAGTCGGTTTGTTGCTGCAAGCCCGGAAACCCGCAGGCCGGCATGAAGTTCATTGGGAAGGCACGGATCAACTCGGAAGACGGTTGCCGCATGGCCTGTATTTTTACCGCCTGGAAGCGGCGCCGGCCTCGAATTCCGCCAGAACGATCGTGCGCACGCAAAAGCTGGTTTTGTCGAATTGATTGAGTTATCGCTTCCATGCAAAACAAAAAATCCCCGCGGCCGCTGGCGGCCAGGGGATTTTTCGTTTCACCGTATGCATTTGATTTCGACCTCAAGAATTTCTCTTGATTTTTTA
>QEVD01000583.1 GCA_003576975.1 Candidatus Zhuqueibacterota bacterium
AAACGGAAGAATGCCTCGCGAGAAAAACATATGGAATCAACACAGGACAATGGCCGCAGGCTTTTTCTGGTTCGGCTCGCCCATACGCTGATTTGGGCATTCTTTGTGTTCGTCATCGGCTATATTCTTTATGCGGGGGTTTTTGATAAGATTGGCGTTTGGGTTTGGATTGCCATTGGCTTGATCATTTCCGTACCACTGGCGCAACACGCATGAGCTTGAAAAAGTGCACGATTTGCCGGTGCCTGAACAGGATATGATGGTTGATCTGTATTTGACCATAGCAACGAAATGAAAGCAGGAGACTCAACTACAGACTGGCTGCTCGCAGGCGATCCGGCGATTCGCTGGCAAACCCTGCGCGATCTGTGTGGCGCCGATGAGGCCAAATTCTTGCGAGAACGCAAGAAGATTGCTTGGGAAGGCTGGGGCGCGCGGCTCTTGGCGCGTCAAACTGCATCGGGCATGTGGGGCGGCGGCCTCTATAGGCCCAAGTGGATTTCGACAACTTACGCCATGCTCTTGCTACGCCAGTTCGGATTGCCGTCGGATCATCCGCAAGCCTTCAAAGCCTGCAAGCTGCTCCTGGACGAAGGATGCTATCATGACGGTGACAGCAATCTTTTTGCTGCGATGCAACACAGTGAAACCTGCATCACCGGCATGGTGCTGGCAATTCTGGCCTATTTCGATTTTCCTGATGCGCGTGTTAAAAAAAATGGTTAAGCATCTTCTCTTGCAACAAATGCCGGACGGCGGCTGGAATTGCCGATCCTATGAGGGCTCGGCGCACAGCTCATTTCATACGACGATCAGCGTGCGGGAAGGCTTGCGAGAATACCAAAAGCGCCATCCTTCTTAAATTGTGACTGAAAGCCAGGAGCGCGGCGTTGAGTTTGTGCTGGTGCACAAGCTCTTTCGGTCGCATCGAACCGGCGCGTTGTTGATCCGAAAATGACGCGGTTCTCGTTCCCGCCGCGCTGGCGCTATGACATCATGCGGGCGTTGGATTATTTTCAGGCCTGCAATCTGCTCCGCGATTCTCGTCTGGACGAGGCCATTGCCATCATCAAAAAGAAACGCTGCGCGGACGGCACGTGGGTTTTGCAGAGCAAACATCCCGGCAGAATTTTTTTGAAATGGAACAGTTCGGAAAGCCCAGCCGCTGGAATACCCTGCGCGCGCTGCGCATTCTGCAATGGTATGAACGGGATGAGTAACCGCTTTATGCCTGCGATTTGATTAACACCAACGATTCAAGGAGAAAATCAATGCTACGCCGCTACACTCTCGTCTGGTTTGTTTTGATGATCGCTGCCATCATCAACGGCGCCCTCCGCGAGGCCGTTTACAAGAACAGCCTCGGCGATTTGCGCGCGCATCAGCTTTCCACGCTCACCGGCATTATCCTGCTCGGCGTGGTGATTTGGGCATTCAGCCGTCTCTGGCCGCTGGCCTCAGCCCAACAAGCCTGGACCGTCGGTTTCATTTGGCTGGCGATGACGATTGCCTTTGAATTTCTCTTCGGCCATTTTGTAGCGGGCCATCCGTGGAGCAAGTTGCTGCAGGATTACAATATTGCTGCCGGCCGCGTGTGGCTGCTCGTGCTGATTTGGACCACGATCGCGCCTTACGTTTTTTACAAAATAAGATAGCAAAAAGCTTGAAACGGGATGGATGATTTATGTTGAACGATGAGATTAAAAGAAGCGATTTCATCAAAACACTGATCGCCGGCGTTTCCACTCTCGCTCTGGATTGGAGCATTTTGCCACGAGGCGCTGGCGCGCAAAAAAGTGACAATGAATTTGACGCCACCATCATCGGCTCGGGACTCGGCGGACTGAGCTGCGCCGCAGCGTTCGCCCGCCAGGGCTTCCAGCCGTTGGTGCTTGAAAAACACGACCGGCCCGGCGGTTTTGAATTTGATGTGTCGTTGCATTCCACCACCTTCGGCGAACGCGGCGGCATACACAATCTCATTCCCGGCTTTCCGGAAATAAGCGATGTTGAATTTGTCCCGCATCCCAATTTGTATCGCATCATCTTTCCCGAGCATGATATTCGCGTCCCCCAGCGCAATCTCCCTGTCTCTATCGATCTGCTCGCCGGCCACTTTCCCGCAGAAAAGACGGGCATCACAGAATTGTTCACCGACATACAAGGGCTGTTCGACGATATCAATAAATTTTCACGCGCCGCGGGCCAGGTGGATATGATGCGTTTTCCCGCGGAATTTCCGCTTGTCTGGCTGATCTTGCTGCCGTTCCGCCTGCTCGGCATGGTCGTGGAAGGCGTATTTGAATTTCTGCGAGCCATAATCATGCTGCCGGCTCAGCTCTTGCGCAACTTAAGCCGAGCGTGAGCCTGGCACGAAGCAATTGTCTGTCAAAAGTCAAAGCTTAACATGGCGTCACTTTCACCTCAAACCGCTTTGCGACGCGTTGATTCCGATGCCCGTCCGGCCTTGGTGGTCGCCGTGGTGGCTTCTTTTCTCACACCGTTCATGGGATCATCGGTGAATATCGCCCTGCCGCTGATGGCGCGCGACTTTGCCATGGATGTCGTCAGGTTGAGCTGGGTGGCAACGGCGTTTTTGCTGTCCGCTGCCATGTTCCTTGTTCCCTTCGGCCGCCTCGCGGACATTCACGGCAGAA
>QEVD01000584.1 GCA_003576975.1 Candidatus Zhuqueibacterota bacterium
AATGGCGGCGTTGTTCGAGAATCTGCTGCACCCGTTCACGATTTTGTTGACGCTGCCGTTTGCCGGGGTGGGCGTGGTGTTTGCGTTTTTGTTGGTGGGAGAACCGCTCAGCGTCATGGCTTATATCGGCGTGGTTTTACTTGTTGGTATTGCCGTAAACAATGCCATTGTACTGCTCGATTATATCAATCGTTTGCGCGCGGCCGGCATGTCCCGGCGCGAGGCGATTCTGCAGGGCGGGCGCGACCGCTTGCGGCCGATTCTCATGACCACCGCGACCACGATTCTCGGACTTTTGCCGCTCACTATCGGCCTGGGCGAGGGTGCGCGTTTGCGCGCGCCCATGGCCATTGCTGTGATCGGTGGTTTGGTCACGTCAACGCTATTGACTTTGGTGGTGATTCCGGTGGTTTATGAGTTGATTGATGAGATTAGGCGCAAAACAACATAGAATTAAAAAGCCCGCGAACAGGGTCTCCATTCGCGGGCGTTTGCAATCCATAAAATTTGGTTATTCAAGCAACACACTCATATTCCTGTCTCAATTCGATCCTGCCGGCTTGCCGCCATTTCCCGGCTGCTCTTGCGTGGTCTCGCCGTTGGTCATCTTCTCGATGCGCCTCTGGCGTTGCATCGGATTTTCCCGTTCCTCTTCACGTTCCCGCTCGCGCTCTTTGAAAAGCTGGAAGCGCGTGGGCTGCGCCTGCGGCGGCCAGTGGTTGTTGCTCATATCCGTGTCTGCCATTTCGAGAAAGGGATCGAGCGTGACGCTCGCTAATTCTTTTTGTGTCGCAAACACTTTGCTGATCTGCTTGTCGTTGTAGCGCCAAATCTCGGCGGGAATGTGATACACGTCTTGCGAACCGTCTTTGTAGGTGAACTCCAAAATCAACGGCGTCACCAGGCCGCCGAGATTCGAGAAGCTCAACTCGTAATAATTGTAGCCCGCGCGCAGCAGCTTTTTTTCATCTTCATCCAGAGTTGCCAGATAGCGCTCATATTCTTTTTTATCGAGGATCGACACGGCAAACGGATCATATTTGTTGTAGAAATCCTGCGTCGCCGGATCGCGCTCGACCATCGCCGCCGGAATCGCGGTTTGGTTGCGAATGTCACCGATGAATTTCGGCTGGTTCTGCTCGCCGGCTTTGGTGATTGCCTTTTCGAGCTCCGGATCCTGCGTGTCGATGCGGTACCATTTCACCGCCTCCAGCGCGATATCGACGTGATCGACGGTATAAAACCAGCCGCGCCAAAACCAATCTAGATCAACGCCTGAAGCATCTTCCATCGTGCGGAACAAATCCTCCGGCTCCGGCTGCTTGAACATCCAGCGCTGGGAGTAAGTTTTAAAAGCGAAATCGAACAGTTCGCGTCCCATGATCGTCTCGCGCAAAATGTTGAGCGCGGTGGCGGGCTTGGCATAAGCATTATTGCCGAATTGCAGCAGCGATTCGGAATTCGCCATGATCGGCGTTTGGCCCTGCTTGTCGCCTTTCATGTAATCGACGATCTTGTAGGCTGGACCGCGCCGCGAGGGATAATCGCGATCCCATTCCTGCTCGGTCAAAAATTGCAGAAACGTGTTCAACCCCTCATCCATCCACGTCCATTGCCGCTCATCGGAATTCACGATCATGGGAAAATAATTGTGCCCGACTTCGTGAATGATCACGCCGATCATGCCGTACTTCGTGCGCTCGGTGTAAGTGCCGTCCGGTTCGGGCCGGCCGCCGTTGAAACAAATCATGGGATATTCCATTCCGATGCGGTCGGTGTGCACGGAAATCGCGACAGGATAGGGATAATCAAACGTGTGCTTCGAATAAACCCGCAGCGTGTGCGCCACCACTTTGGTGGAATACTGCTCCCACAGCGGATTGCCTTCTTTGGGATAAAACGACATCGCCATCACCGTGCGATTGCCGAACTGCACCGGCATGGCATCCCAAATGAACTTTCGCGATGTGGCAAAGGCAAAGTCGCGCACGTTTTCCGCATGAAAGCGCCATGTTTTCTTGCTTTTGGCGCGCGACTTCTCCGCCTCACGCGCTTCGGCTTCGGTCACGATCATCACCGGTGCGTTCGCGCTTTGCGCTTTTTGCCAGCGGCTGCGCTGTTCGGCAGTCAACACCTCGGCACTGTTTTGCAGCACGCCAGTGGCAGCAAGAATGTGATCCGCGGGCACGGTGAGACTCACTTTGTAATCGCCGAAGCACAGGGTGAACTCGCCGCTGCCGAGAAATTGTTTATGCTGCCAGCCCTGGTTGTCGCTGTAAACCGCCAGGCGCGGATAAAACTGCGCGATGGCGTAGAGATAGTTTTTATCCTCTGGAAAATATTCGAAGCCCGAGCGGCCGCCGATTTTCATGCGATCATTGATATTGTACCACCATTTGATCTTCAAGACAAAACGGCCTTGCGGGCCAAGCGGTTGCGGCAAATCAACGCGCATCATGGTTTTGTTGATGGTGAAGGGCAGGTCACGGCCGGCAGCGTCCTTCACATAGTCGATTTTAAAACCGCCGTCGAAGTTGTTGTGCAATTGCATCAGCGACTGAAAACTCATTTTATCGGAAATGCTGTTGGTTTGCGTCTTGTAGGTGTCGGAGTCGCGCGCGCGGCGGTTCTGATCGAGCTGCAGCCAGAGGTAGTCGGAGTCGCGCGCGCGGCGGTTCTGATCGAGCTGCAGCCAGAGGTAGGTCAGCACATCCGGTGAGTTGTTGTGATAGGTGATGGTTTCCGTGCCATAAAGACGTTGCGTTTCATCGTCGAGTTCGATTTGCATGTCATAGTCCGCGCGCTGCTGCCAATACAGATGCCCGGGCGCGCCCGAAGCTGCACGATAAACATTCGGACTGCGAAACTCTTCATACAACTGCCGGAATTTTTTCTCGGACTCGTTCACGGTTTCCCCGTCCTGGGCATTGCCCGCGAACGGGCTAAACGCCCAAAACAGCAAGCTCGACAGGAACAGCATTTTGTTTTTCATCTCTCGCCTCACCGGAATTGATGAATGATTTATTGGAACGCAAATGCCACCTTTTAACATTCCCCACCTACGCAATCCTCATATCTTTTAGGCTGATCACAATCTGAAAACGCGAAAACGCTTTTGCAACGGCTTGGCCGTTGCATTGAAAACCTCAATTGTTTCCAATATCCAAGATTCTAGGCTGTTTATACTGACGAGGCGCTTACGGCTTCAACGTTGCGTCAAGAGAATTAGCGACACGCCGGCAGCCGCGCCCGAGATAAGGAGATTCCATGCGCGCGGCATGATCTTGAGAACGCGCAACGCCAGCCAGGAAAAGGCCAACACAACGCCGACGATCAGCAATTGCCCGATTTCCAGGCCGAGATTAAAGGCAAACAATGGCAGCAAAATGCTGGCTTCTTGTCCCAATAAGACGCGCAAATAATTCGAAAACCCCATACCGTGAATCAATCCAAAACCCAGCACCAGCAAGTAATGCAGCCGCAGATTGGGAGAATGATGAGAATCGTTTTTGCGCACGACGTTCAATACGCTGGTTGCAAAAATCGTAAGTGGAATCAAAAATTCCACCAGCGTTGCCGGCAGGAGCGGCCGGCTGAGGATAGAGGCTGCCAGCGAGAGGGAATGGCCGAGGGTGAACGCCGTAACGAGAATGGCGAGCGTGCGCCATTGTTGCCAGGAATAAACCGCGCAGAGCGCCACAATGAACAACAGATGATCGTAAGCGCCCAAATCAGAAATATGTTCGAAGCCGAGTGTGAGGTAGGTTTGAAATTCCGACATTTGGGTTGCGGGTCGCGGTTGTGTGCCGTATATTTGCATTCCCCGGGCCAACCATGCCGCGGGGGTGGCGAGTAAACTAATCGAAAAAAAATGCAAAGCAAGCGAGAAATGCCCAAGCTCCGATTCAAGTTTTACCTGGCGGTTTTGCCGGTTTTTCTGCTGGCGAGCGCGGTTTCAGGCATTCGACATCCCTTTTATGTCAGCATTTGCCAGATCGATCACAATTCTGAAGCAAAGTCGCTGGAGATCACGTTCAAAATTTTTACCGATGATTTGGAGAAAGTGCTCGAAGCTCAGGGGACCGGCAAACTCTATCTCGGCGATCCGCGCGAAGCGCAGGAAGCCGATCGCTACCTCTACAATTATCTCAAGAATCAAGTCGTGATTGTTGTCAATGGCGATACCGC
>QEVD01000585.1 GCA_003576975.1 Candidatus Zhuqueibacterota bacterium
CGAGGCGCGCTGGCAGCAGTTGGGAAAACTTCTCAACAAAACGCTTTTTTTTCTGGCGCTGCCATTGGCGCTGATTTTTTTCGTTTATCCCGAGCCGGTGGTGAGATTGATTTACGGCGCGGAAAATTTTGCCCCGGCGATTCCCATCATGCGCGTGACGGCGTTGATCATTCTCATCCGCTTGGCGCTCGCGGCTTATGGCATCATGCTGACCACTTCAGGTCGGCATCGCGTGCGCATGATCACCGTGACACTGGCGACTTTGCTCGCTCTTGGTTTGCATGCTTATGCCATTCCGCGTTATGGCGCCTATGGCGCCGCCTGGGTATCGGTTATAGTGAATTTTTTTGTCGCGGTGATTTTTGCTTACTCTTGCCGCGCGCTCTTTTTAAAGTGGACGCTGGAAAAGCACTACCTCTTGCCGGGGCTGCTGTTTGCAATTCTGGGATTCATGTTGTGGAGCTTCGCTGATTTGAATGCCTGGTATGGTATTGCCACAATCGCTATTTTTAGCATCGTGATCATTTACTTTGCCGGTTATACAAAAAACGAGCGCGCAAAAATGCTTTTTGATTTCTCACGTGAAGGCTGGCGCGCCGGGCTGAAAAACGGCTCATAGTTTTTCGTTCGCTTGATGAACCCTGTTACTCCGCAGGAATCTTGTGAAGTATGCGGCCCAGAGCGCGTTTTCACAAGAACCCGCCGGGGCGGCACTGGGAAAAAACTTTAGGCAAAACCATTTGGGGCAAAACGATTGAATGGTTTTGCCCCAAATGGTTTGGCCTTAAAAACGTTCAGAATTTTATTCTACCTTTGAAGGGCTAATCGCATCATAGACGGCGCCGCATGTTGAAAAATTCACAGAAGCTCCTGCTTCACTTCGATACGCGGCGACGATTCTTTCGCCGCTTGCAAAGCGCCCAACGCATTCTTGATCTGGGATGCGGCGACGGTAAGAATTGTATAGAATTGCGCGAAACCGCGGGGCATCTCGAATTTTACGGCATCGATCTGCTCGACCCAAAATTGGTTCCCGGCTTCATTCAATATCAAAAAGCAGATCTGAATACCGCGAACTTGCCGTATCCTGACGGCTTCTTCGATGCGATTTTGTTCGTGCACGTCATCGAGCATCTTGAAAACCCCATGCGCCTCGGCGGCGAGATTCATCGCGTGCTCAAACCCGGCGGCAAAATCTACGTCGAAACGCCCAATTGGATCAGCATGTTCATGCCCTCGTTCGGTTTCAAGCGCGATCAAGGCTATCCGTTCAATTTTTTCGACGATCGCACGCATCGCAAGCCCTGGAGCAAACACGGGCTTTATGAATTTCTCCGTCAGGATTGCAAGTTGCATGCGGTGAAAGCCGGCACGCGCCGGAATTGGTTGAAGTTCTTTTTCGATCCGGCCATCATGTTCTTCGCACTGCTGCGCGGCAATCGCCCTTATCTGGTTTCATCGTTTTGGAATATGACGGGGTGGTGTATTTATGCAATTGGAACCAAAGACTGATCGCCCGCGCGTTTTATGGCGGTTTGCAATCGAGTGAAAATGTCATTGAGTAGCAATCTTGTGATAATTCATCAATAGATCGCAGCCTCACAAGATCCCGCTGGGGCGGGATGACGGTTGCCATACTAATTCAAAACCGTTTATGCCCAATCCGCGCGTCTGCATCATTTTACTAAACTATAACCGCTGTCAAGACACCATTGAGTGCCTCAACAGCTTGAAGCAATGTGCCTATGATTCATATCACATACTTGTCGTTGACAATGCTTCCACCGATCAATCGGCCGAGAAACTGCGCCGGGAATTTCCCGATCTCGAAATCGTTTCAACCGGCGGAAATCTCGGCTACACCGGCGGAATCAATTTCGGCATTCGCCATGCTCTGCAATCGCCGTTCGAGTACATTCTCATTCTGAACAACGACACGCTGGTAACGCCGGATTTTCTGAATCATCTGACACGCTGGTAACGCCGGATTTTCTGAATCATCTGGTGGCGGCGATAGAGCAGCATCCCAACGCCGCTGCCGCTTGCGGCACAATATATTGTGAGCACGAACGCAAACAGATTTGGTATGCCGGTGGCCGCTTACTGCAATGGCGCGGCATGGCCATTCATGAGAAAAAAGGGCTTTTCATTGAGCCAACGGCACTCAATGGCGTGCGCAAGGTTTCCTTTATCACCGGCTGCCTGATTCTCCTGCGCGCTTCGGTGCTTGACCAAATCGGCTTGGAAGACGAACGTTTCTTCATGTATTTAGACGATATTGAACTTTCCGCTCGCATTCGAGCAAAAGGTCGGGATTTGCTCTACGTTCCTCACTCGATCATCTATCACAAAGTGATCGACAAAGAGAACGAAAATTACTTCAAACGTATTTATCCGGCTGCCATCGAGCGGCAGCATGCATTTAAACTCTACTATTCGGCGCGCAATCGTTTTTTGTTGATCAAGACTGCGCTGCGCGGTCCACAAAAACTGGTAGCAGGAGTCTATTTCTTGAGCATTATTAGCATAAAACTGCTGGTCTGGCGCTTGATAAACCCGCGTTTTTTTAAAGCTGCCTGGTTTGGCTTGCAAGATTTTCGGGCAGGACGATTTTATGAGGGCCGCGGACTTTCGGAATTTACGAGATAAAATCCAGCGACTCAAATGACTCACCAGCCGACGACGAATGCACCGGCAGTAACTGCAGTTGTACTGAATTGGCATGGCTATGATGACACCGTGAAATGTGTTGCTTCATTGCAACAAGTCGCATACGCAAATCTTGCAATTGTATTGGTCGATAACGGTTCCACCGATGACAGCGCGGAGAAACTCACACAGGCTTTTCCACATTTAAAGTTCATTCAATTGCAGCAGAACCGAGGCTATGCTGCCGGCAACAACGCTGGCATCAAATTCGCTTTAGCGCAAGGCGCTCAATATGTTTTAGTAATCAATAATGATGTCGTCGTTGAAAATAATTTTCTATCCCCCATGGTAGAACTCGCAGAACGCATGCCGGAAGTCGGGGTGGTTACGTGCAAAGTTTGTTATCAATCAAATCCCAAACAAATTTATGCCGCCGGTGGGACATTCAGCCGTTGGCTCTGCACGGGCATTAATGATTTGCAGTGGCAGTCTGATGATCCTAAACGGAATATCAAAGATCGTGAGCGGGAGATTTCCTTTGCACCAGGCTGTGTGATGCTGATTCGGAGCATTGTGTTTGAACGTGCAGGACTCCTTGATGAAAGATTTTTTTTGTATGTAGAAGATCTGGAGTTTTCACGGCGGGTCGGCAACCATTTTCGCATGATCTATACCCCTCGTGGAAAAGTCTATCACAAAAGCGGGGCCGGCACAAGCTGGGCATCATATACACCAACGTATTTGTATTATCACACACGTAATCGGTTATGGGCTTTCAAGAATGATCCCCTGCTTTATCGCGCTTATGTTTTGTTGTTTTCCTTGATGAACGCCCTCGCAAAAACACTGGTATTGTGGCAGCGCAAGCCGGACGATTCGCGCCAAAAAATTCGTGCACTTTGGCGCGGCTTCCGTGACGGGGTGTCGCAGTCCCAGTCGGCTTCTTAGGCAAATTGTCGTTATTGTTTTTGACCGGCGGATTGTTTACAATACTTCACTAAAACGCGACGGTCAAGGGAACGAGTTGATGAAAATACTGTTAATCACCCCGCGTGTGCCCTATCCTCCTTATCGCGGGGACAAGCTCAAAATCTTCAATCTCATCAAGCGCTTGTCCCGGCGCCATGAGATTCATCTCATTTGCTTTGCGCAAACCCGGCAGGATTTGGAGAATTTGCAGCATTTGCGTACGTATTGCCGAAACATCCACCATGTCAAGCTGCCGGTGTGGCTCTCGCTCTTGAAGTGCTTTGCGGGTTTGTTCACCCAGATTCCGCTGCAAGTGCAGTACTTCAAATCTCGCCGCATGCAGAATCTCATCAATCAGGCCTGCCGGCAGCATCATTTCGACGTCATTCATACGCATTTGATTCGCATGGCGCAATATACCGCTGAAAAGAACCGGCCGGTTAAGGTGCTGGATTTGACCGATGCGGTTTCGCTTTATCTCCAGCGGTTCACCGCGCGCGCAAAAAATCCTTTCATGAAGCTGCTGCTCAAAATCGAGCTGCGGCGCATGATGCGCTATGAACGGATTCTGGAAAAATTCAACGCCTGCTTCGTGTGCTCCGAGCCGGATCGCGAACAATTGCGCAAAACCGCGCCGGAAGCGGCGATCAAGCTCATTCCCAACGGCGTTGATTTGGAATATTTTTCGCCCAACGGCAGCCTCACGGATATTGATCCCAACAAAATTATTTTTACCGGCAATCTCAGCTATTTTCCCAATATCGATGGCATTCTCTATTTCACTGACGAGATTTTTCCGTTGATCAAGAGAGAGATGCCTGCCGCCCAACTCTACATCGTCGGCCAATCGCCGCCGGCAAAAGTGCGGGCTTTGGCTTCACGCGACGTGATTGTGACGGGTTTTGTCGAGGATATCAAGCAACACTATGTGAGCAGCGCGGTGGC
>QEVD01000586.1 GCA_003576975.1 Candidatus Zhuqueibacterota bacterium
TAGTCGTTGGTCAATTCTTCTTCTTGAAAATTTTTGGGAATGTTGATCACCAAATCGATTTTGCGTTCGGCAAGATATTCCAGCACATTGGGGCTGGCTTTCTCCAGCGGCCAGTGCAGCGTCTCGGTTTCGATGCCGGCCTGGCGCATGAATTCGGCCGTGCCGGCGGTGGCATACAGCTTGATGCCGTGCTCGTACAGCGCGCGCGCCGCCGGCACGAATTCCGCTTTTTGTTCGATCGGACCGGTTGACAACAGCACATTCTTCACCGGCAAGCGGTTGCCGACGGAGAGCAGCGCTTTCAAAAATGCTTCGTCAAAATCGTCGCCGAGACAGCCGACTTCGCCAGTCGAGCTCATTTCCACGCCGAGGGTGGGATCGGCGCCGATCAGCCGGGTGAACGAAAATTGCGGCGCTTTCACGCCGACGTATTCCATATCGAGAAACGATTTGTCGACTTTATCGATGCGCTCGCCCATGATCGCGCGCGTGGCAAGATCGATGAAATTCAACCGGTACACTTTCGAAACGAACGGAAAGCTGCGCGAGGCGCGCAGATTGCACTCGATCACTTTCACTTCGTTCGCGCGCGCGACGAATTGGATATTGAACGGGCCGGTAATCTTCAACGCCGCGGCAATTTTGCGGGCAATCGTGCGAATGCGGCGAACCGTTTCAATATAAGTGAATTGCGGCGGCAGCACCAGCGTGGCGTCGCCCGAGTGCACGCCGGCATACTCGATATGCTCGGAAATAGCGAACACGATCAGCTCGCCGTTGGCCGCCACCGCATCGATCTCGATCTCTTTGGCATTTTCGATGTATTTGCTCAGCACGATGGGATGCTCGCGCGAAACCGTGGTGGCTTTGGTGAGAAATTTTTCCAGTTCGGCGTCATTGGAGGCCACGGCCATGGCCGAACCGCTCAACACGTATGACGGCCGCACCACGACGGGATATTGGGCCTTCGCCGCAAACGCTTTGGCCTCGGCGAGCGAATTCAGCTCACGCCACTCCGGCTGATCGATGCCCAGCTCGTCGAGCAGCTTGGAAAATTTATGCCGGTCTTCTGCCATGTCGATCTGCTGCGGCGAGGTGCCGAGCACGTTGAGGCCGGCTTGTTGAAATTTGAGCGCGAGATTGTTGGGCGTCTGCCCGCCCATCGCGATGATCACGCCGAGCGCCTGTTCTTTTTCATAAATTTCATAAATCGTTTCGAAACTCAGTTCATCAAAATAGAGGCGATCACACTCGTCATAATCCGTGCTCACGGTTTCGGGATTATAGTTGATCATGATCGTGCGATAGCCGAGCTGCTTCAACGTCATCACGGCATTGACGCAACACCAATCGAATTCCACCGAGCTGCCGATGCGATACACGCCCGAGCCAAGCACGATCACCGCCTGCTTGCCGCTGGCGGCCACATCGCTGGCGTTGCCGTTGTAGGTGAGATAAAGAAAATTCGTTTGCGCCGGGTATTCCGCGGCCAGCGTGTCGATTTGTTTAATGAAGGGGGAGAGACCGTAATTCTTGCGCATGCCCCGCACCTCGGCTTCACCGGTTTCGAGAATATTGGCAATTTGGCCGTCGGAGAAACCGGTTTTCTTGGCTTTCTCCAGCACGCCGCGCGGGCAAATGCCGCCGGCATAAATTTTAAGATGGTCGGCCACCTCCAAAACATTTTTGATCTTGTAGAGAAACCATTTGTCAATGTGCGTCAATTCGTGGATGCGTTCGACGGTGTAGCCGCGCGCCAGCGCCAGGGGAATGGCAAAAACGCGCTCATCCGTGGGATAGCTTAGTTCCTCGTCAAGATCCCCGAACGTAAGATGATCGTTGCCGATCAAGCCGTGCACGCCGATGTCGAGCATGCGCAGCGCCTTTTGCAAGGCTTCCTCAAAACACCGGCCGATGGCCATGACTTCGCCGACAGATTTCATGCCCGAGCCGATGCGCTTCGACACTTTGCGGAATTTCTTCAAATCCCAGCGCGGAATCTTGACCACGACGTAATCCAGCGCCGGCTCGAAGCAGGCCATGGTGGTTTGCGTGATGGAATTCTTGAGATCGACCAGACTATAACCGAGCGCGAGTTTCGCGGCCACGAACGCCAACGGATAACCGGTGGCCTTGGAGGCGAGCGCAGAGCTGCGCGACAAACGCGCATTGACTTCGATGACGCGGTAATCTTCCGAATGCGGATCGAGAGCATATTGAATGTTGCACTCGCCCACGATGCCGAGATGGCGAATCGTGCGAATGGCAATTTCGCGCAGTTTGTGATATTCTGTGTTGCTCAACGTCTGGCTGGGCGCGACCACGATGCTTTCGCCGGTGTGAATGCCCATGGGATCGAAATTTTCCATGTTGCAAACCGTGATGCAATTATCGAAGCTGTCGCGCACCACTTCATATTCGATCTCTTTCCAGCCTTTGAGGTATTCTTCCACGAGAATTTGATCGGTGTAGCTCAGCGCTTTCTCCGCCAATTCCGCCACTTCCTGCTCGTTCGTGCAGAGTCCGGAGCCTAAGCCGCCGAGCGCGAACGCGATGCGAATCATGACGGGATAGCCGATTTCTTCCGCCACCCGCACGGCTTCCGCGCGCGAGGTGACCGCCACGCTGCGCGGCACTTT
>QEVD01000587.1 GCA_003576975.1 Candidatus Zhuqueibacterota bacterium
CGTTGCCGGAGAAAAGCCTGCGCCTGGCGCGTCTCGAACGCGCGGCAACGGTTGACGAAAAAATTTATCTGATGATGCAGGAAAAATATGAAGAGACCCGCATCACGGAAGTCGGCCAGTTGGGCCAGGTTCGCATCATCGACACGGCGCAAGCGCCGAAAGAGCCGGTCAAGCCGCGCAAGAAGCTTTATCTCGTGCTCGGCGCGCTGATCGGATTTGGTTTGGGCTTGGGCCTGACGTTCTTGTTCGAGTACATTGACAATTCCGTGCGTTCGATCGAAGATGTCGAGCACATTGGCCTCACGGTGCTGGGATCCATCCCCGTGATCAAGGAAGACGAAGCCCTCAAGCGTCTCAAAGTTCTGCCGGGCATGAACGGCAATTTGGACACGCTCGAATCCAAAAAAATGGCGGCGCGCTTGATCACGCATTTTGCGCCAAAATCGCCGATTTCCGAAGCCTATCGCACGTTTCGCACGAATTTGCAGTACACCAAGCTCGACCGCGAGTTGAAAGCGATTCTGGTGACCAGCCCCGGTCCGGGCGAGGGCAAATCGACCTCGGTCTCGAATCTCGCCATCACCATGGCGCAAATGGGCAGCAAAGTTTTGTTGATTGATTCGGATCTGCGCCGCCCGGTTTTGCATACCATTTTCAAAGTTGATCGCCGCATCGGCCTTTCCAACATTCTCGTGGGCAAAGTCTCCGTGTCTGAAGCCGTGCAAAAGACGGAGATCGATAATCTCTATGTTTTGCCCTGTGGCACCTTGCCGCCCAATCCTTCCGAGTTGCTCGCTTCCAGCGCCATGACACGCGCTTTGGAGGAGATGAAAGATCTTTTTGACATCATCTTGTTCGATAGTCCTCCGATTATTGCTGTAACCGACGCCGCGGTGTTGTGCCCGCGTCTGGATGGGGTGATTCTCGTGTTGAAATCCGGCCAAACCGACCGCGATGCGGCTTTCCGCGCCTACACGCTGCTCAAAAATGTCAATGCACGTTTGCTCGGCTCGCTGCTCAACGGCGTGCAGATTGAGAGCATGTACGGCAGTTACTACTACTACTATCATTATTACTACTACGGCAAAGGCGACGGCAAGAAAAGCAAGACCCGGCGCAGCCGTCACAGCAGCACCAACGCCGCGTGAGAGCGGCGTCCGGCTGCGCAAATTCATCAATCCTGTCGTTCATTATGAATAGATTCAACTGCAAAATAACTGAAGAGGAGTTTATCCCGCATGCCAACTAGTATTCCCCACGGCGGCACTCTGATTAATCGAGTGCTGCACGGCAAAGAGAAGGAAGAGACGCTGCAACGTGTGCAAAACATGAAGAAGATTCCGCTCGGTGAAGTGGCGATTTCCGATTTGCAGCTTATTGCCATGGGCGCGATGAGCCCCATCACGGGTTTCCTGAACAAAGATGACTATGAAAGCGTCGTGCAGACCATGCATTTGCAAAACGGCTGCGTCTGGTCGATCCCGATTACCCTGCCGGTAACCGATGAAATTGCCGCGAGCGTGCATGTCGGCGAGGACGTCGCGTTGATCGAAATTAACGGAAATATTCTGGGCACGATGAAGATCACGGACAAATTTTCGCCGGATAAAACCCGTGAAGCGAAGGAAGTCTATCGCACGACGGACGTGGCGCATCCCGGCGTGGCGCGCGTGCTGGCGCAAGGCAATACCTGCCTCGCCGGCGACATTTGGCAATTGAATGATCCCACGGAATTGCCCTTTGCCGACTATCATTTTACGCCGGCGCAATTGCGCCAGATGTTTGAAGAGCGCGGCTGGAAAACCGTGGTCGGTTTTCAAACCCGCAATCCCGTTCATCGCGCGCATGAATACATTCAAAAGTGTGCGCTTGAGATCGTTGATGGCCTGTTATTGCACCCGCTGGTGGGCGCAACGAAGCAGGATGACATTCCGGCGCACATTCGCATGCAAAGCTATGACGTGTTGCTGCGCGAGTATTATCCCAAGAATCGCGTGGTGCTCAGCGTGTTTCCGGCGGCGATGCGTTATGCCGGGCCGCGCGAGGCTATTTTTCATGCGATGTGCCGCAAAAATTTCGGTTGTACGCACATGATCATTGGCCGCGATCATGCGGGCGTGGGTAACTACTACGGCACCTACGATGCGCAACTCATCTTCGATCAATTCAAGCCGGAAGAGCTGGGCATTACGCCGCTGAAATTCGAGCATTCATTTTTCTGCCGCACCTGCCAGGCGGTGGTCACGAGCAAAACCTGCCCGCACCCGCCGGCGCATCACGTCACGCTTTCGGGAACGCAAGTGCGCACCATGTTGGCCAACGGCGAATTGCCGCCCCCCGAGTTCAGCCGCGCCGAAGTCGTGAAGGTGTTGATCGAAGGCGTGCGCCGGCAAGCCGCGGTTTGATAGATTGAAGTGAAGTCATTCATGCTCTTGCGCGTTTTCATCTGCGCCGTCACCTCATGAAAGATTCCTCATTTGTCGGTTCGCACCAGAGAATGTGCAAGAGCACAAAAAACATTTGACCCGATACGAAATTAAGGAAAGTGTCAGCTTATGATAGGCAATCAGGGTCGAACGGGCGCATCGAATCGCAAGGTTTTGGTTATCGGACTCGATTGCGTTCCACCGGAATTG